>CAYSYH010000013.1:0-15632 GCA_964435455.1 uncultured Candidatus Saccharibacteria bacterium | reverse complement strand
AGAATTTTATAAATCTGTATAATATTTATGTTTATATATTGCCGGGGTGGCGGAATTGGTAGACGCGCATGGTTTAGGACCATGTGGGATTTTCCCGTGGAGGTTCAAGTCCTCTCCTCGGCACCATATATATCTTTACAATATTCTCTTAATATATTAATCTTCTTTATATGCTTTATTATTTTTTATTCTTGCTTATAGGTTTTTTAGGTGGTGTGCTTTCTTTACTTAGCCCTTGTAGCGGAGTCTTGTTGCCTTCATTTTTTGCATTGATTTTTAAAAGCAAGAAATCCTTATTTTTAAATACTTTGTTTTTTTCTTTAGGGGTTTTAATTTTAGCTCTTCCTCTAGGCATAGGTTCGGCATTTATTTTTAGTTTCTTTTTAAAGTGGGGTAAAATACTTTTTAAATCTTTAGGAATATTTTTTATTTTAGTCTCATTGTTAACTTTAATTGGTTCTAACTTATTACCACATTTGAATTTTTTGCAAAAGGCAAGATTTAAAAAGTATAATTATTTATCTTCTTTTAGCTTTGGTTTTATTTCAGCCTTATCTTTAGGTACCTGTTCTGGGCCTATACTCGGTGCTATTGCTACTTTGGCAGGCTCTTCCCAAAGTAGGTTTTTTGCTACAATATTAATGTTTTTTTATACTTTAGGTATTTTAACCCCTTTTCTTTTAATTGCTTTTGGTGTAGATAAGAGTAATTACCTTAAAAAAATTTTTGTAAAAGGTAAATTGTTAAAAATTTCTATAGGTTCAAAAGTTATTTTTATACATAGTACCAATATTATTTCTGCCCTTTTGTTTTTATTTTTGGGTATTATTTTTTATTTTTATTCAGCCTCTTTGCTTTCTTTTGAAACAAGCTTAAATATAAATGTAGACAAATTGTTAAATTTACAGGATAATTTACTAAACTTACTAAATTAAATTTAAATAATTATGCAATCTAGATCTGTTCCAAATAAAAAAACCTCACAATCCAATGTTTTAGCTTTTACTATATTGATATCAGCTATATTAATAGCCGCTTCTATTATTTATTATGCAGAAAGGATGTCTCCTAAGTCTAATTCTGCTCCAAATCAAGCTAAAAATGTTCAACAACAAAATGATCTTGGTAATGCACCCACTCCTAATAATCAACAGCAAGCTAATATTAAACAAATGGTCTCTATAGATGATGATCCTATGATGGGAGATCCAAAAGCCCCTGTTACAATTGTTGAATTTAGTGATTTTGAATGTCCTTTTTGTGGGAGGTTTTTTAAAAACACCTTGCCACAGATTAAAAAAGAATACATAGATACAGGAAAGGTACGATTAGTATACAGGGATTTACCTTTAGGTTTTCATGAACCTGCTGCCACTACAGAGGCAATTGCTGCTGAGTGTGCTAGAGAGCAAGGGGGAGATGCTACATTTTTTAAGTACCATGATGAGATTTTTAATAGAACACCTGCAAATGGTGTAGGTATTAACGAAGAAGGATTAGTATCTATCGCTAAAGATTTAGGTTTAAATTCTGATAATTTTAAATCTTGTTTAACCTCTAAAAAATATAAAGATGAGGTTGCTAAAGATTTGCAAGATGCACAAAGTTTAGGAGCTACAGGTACTCCAACATTTTTTATTGGAAAAACTAACCCAGATGGTAAAGAATTTGAAGGGCAAAAGGTAGTAGGGGCTCAACCATTTTCTACCTTTAAAAATGTAATAGATAGTTACTTAAAGTAGTATATTACCATTATTTAGGTAAGTGAGGATGCCTAGTGGTTTAACAGCTGCTAGGCATTTTATATTTAATGTATTTTTTGCACATAATCTATAATTTGGTATAATCTTTTGCGTACATTTATATAAACTTTATATTATATATGTATTTGCTTTAAGTGGGTCGGTAGCTCAGTGGTAGAGCACCTGGCTTTTAACCAGGGTGTCGAGGGTTCGATCCCCTCCCGACTCACCATATTTATTGGGGCCCTATCGTCTAGTCTGGTCTAGGACGCCAGGTTTTCATCCTGGTAACCCGGGTTCAAATCCCGGTAGGGTCACCACTTAAATTCTCTTAATTTATGGTTAAAGATATCTGGGACACGGTTTTCTATACTAAAAGCTCTCGTAAAAAAAAGATAAATACGGTTTTAAACAATACTTGGAAAGATGTTAGTATTGTTTTTGAAGATATCTTTGATCCTCATAATGTATTAGCCTCTTTTAGAAATTGTGACGCTTTTGGGGTTAGGGATATACATTTAGTTTTTTCTAAACAAAAAAGATTTAATCCTCTTTTATTAGGAAAAAAATCCTCTGCTTCTGCGAATAAATGGTTACACTATACAATATGGAATTCCTCAAAAGAGTGTATTTCATATCTAAAAGAAAATAAAAAAAAGATTTATGCTACATCTTTGCATAGAGATTCAAAAAATATTTGGGATGTATCTTTAAGTTTAAAGGATATTGCTATCGTTTTTGGTAATGAAAAAACGGGTATTACTGATTATGTATTAAAAAACTCGGATATTTTACTTAAAATACCTATGTTTGGTTTTGTTCAGAGCTTAAATTTGTCTGTTTCAGTAGGTATTATATTGTATGAGCTAAATAAGCAACGAAGAGTATATTATTAATTTATATAGATTTAAAACCCTTTTTTTATTATACTTTTTATATGCCCGTTAATCTTGATTTATTTGTTTTTTTTATAGCTATTTTTCCTTTATTAACATTTTTTTTGTTAGTTCTATTAGCTAGATTCACTTTATTTTTATCTTCCTTATATGCCTTTATTTTAATGTTGTTTGTGTCCGCCTTTTTTTGGCATATGCCTATTAAGGTATTTGTAGCTGCTTTTATTAAGTCTTTTTTTTCTACTTTTGAAATAGTTTTTATCTTATTTGGGGCGTTAACTCTGATTTCTATTTTGGACTATACGGGACTATTTAAAACCGTTAAGCTAACTATTTCTAAATCTTCTAAAGATAAAGTTATTAGTATGTTAGTTATTGCCTGGTTTTTTGTTTCTTTTATAGAGGGTATTGCAGGATTTGGACTGCCTGCAGTGTTATCTGCTCCTTTATTAATATCTTTGGGTTTAAGTCCTATTACTTCAATAATTATATCTTTATTAGGTGATAGTGTAGCTGTAAGTTTTGGAGCTGTTGGTGTTCCTATAAATAAAGGTATATTATTAACTGTTCCCTCTGGCCAAATAGCTGAATATTTAAACATTCCTATAAATCAATTAGCTAGACAAATTGCGTTAAAAAATGCCCTATATCATATTTTTATTAGTTCTTTTGTACCTATAATAATGGTTTTTTTTATTTTAAAAGATTTAAAAAAACCTTTTATTGAATTTAAAAAATATCTAATTCCCTCTATAATTTCTGGAATTTCTTTGACATTTTTAATGTATTTTACTATATATTTTTTAGATGCATCTTTAGCGTCTATAATATCTCCTTTGCTTTCTTTGTTTGTTTTTATTCTTATTTATGAACGTGATTTTTTTATTAACCTTTTTAAAAATAATATTGTCGAGTTAAATAGGAAAAAGGTATTTTTGTCATTTTTACCTTATGTACTATTGGTTGTTATATTGTCCTTTCAAAAAATATTTTCTATTGATTTTTTTAAATCCTATGCATTATTAAGTTTACAGGAATTTAAAAATGTAGAATTAAATTTACAATTTAATCCATTATTTTCTCCTGGCTTTGCTTTTTTAATAGTTGGGATATTTTTATATTTTTATTTAGGTAAGAATTTTGGTTTAAAAAGGTTATTTGATGAATCATTTCATAAAATAAAAAAAATATTTATAACTTTATTTTTAATAATTTCATTAACTCAGTTAATGGTTTATTCTAAATACGGTTATTTTTTTAATTCCTCTAATAATAGTATTTTAGATGTTACATCTTCTAATATATTTTATTTTGTGTCGCTTATCTCTAACAAAATACCTTATGGTCATTTTTTAAATTATTTTTTACCTGGTTTTTTAGGTTTAATGGGGGCCTCTTTAGCAGGTAGTGCAACTGTATCTAATATTTTATTTTCTAATATAAGTTTAAGTGCTTTAGAAGATCCTATAAATTCTTTAGCTTTACAAAATATAGGGGCTTCTTTGGGTAACTTAATTTCTTTATACAATATACTAATAGTAAGTTCGGTAGTAGGTTTTTTTAATAAAGAATTTAAAATACTAAAGATTACATTTTTTCTTGCGGTATTTTTTTATTTATTATCTGTTATTTTTTTTATTTTTGCTATGTAAAAACCTCCAAATATATTATTTGGAACTATTCTAATAGTTTTTTTTGTATTTACGGTTTTTCCTTTTTCAACATATTTATTTAAATTTTTAATATTTATTTTTTGTAATTTTAAAGATGGGTATTTGTTTAGTATCCATTCTATTACTTCTTCGTTTTCTTTAGTATTTATAGTGCATGTAGAATATACAAGCACACCCCCTGGTTTTAGCATTTGAATAGCTTTATTAATGAGTATTTTTTGGGTTTTTTGCATTTGTTTTACTTTTCTTAAGTTCCAATATTTGTAAGTTTTCTTTTTATTTATAGTAAACCTACCTTCGGAGCTGCATGGTACATCTAGCAATATTTTGTCAAAAAAATTATTAAACTCTGGGAATTTTTTATTTAATATTATGGCATTTATATTTAACGTTTTAACCTTAGCTTTTTGTAATTTAATATTATATTTTAACCTTTTATATCTTATTTTATTTTTTTCTATAGCTAGTATTTTAGCTTTGTTGTTTGATAAATAAGCTAATTGTGTAGTTTTACTTCCTGGGGCTGCTGTCATATCTAATATGTATTCTTCTTTTTTAGGGTTTAATATAATAGGTGGAAGCATGCTAGATAATTCTTGTACATATATAAGTCCTTCTTTAAATTCTTTTGTATTTGAAATACTTATATTATTTAAAATAATATAACTATTTTTAATAATACCCTCTCTTATTTTAAACCCTTGTTTTTTTAGACTATTTAAAATTTTTTTTGGGGATTTTTCTTTTAATACATTAACCCTAAAAGTTGTTGGTTTTTTTGTTTCTAATATTTTTAATATGCTTTGCCATTTATTGGGGTATGTATTTTTTAATATCTGTAAAAATTCTTTAGGTAATTTATTTTGAGACATTTCTGTTTGCTTTGTTTCGTAACCCGCTTTTTAATATTTTTTTCCTTAGCCGTATATTTTGGGGGGTTAGTTCTAATAATTCATCTTCTTCTATAAAATTTAAAGCTTCTTCTAAAGTCATTTTTTTTGGCGGGGTTAATATTATTCCTTCGTCTTTTAAGCCTCCCGTTCTAATATTAGTGGCTCTTTTGGTTTTTGTTACATTTATATCTAAATCTTGTTTTTTTGAATTTAACCCAACAATCATTCCTTCATAAACTTCTTCACCTGGACTTATAAAGGTTATACCTCTTCCTTGCGCAATATTTAATCCGTAAGAGCTAGCCTTACCTGTTTGGCTTGCTATTAAAACGCCCCCCCGTAATTTTTGTGTGTTATTTTTTATTTTATCAAACCTTAAAAATGAAGAGTTTATTACGGCAGTTCCTTTAGATATAGACATTAGTTTAGTTCTCAAACCTAGCAATCCTCTTGTGGGTATTTCAAAAACTAGTTTTGTTCTATTATCTGGGGTAGGTGTTTGTTCTTTTAAAATTCCTCCCCTTTTTAGTATTAAACTAGTTATATTTCCTGTATAGGTATCTTCTAAGAAAATTACTAATTCTTCTATGGGTTCCATTTTGTTTCCATTTTTGTCTTCTTTTGTTATTACTTGGGGTTTTCCTACTTCTACCTCATATCCTTCTCTTCTTAAGTCTTCTAAAAAAACAGATAAGTGTAACTCTCCTCTTCCAGATATTAAAAATGCATCGTTGTCTATTTCCATTTTCATAGCTACATTTGTTTGTAATTCTTTATTTATTCTAGAAAGAAGGTTTCTTGAGGTAACGTATTTTCCTTCTCTACCGCTAAATGGAGATGTGTTTGCTTGTATTCTTATTTTCATAGTAGGTTCTTGTATCTTAATGAAGGGAATTCTTTCTGGACTTTCTGGGCTTGCTAAAGTATCCCCAATTTCTGCGTCCTTTATACCTGTTATAGCCACTATTTCTCCAGCATGTGCTTTATTTACTTCTACTCTTTTTAACCCTTCATTTACATATATTCCTTCTATATTTTGTGTTGTGTTTTTACCATTTTTTAAGAGTATTACCTTATCTTTTTTTTGTATACTTCCTCTTTTAATTTTTCCAATTATATATATGCCTTTATAAGGGTCTGAATCCAAATTATTTACTAGCATTTGGAATTTGCCTTGTTTTATATTTGGTTTAGGAATATATTTAATAATTCCTTTTAACAACGGTTCTACTGTAGCTTGTTCTTGAATATTTTTAGGTATTTCTTCCCACACTTTTCCTTCTCTTCCTATGGCGTAATATATAGGGAATTCTAGTTGTTCTTCTGTAAGGGCTATTTCTAAAAATAAAGATTCGGTATCTTTTATAGTTTTTGATATATCTGCATTTTTTTTATCAATTTTGTTTATCACTACAATAACTTTTAAACTAAGCTCCAAAGCTTTTTTTAATACAAATCTTGTTTGGGGCATAGGTCCCTCGGCAGCGTCTACAATTAATAGTGCTCCTTCAGCCATATTTAAAGTTCTTTCTACTTCACCTCCAAAATCAGCGTGTCCTGGTGTATCAATTATATTAATTTTAGTGCTTTTATATTTTATAGCTGTATTTTTAGCTAATATTGTTATACCCCTTTCTCTTTCCTGATCTTTAGAATCCATAATAAGGTGCCTATCTTGTAAAGAATCGTTCTCTCTAAATACATTGCTTTGCTTTAGCAAGGCATCCACTAGTGTAGTTTTTCCATGGTCTACATGGGCTATAATTGCGCAATTTCTTATATCCATAGTGTTTAAAAATTTCTTTTAAACCTTATTACTTCTTGCTTATTATGTCAATACTTGGGGATTGTTATTATTTCATTCGTTATAAATATTTTCGTAGTATTTTATTTCTTTGGTAGTATCGTTATATGTTGCCAAATCCAATCTATATGTTTTGTTTGTTACTTTATTTTTAAGTATGTAATATTTTATAGCCCTTATTAATGCTTTTATTTTCCTATTATCTAATTGTTCATATATTTCCATAAAAGCATTTGTTTTTCTTGATTTTACTTCCACAAATATTAGGGTGTTTTCTTTTTGTGCTACAATATCAAGTTCCCCAAATTTTTGGCATTTATAGTTAGTATGTAGTATTTTAAACCCTTTAATATTTTGGCAATATTTTGTAATTAAATCTTCTCCTTTATTTCCCAAATTTTTATTATTCATATTTTTATTTTATCATTTAATTTATATTTGTTTTTTACTGTTATTACAGTAAAAAATATATAAAATTTGATTTTAGGACATTTTTTTATTAAACTTTCTTTTGTATGTTGTTATTTAAAGGGTCTAATTTTTTTTCGGAATTAGACTTAATACTAAAAAATAAATGTGAAAAAGTAGAGACCGATAAAAGTATTGCTATTGTTCAGCTTATTACTACTCCTTCTTCGGATAAGTTTATAGATTTAAAAACTAAAATAGCATGTAAATACGATATAGATGTTAAAGTTTTTAATTTTAATGAAAAAACTTCAAAGAATAAAGTTTATGATACTTTAGAGACTTTAAATCATGATCCTTTAATAGGTGGTATCATTGTACAATACCCATTTCCCGAAAAATATACGTTTGCAGATATATCAACAAGGATAAATCCAAAAAAAGATATAGATTTTTTTACAGATAAAAATTATGGAGGTTTTTCTTTAAACTTATTTACCGATTTTATGCCTCCTGTAGTGAGGTCTTTAGATTTTTTGTTAAATACATATAAGCTTGAGATAAAAGGTAAACGATATGTTGTTTTGGGCCAAGGTACTTTAGTGGGTAGGCCGGTAGCTGCATATTTAATAAATAGAGGCGCAACGGTTTATTCTTTAAACGAATTTTCCCCAAAATTAGAAAAATCTATTAAGGATGCCGATGTTGTTATTTCTGCAACAGGTGTACCTAAAATTTTAAAACCTCATTTATTAAAGAAGGGAGCTTCTGTAATAGATTTTGGTTATGGTACTTTAGATTCTAAAACTGTGGGGGATTTAGATTTAGATGAAGATATTAGTCATTTAAATATTGTTTCTCCTTCTCCAGGTGGTTTAGGACCTTTAACTATTAGGTTTTTATTGCTAAATTTTTTAGACTTTGTAGAAAAACAAAATTAATAAGTATAGAACTTTTTCTGTACATGTGATATTCTAAATTTACGTAGTTAATTTTATTGATAAATATGAGCAAAGTTTTATTGATAGAAGATGATACTTCTATAGCTACCCTTTACAAAACTGAGCTAGAGATAAGGGGTCATACTTTGCAATTACTCACAGAAGGTTCAAACGTAGTAGAAACCGCAGCTAAATTTCAGCCCGATTTAATTATTTTAGATATTCAATTACCCAGTAAAGATGGACTCTCTATATTAAAAGAATTAAAAGAGGATAGTAGAACTTCTGGATTTAAAGTAATTATGTTAACTAACTATGCTACTGATGAAAATATAGACAAGGCCTTAGCTTTAGGTGCAGAGGATTTTATACCAAAACATAGAATTGTACCAGAAGAACTAGGTGAAAAAGTAGATTCTTTACTAAAGCATTAATAGTATTTTTTAGGTAAATTTATAATATGATATCTGCATCTGCCCCTAATTACTATTTATTAGCAATAAATATTTTATTACTAATCTTAATTTTATATTTATATTTTAAATATAAATATATTGAAAAAAACCAATCCTTGCATCAAGAAAAAAACAAAAGCATATTGTTTTTTTTAAATGCCCAATATTATCAACTTGCAATATTAGATCATTTAAAAGAATCTTCTCAAAAATATAAATATTTTGTTGAAGATGTTTTGCCTGTAGTTTTAAATTATTTAAGTGATTTTATACCCTTTACCTTATTTAGCGTTTATTATTTAGATTCTAAAAAAAATTTAATATATCTAAATTATATAAATGACACTATAAGTGCTGAATATATTAGAAACCATAAAAAACACTCATTGGAATACTTAGTTAAAAAAGAGAAATTAAAGGATATAGATAAATTAAATATAAAGGAAAGCTCTTTTGGAGGGGTACTTAATAAAAGTTCTCAAAAAACCCCTTTTGATTTTGTAAATATAAACATTCCTTTTAAAAAAAGAAAAAATTTATATTTTACTCTTTCTTTTCACTCTACGTTAGAATTTTCACATAATGATTTGGTTACCTTTTTAACTGGTTTGTTTACAGATTCCCTTGCTATTTATAATGAATATAAAAACAAAGTTTGCTTGTCTTCTAGAGAATTATTTAACGCTTATGATGGCTTTGTGTTTATTAACTCCCAAGAAGAAATAGTTTTTGCAAATAATAATACTTACACTTTTTTGGAAATACCTCATAATAAAACTGCTAATCAAAAAAAAGTTCTTCTAAAGAAAAAATTAGAGCATTTAAACTTATATAAGCAAGTAATTGATGTAATAAAAACTCATAAATCTCAAGAATTGCCCGATTTAAAAATTGGACATAAATACTTAAGATTTACTTTTAATTTTATAAATGGTTTTTGTTTAGTAACGATAGAAAATACTACAAAATTAAAAAAATTAGAATTGATGCGTGAAGATTATATGAATATGTTGGTTCACGATTTAAGAGCACCTTTAACTGTAATGAGGGGTACCTCAGATATTTTAGTAAAGAGAGAACGAGAGTTAAGCTCCACAAAAAAGAAAGAACTTTTGTCCGAAATAAAAAACCGCTCCGAAAAAATGTTAGAAAGTGTAAATGATATATTAGATATCGCCAAAATGAAGAGAGGCAAATTTGAAATAGTTTTGACTGAACAAGACTTTGTTACATTTGTAAAAAACAGGTTAGAGTTTTTTAGGCCTTTGCTAGAAAAACGTGGATTAAAATATGTAATTAAGTTACCAAAAAAGGCTATAGTGTTCCCTTTTGATAAAGAACTTATTGCTAGAGCTATAGATAACTTAATATCTAATTCTACTAAATATACTAAGAAAGGTTCTATAAAAGTAGAAGTAAATTTACTAAAAGGCACATCTGTAAAATTTTCTGTCAAAGATACAGGTATTGGCATTTCTAATTCTGCTCAAAAAAAACTCTTTAAAATGTTTGAGCAAGGAGATGTTATACCAACAAAAACATCTATTGGCACTGGTTTGGGTTTAGTAATTACTAAAAGAATTGTTGAACAGCACCATGGAAAAATTGGTTTTAAATCTAAATTGGGAAAAGGTTCAGAATTTTATTTTGTTCTTCCAATTTATAAAAATAATTCTAAAAAATAGTATAATTTGTATGTATTAAATTTAAAATATATTATGCCTGCCTCAAAAAAATATATATCATTCTTTAAAGAATTATCTAAAAAAAGCTTGCCTTTAGCCGGGGGTAAAGGAGCTAATTTGGGGGAAATGTATAATGCTGGAATTCCCGTACCTAATGGATATGTAGTATTATCTACGGCTTATTTTGATTTTGTTGAATATGGGTCATTAAAACATAAAATAAAAACAGAACTAGAAGATTTAGATATACAAAATTCTATAGAGTTAGAAAATGCTGCAAAAAATATTAAAAACGCTATTTTAAAAGCTGAAATGCCTACAGAAGTAGCTAATCAAATAAAAAAGGCATATAGAGAACTTTGTGGAAACCACGGTAGATTAGTTGCAGTACGTTCTTCTGCTACAGCAGAAGATTTGCCTGATGCATCTTTTGCTGGTCAACAGGATACTTTTTTAGAAGTAAGGGGTTATAAAGAGGTTTTAAAATATGTTCAAAAATGTTGGGCTAGTTTGTTTGGTGCCAGAGCTATATATTATAGAGAAGAGCAAGGTTTTGATCATTTTAAAGTAGGTATTGCTGTACCTGTACAATTAATGGTTCAAAGCGAGGTTTCGGGTATTATGTTTACAATAAATCCCTTAACTAATAACCTTTCTCATATATCTATTGAAGCAGCATATGGTTTGGGGCAGCCCATTGTATCTGGAGAGCTTACTCCTGACCAATATTTAGTATCAAAAAAGGATTTTAAAATATTGTCTAAGAATATAGTTAAACAAACATGGCAATTTACTTATTCTGGAAAGGTAGAAGTTTCTAAAGAATATCAAAAAAAACAAAAACTTTCTGACACCTATATACAACATTTAGCTAAATTAGGTGCTAAAATTGAACAGCATTATGGTAAGCCTCAAGATATTGAATGGGCCTTAGAAAAAGGATCTTTATATATAGTACAAAGTCGTCCTGTAACAACATTAAATATAAAAACAGAAGATATTACTTTAGATATTGGTAACAAAGATTTGTTGGTTTCTGGAATTAGTGCTTCTCCAGGTATTGGTGTAGGTAAAGTTAAAATACTCAAAGGTCCTAAAGAGTTAAACAAAGTTAAAAAAGGTGATATTTTAGTTACGGATATGACGGATCCAGATTATGTGCCTGCTATGAAAAAGGCTTCTGCTATCGTTACGAATAAGGGTGGTAGAACATCCCACGCGGCTATTGTTAGTAGAGAGTTAGGAATACCTTGTGTAGTAGGTACAGAGCATGCTACTAAATTTTTAAAAGAAGGTGAAGTTGTTACAGTAAATGGATATAAAGGTCTGATATACGCAGGTGATAAAACAAAAGAACTAGGTGAAAAGAAAATACTTTATGAATATAAAGATGAAAAAACTGCTACAAAGCTATATTTAAATTTGGGAGAACCTCAATTAGCTAAGGAAATGTCTAAAAAAAGAGTAGATGGTGTGGGTTTACTGAGAGCTGAATTTATGATAGCTAACATAGGTAAGCATCCTAGAAAGTTTATTGAAGAGGGTAAGGAGGAAGTGTTTATAAAAAAGTTAGAAGAAGGTTTATTAGAGTTTGCAAAAAACTTTAATCCTCGTCCAGTAATCTATAGAGCTACAGATTTTAAAACAAATGAATATAAGTCTTTAAAAGGTGGTGAGAAATACGAAAATGATGAAGAAAACCCCTTAATAGGCTTTAGAGGTGTATCTAGATATATTGAAGATTCCGAAGTATTTAATTTAGAATTAGAGGCCTTAAAAAGGGTAAGGAATAAGCATAGTTATAAAAACCTACATTTAATGCTACCTTTTGTACGCACCGTTGAGCAATTAAGAGAAGTTAAAAAAATAGTAGGTGCTGCAGGTTTAAGAAGAAGCGCCGATTTTAAACTGTGGATGATGGCTGAAATACCTAGTAATGTCATACTTTTAGAAGAATTTATTAAGGAAGGCATTGATGGGGTATCTATTGGATCTAATGATTTAACTATGCTTGTTTTAGGTGTAGATAGAGATAATTCACGAGTAGCTAACGTTTATAATGAATTAAATCCTGCTGTCTTATGGGCCTTAAAAAAAATAATTACTACTTCTGTAAAAAATGGTATTACTTGTTCTATATGTGGACAAGCTCCTTCTACCTATCCGGAGCTTACTAAAATGCTAATTGATTGGGGGGTTACAAGCATTTCTGTTAGTCCAGATGTCATTGATAGAACCCGCCATTTGATTTATGTTGCAGAATACGAAAAACATAAAAAAAAGTTATGATATCTAATATATTAATAAACAAAATACCTAAAGATAGGTTAAATAAATTTTATACTTTTAATGCTAAGGCTGCTATATCTAGTTTAAAACATCCAGGTAAAACACAAGGAAAAACCTTACCTAAAGGGGACCCCAACAAAAAGCCTTTTATTGTTTTATTTAGACACGGTCAAAGTGAGGATAATATTAAAAGGATACATAGCGGTTGGAGGGATTCTACACCTTTAACAAATCTAGGTATAGAGCAAGCTAAAGCTTTAGCGCCTTTATTAAAAAACATGTCCTTTGATTATTACTTTCAAAGTGATCAGGTAAGGTCTCAACAAACTCTTAAACATGCTATGGGAAATCGTGAATATACACCAATTACTGAGTGGCGTTTAAAAGAGCGTAACTATGGTGCACTAAATGGTACCAGTAAAGAAGAAATGCTAAAAAAGAATCCTTTATTAGCGGTTCTTTACCGAAGAAGTTGGGATTACCCTCCTCCTTTAGGTGAATCTGTACAAATGGTTTATTATAGAGTTTTACCTTTTATTAAAGAATTAGTATATGTATTAAAAAAAGAAAAGGCAAGTGCGGTTTTAAGCGCTTCTAATAATTCAATGAAAGCTTTAAGAGCTTATTTTGAAAACTTAAAACCTGAAGAAATAACAATTTTAGAAAATCCCACAGGACAAGATTTTTGTCTGTATAACCTATAAAATACTAGATACTAAATTATCTATACTTAGATTTTGCTTTATTTTTAACATCCTATTATATTTAGCTATTCTTTCTCCCCTTTGTAGACCTCCAAATTTTACATAATCTGCACCAACACCTACAGATAAGTCTGCAATGAAAGAATCATTTGTGTCTCCCCCTCTATGTGAAACTATTATCTTCCAGTTTTGCATTCTTGCTTGTTCTATTGCTTGTAATGTTTCTGTAACTGTTCCTACTTGATTAGGCTTTATAATAACAGAATTTGCTAGATTTTCTCTTTGTGCGTTTTCAATTAAAGTTTTGTTTGTTGTTGTTAGATCATCTGCTACTACCATAATTTTATTTCCCCATTTAGAATAAAATTCTTTCCACGAATTATAATCCTTTTCATTTTTGGGGTCCTCAATAGATTTTATATTAAATTTTTTTATAATATTTTCAAAATCCAGAGGCTTACCTTTTCTTGAAGATTCAGCCACGTCCAAGGCAATTCCGTGTTCGGGATTTATTTTTGATAATAACTCTAATACATCATTGTCATTAAATTGGGCACTTGTAAAAGCTCCCTCTAATCCATATCCTGTAAAAAGATTATTTTTTGATAAATAATTTTTATATTTTTTTACAATTTTTTGCGCATCTTCTATATTATCTACTAAAAGCATAAACTCTTGTATTGTAAGTTTTGGGCTCCCATGTTTTCCTCCTTCAAAAATCAAAAGCATAAATTTAGGCAACTTAGGTTGTTTATTTGTAATTTTAGAAATATATTTATATACTTCTTTATTTTTTTCTTTGGCTATAAGTTTAGTAAATGCAATAGATAGGGCCAGTATTAAATTAGCTCCCAAATTGCTTTTTGTTGCAGTTCCATCTAAGGAATTTAATCTTGTATCAAACTCTTGAATAGAAAAAAAATCATCTTCTATCAAATCTTTGTGTATTAATTTAAGATTTTCTAAAGCTTTATCTACAGATACAACTTGAGATTCGTATTGCCCTGTTGATTCACCGTGGGGTACGCTTGCCTTAGCAGTATTTTTAGAGGATTCTAATGTAACTTCTATTGTCCAATCACCCAAAGAGTTTAATATTTTTCTAGCATAAATCTTGTTTATTTTCATAAGGACAGATGTATTATAAACTCACCTTTTATTTTATCTTTCTTTATTTCTTTTATTATATCTTTTATGTTTCCATAATACACTCTTTGATGTATTTTTGTAAGTTCTTTTCCTATGGATATTTTTGCTTGTGGGTATAAGTTACTAATTTGTGTTAACGTTTTTATAATTTTGTATTTACTTTCAAGTAGAACAAACGTGGTTTTAATTAATGTATTTATTTCATTTAAATTTAAAAGTATTTGTTTCCTTTTTTGAGGCTTTTTAGGTAAGAATCCCAAAAACAGTACTTTATCTGTAGGCAGTCCAGAAATACTTAAAAATGTTGTTAATGCACTTGCTCCAGGTATTGCTTCTATATTAATATCTATTTTTTCATTTCTTATATAATTTATTAATTTAAATCCTGGATCCGATATTAATGGAGTCCCTGCTTCGGATACTAGGGCAACTTGTTTGTTTTCATTTATAAATTCAATAAATTTTGTTATATTTTTGTTATTGAAATCTCCTAAAGTTATAAATTTTTTAGGGTTTCTAATTCCTAAAATACTTAATAGTTTTTTAGTTGTTTTTTGATTTTCTGTAATTATTGCAGAACAACTTTTAAAAGTTTTTACAGCTCTAAAGCTTATATCTTCTTTATTGCCTATAGGGGTTGCTACTACAAATAGGGTAGGGGATTTTTTAATTTTATTTTCCATAATCTATTATATTTTACACTTTTTATATTACTATTGTATAATGATAACGTTAAATTTAAAAAAATATGCTCAATTATATTTTATCTTCATTAGCAGATTTAATATTTAGCTTAATTACATTTTTTGGTTATCCTGGAATAATTGCTATTATTGCTATAGAAAACATCTTTCCGCCAATACCTAGTGAGTTAGTTCTACCTTTAGCAGGTTTTTTATCTACACAAGGTACTTTTTCTGTATTGGGTATCATACTATCCTCTACCCTAGGTTCCTTACTTGGAGCTTATGTTTTATATTTTTTTGGTTATTT
>CAYSYH010000012.1:0-16278 GCA_964435455.1 uncultured Candidatus Saccharibacteria bacterium | reverse complement strand
ATTTATTCCTTATATAATATTTCTACTTTTTTGTTAATTAGCTTGTATTATCAAGTTTTGATATATAATTGTTTTGTGGAGTTGTTTTTTAAAAACATACAAAAAATACAATTTATAGGTATAGGTGGGGTAGGTATTTCTGCTCTTGCAAAAATGCTTTTAAATAAAGGGTATAGTATTTCTGGAATAAATAATGTAACAAGTAAAAAAACTTTGCAACAACTTTACGATAAAGGTGTAGATATTAAAATAGGTAATTCCCCTAAGCTTTTAGATAAAACTGCTGATTTATATGTATATTCTGTAGCATGGCATAAACTTGGGCCTGCTTTATTAAATAAAGCACTAAAAACAGGTAAAGCAAAAAGCTATTTTGAAGCATTGGGGTTTTTTAGTAACCAAATGAATATTATTGCTGTATCGGGAACACATGGTAAAACCACTACTACAGCAATGATTCATGCAATTTTAAAACAACATAATTTTAATCACGAAACTATAGTAGGTTCTATTTTAAACTCCGAGGGTAGCAATTATGTACCCTCAATTAAAAAAACAAACTATTTGCTTGTGGAAGCTTGCGAATACAAAAGACACTTTCTTAATTTTTGTCCAGAATTACTAGTAATTACAAATATAGAAGCAGAACATTTAGATTATTATAAAGATTTAAACGATGTACAAAGTGCTTTTTTACAACTAATAAAACAAACAAAAGGTAAAAAAATAATATTAAATTTTAAGGATAAAAATACTAAACCTTTAATTAATAAACTTAAAAATTTCACAGTAGTAGATTATTATTCTTTTTTAAACAAAGTACCCTTGCTTAAAGTACCTGGAGACCATAATAAACAAAACGCTGCTGCTGCTTTAGCTACAGCAAAAACTTTGCTTAAAAATAAATTTTCTTATTCTTTAGCTAAAAAGGCTCTTTCTAATTTTTTGGGTACTTGGAGGAGATTTGAATTAATTGGAAAAACAAAAAGAGGAACTAAAGTTTATAGTGATTACGCACACCATCCTACCGAATTAAAAGCAACAATAAATACTGCAAATAAATTATGTTCTCCTAATAATAAAATTTGGGTTATTTTTGAGCCCCACACGTTTTCTAGAGTTAAAGAATTAGCTGATGAATTTTCTACAAGCTTTTTAAAAGCTTTTAAAGTTTACATAAGTCCTGTTTATGCTGCTAGAGAAGCCCCTATAAAAGGTATAAACAATAAATTTTTAGCAAAAAAAATAAATGCAAAAAGTAATAATGCCATTTGTACTGACTCTGTTAAAAACGCTTTTAAAGATATTGAAAAGCTTGCAAAAAAAGGAGACTTTATTTTAGGTTTGGGAGCTGGTGATATTCACAATAGCTTACTAAGCTGCTTGCAAAATAATAAATAAAGTAATTATTACTGGTTTTTGTATTTTTCTATTTTTTTACTCTTAAACACTAGTTTTACCCCTGCTTTTTTAAACATTTCTTCAGACTCTTCCCCCGCATGATACTTTTTTTGGCAAACAACTTTTTTTATTCCACAATTAATAATTAACATAGCACATGTTCTGCAAGGAGTCATTTTACAATATAATGTAGCACCTTTTATTGGCGTTCCATTTTTTGCAGCTTGGCAAATAGCATTTTGTTCTGCATGTATAGTACGTACACAATGTTGGGTTATTTTGCCATTTTGATGAATGACTTTTTTAAACAAATGCCCTACGTCGTCACAATGCTCAAAACCTTTTACCGATCCTACATAACCCGTTGCTAAAATTTGTTTATCTTTTACAATAACGCACCCTGATCTACCCCTATTACAAGTAGCCCTTTTTGCTGCAGCGTTTGCTACTTCTAAAAAATAATCATCCCAACTTGGTCTTTTATACATATAATTAAAATATCATACCTATTTTGTTTTGTTTACCCTTTTTAGGCTAAGATATATAATTAAAACAATGTCCAAATATTATAAAATATTTTTTATAACAACTTTTTATTTTGTGTTTGTACCTTTTGCGTGGGCTAGTGTTTTTATAAATGAAGTGATGCCCCAGCCAAGTAGCGGTACTAGGTGGGTAGAACTTTTTAATGACTCTACTAACCAATATTCTCTAAAAAATCATATATTAGTTAATTCTGTAGTAAAAGATTTAAATGATTATAATCAATACTGTGCTTTGCAAAATAATGATACTGTTTATAAATTTGGAGATTCTGATGTAATTAATTCTAAAGATTACTTTGTTGCAGAGGTTCCTTTACTTTATTTAAGTGGAGATTTGGCCTTGTATTTATTAGATTGTTCTTATAAACAAGGGGATCCTTTTGATATAAATGCTTTTTTAAAAAGCTCTTTATTTATTCCTAAAACTAACCAAAACGAGTCGATTGCCAGAACTTATGATGGTTCTTTAAATATAGAGTTAAGAAATTATAATGACTCCTCAAATAACACAAAAGGAAAAACAAATACTATTAACCCTATTATTCTAAACGCATCTTTAGATAAAAGCCAATATAATGCTCAAGATGAGATACAGGTATCTTTTGATATTAAAAGTGTTTCTTTAGATAATATTAAAATTTTAATAAATGGTACTGTGGTTTATGAAGATAACACTTTAAAACCCTCCTATACAATTACAACACCTTTAAACAAAGATTTAATTTTTGCTGGGGCTAATATTTTAAGGATATATGTAGAAGATAATAATATATCTTCTACAAAAGATTTATCTTTTTTAGTTACAAGCTCTACACCCTTATTGCACTTAAACGTTTTAAATAGTACTTTATTTAGTTCTGCTTTACCTATAGAAGGTGTAGCTAGCTCCGACACAGGTATCTCTAAAATAGAATTTTTATATAAAAAACAATCTGAATCTAAATATAATAAATTTGACGAATTATTATATACAGCCCCTTACCCTAAAAGAAAGTTTTTTACATTTAACTTTAACCCTGTAGAGCAAGGAACGTACTCTATAAAAATAGTAGCCTATGATTCTAATAACTTAAGTTCAACTCAAGAGTTATCTGATTTAGAGTATAATACTTCTGCACCTAAGGTTTTATTAAGCTTAAACCCTAGTGCACCTACCGGGAAAAATAACTTTTATAAAGTACCTGTAGAATTAACACTTACACCTGTTAATCAAAACGAAGGTTCTTTAAAAATTTATTATAAATGGGAAAAAGATGAAAATTGGAATTTATATACAAAAAAACTAAAAGTTCCCGAAGGTAAAAACACTTTTTATTATAAAACCATAGATTCTTTAGGTAATGATTCTGGAATAGCCCAAAAACAAATAAAGGTAGATACCGTAAAGCCAAATGTTATAGTTCAACTTTTTCCTGAATATCCTGACGGTTTAAATGGTTTTTATATAACAGAACCCGAGATAAAATTAAGTAGCTATAGCGATGATGTAGATAAATACGAATATAGTTACGATAAAGACGATTGGAAAACATTTAAAGAACCTTTTAGTTTATCCAAACCCGAAAAATCTATATTTTTTAGGGCAATTGATAAAGCCGGCAATAAATCTGAAGTAGTTGAGTATAATTTAAAAATAGGTCTAGAAAAACCTTCACCTATAAAAAGTATAGACTATAGGTTAACAAAAAATAATAAATTAGTCATAAAATGGATTGATTATAAAAAAGAAGAAACTTATTTTTACGAAATATATAAATCGCAAGATAAAAAAATTGATATAAATAAAGATTATTTTTATACAGCTGTTCCTTCATCGTTAAACTTTTTTATAGATACTAGCTTAACTCCTGGTAAAACATATACGTATTTATTAGTAAAAAAGTCTAAAACAGGTAAATCTTCGGATCCCGTAAAATTTGAAGTTGCTATACCTGGTTATCTTAACTTAAATAATTCCCGTAAAGTTTTGGGTCTTTCATCTTCTTACTTAAAAAAACCACCTGTATCAGTTTACAAAAATGATACTATTTTTTTAAAAACTGGTGATGTAAAAGGTTCTTCTAGTTTTAAATCTTATATTTCTCGCGTTTTGTTTTTCTTTTTCTTAGGATCATTTTTATACTTATTTTTAACTTATGTAAGTTATAATAAAAACAATGCCTCATAGATTATTTTTACCACATCCTAAAAAAAGATCGCCTGTTCTTTCTTTAACTTCTTTGTTGCTAATTAATGCTTTTTTACTTACCATACTTTTATTACGCACCTTTTCTATAAATTCAAGTGGCTTAAAAATTCTTGGTTTTGCTACAGATATAAATGTTACTGAATTATTTAACAATACAAATAAGGCTCGTATTAAAAACGGTTTAAGCCCTTTAACTTATAGCCCTATATTAGCTAAAGCTGCAGAAAAAAAGGCCAAAGATATGTTTGAAGATAATTATTGGGCCCATATTGCTCCTGATGGAACTACCCCTTGGGACTTTATAAAAGGGGAAGGCTATACTTATACATACGCTGGTGAAAACCTAGCTAAAGATTTTGATAAAAGTAGTTCTGTAGTAAAAGCTTGGTTAAATTCTCCTACCCATAGAGAAAATTTACTAAACCCTAATTATACTGAAATAGGCTTTGCAGTAGTAAATGGTATATTAGATGGTGAAGAAACAACTTTAGTTGTACAAATGTTTGGTAAACCGGTTGGTGCAAAAGTGATTTCTAAAAAAACTTCTAATGTAAATAATAAACTTCCATCTAATATTAATAATACTTCTTCTTTTGAGAGTGGTTCTAAAATTGTGTCACAACCTAATTTAAATGTTAACAAACCTTTAAGTCAAAACCCTGTTTTATTGGGAGCAAAAAATGATAAGTTTATATTTACTTTAAATTATACCTATGCGATTAATTTTGCATACTTTTTGTTAGGTTTTTTTATGTTTTCGCTGATTATAGATGGCCTTGTTGCTTATAAAAGAAGGCACTTTAGATTAACAGGTAATACCTTATCTCATTTAGTTTTATTTATAGGTACTTTATTGTTTTTATTTTATTTATTAAACCCAAGTATATTATGATTAATTTAAAAAAATATTTATTACACCATATAGGTTTAGTTTTTTTATTACTAATAGGATTTGTTTTTTATGTTATTTTTCCTCAATTTTTAATTCGTAATTTTATAGTGTTATTTACACTTTTTGTAGCTTTTACATTAAATATTTTTTATCATTATCGCCATGCTGATTTAACATTTAACATTATATTAGAATATTTTTTGATTTCACTTTTTGTTTATTTATTGTTTTTGTTTGTGCATTTAGCTTAATTTATGTTTAAAAAAAGTTATTTACTATTTTTATTAATATTTTATTGGTTTATTTTTAATGCAGTTTTTGCTCAACAAGATATTAATTTATCTTTAAATAATAAAGATTCTATAAAGCAAGAAAACAACACTATAATTAATATTTTTGTTAATAATTTTCAAAAAAGCACACAATATTTTTTAAATAATTTAACTAATGATTTAAAGAATTACTTTACTAAAATATATTTAAATAAAATAAAAGCTATTTTTAATGACTTTGTAATTGATGACTCTTTTATTAAAAATTACTTACCTTTTTTTAACTTAAAAAAAGTATAACCACATTATTTTTTATGGCAAATTCTTCATTATTTGTTATATAACCTTTTTTATATTAAAATATTGCTATCATGAAACAAAAGAGAAAATTGGTTGTTATTACGCCAACTTATAATGAAGTAGATAACATTGAAAAAACAATAAATGTTCTTTTTAACTCTTTTCCATCAAATCCAAACTGGGACTTTCATGTTTTAGTAGTTGATTCTAATTCTCCCGATGGAACAGCAGATAAAGTTAGGGAGCTTATACCTAAATTTCCCAAATTGCATTTGCTTTTAGAACATAAAAAAAATGGATTAGGTTCTGCATATAAATATGCCATGGATTATGCCTTTAATGTGATGAATGCAGATTACATAATGCAGTTTGATGCTGATTTGTCCCACGATGCTAGTAAAATACCAGTTTTTATTAGTAAGCTTGAAAAGGGTGAAAAATATGTTATTGGCAGTAGGTACGCAAATGGTGGCGGTATTCCAAATGAATGGGCTTTTTATCGCAAGATTCTTTCAAAAGGAGGAAACCTTTTTGTTAAATTATTGTTTTTCCCTAGTAAAGTTAGTGACTGGACAAGCGGTTATTCTGTTATATCTAAGGATGTATATACAAAAATAGCCAATAAACTTAGTTTAGAAAGAGGCTACAATTTTATGATTTCCTCAAAAATTAGCGCATTGAGTTTAGGTTATAATATTGAAGAAGTACCTTATACATTTAAAGATAGGGTTAGGGGAAAAAGCAAATTAGGAGCGGAGTATTTTTTTAGGGCATTGTATTTTGTAGTCTATACCCGTTTAGCAACTTTTTTAAAATCTTCTTTTTTTAAGGTAGCTTTAGTAGGAGCAGTTGGATTTTTAGTTCAAACGGTATTCTTTTATATATTTTACGAATTATTAAACGTATTTAGCGCTTTGTCCCAAGCAATAAGTGCAGAAATAGCTATACTTAGTAATTTTATATTAAATAATAACTTTTCCTTTAAAAAACAAAAAATCACAGGAAAGAAAAACCTTGTTTACAAATTTTTTAATTTTAATTTTGTTAGCTTAGGTTCTGTAATAATACAATTTTTAACTCAATTAATTGGTAATTATTTTTTTGGTCAAGAGCGGATAATAGTGTATACTTTTTATGTAGTAGGGGTACTTTTAGGGTTGATATCTAATTTTTACCTTTACAAAAAATTTATATGGAAACACAAAAAAAGGTAGATTCCTTACCCTTTATTTCTATAGTTATCCCCGCATATAATGAAGAAAAAAATATTTTAAATACTTTAAAAACTATAGAGGAATTTTTAAGCCAGCAAGATTATTCTTACGAAATATTAGTTATGAATGATGGAAGTACAGATTCAACTTCATCTATAGCTCATAATTTTTCTAATACTAATAAACATATCTTTGTTTATGATTTACCACATAAAGGAAAGGCAAATGCAGTTTTAGAGGGCTTTAGAAAAGCAAAAGGGACATATGTTTTATTTAGTGATGCAGATTTGGCTACCCCTATAAAAGAATTAAAAAAACTTTTGCATTATGCTTTAGATGAAGGCTATGATGTGGTTATAGCTAGTAGGGAAGGGGTAGGTGCCTTACGTAAAAACGAACCTTGGATTAGGCATTTTATGGGTAGGGTATTTAATTATATTGTACAATTTATGCTTATACCTGGTTTAGATGACACTCAATGTGGCTTTAAACTTTTTAAACGCTCAAAAGCCTTACAAATAATTGATAAAATGCGTATACATGCAAATTCTAAGGAATTAAAAGTACCTAAAGTAACTGCATTTGATGTAGAGATGCTTTTTTTAGCACGAAAAATGGGCTTAAAAATAAAACCTGTAAGTGTAGAATGGCATTATGGCGAAGATACAAAAGTTAATAATTTAAGAGATTCTGTAAACAATTTTTTAGAAGTATTAAAAGTTTGGTGGAATAATAAAAAAGGTTTATATAAATAAATTTATATGAATATAACAATAATAGGTACCGGTTATGTTGGTTTAGTTAGCGGGGCTGTATTTGCTGATTGGGGCCATAATGTTGTTTGTTTGGATGTAGATAAAAAGATTTTAAAAAATATTAAAAAAGGTATAATGCCTATTTATGAAGAAGGCTTAGAAGAACTTGTTAAACGTGTACAAAACATAGAAAAACGTTTTAGGGTTACTACTGATTATAAAAAGGCTGTAGAACACGGTAAACTCATTTTTATTTGTGTGGGTACTCCTGGTAATAGTCAAGGTGCTGCAGATTTAAGTTATGTTTTTTCGGCTTCAGAAGCTATAGGTAAATATCTTAAAAATGAATATAAAGTAATAGTTACTAAAAGTACTGTTCCAGTAGGTACTCATAATAAAGTTAAAGAATATATTTTAAAAGGAGCAGGCTCTAAAAAAGTTAATTTTGATGTTGCATCAAATCCAGAATTTTTGAGAGAGGGGACAAGTATTTATGATGCAAACCATACTGATAGGGTTGTTATAGGGTCTGATTCTAAAAAAGCATTAAATCTTTTAGAACGTTTATATAAACACTTAAACGCTCCTATAGTAAAAACTAATTTAGCAAGCGCCGAGCTTATAAAATATGCTGCAAATGCATTTTTAGCAACTAAAATTAGTTTTATAAACGAAATGTCTCAAATATGTGAGCGCACTGGCGCTGATGTAAAAGATGTTGCTTTAGGTATGGGTCTTGATAATCGTATAGGTCCTAAGTTTTTAAATGCTGGTATAGGTTATGGCGGAAGTTGTTTCCCCAAAGATGTAGAAGCTCTTTATAGGACAAGTAGCGAATACTTTTACGATTTTAGACTATTAAGGGGTGTAATGGATGCTAATGAAAGGCAAAAAATTTATTTTATAGAAAAGGTGTATAAAAAATTTGGCACCAATCTTACAGGATTAACCTTTGGTATTTTAGGTTTAGCTTTTAAAAATGGTACCGATGATATAAGAAAATCTGTAGCAATAGAAATAGTAAAAATGTTAAGAGGTGCAGGGGCTGTATTAAATGTTTATGACCCGGCTGCTTTAAAAAATGCAAAAAATGCTCTTGGGGTTAATGGTATTAATTATAGATTATCTTCCAAAAGTGTTTTTAATAAAGCAGATGCTGTGTTTATATTAACTGAATGGCCCGAATTTGCCGAACTAAATTACGCACACTTGTCTAAAAAGATGCGAAAAAAAATAATTTTTGATGGGCGCAACCTTTTAAATCCTAAAGAAGTAATAAGTGCAGGATTAGATTACTATGGTATCGGTAGATTTTTAAATTTTTAAATATTATGGTTAGTAAAAAAGTTTTAGTTACGGGTTGCGCAGGTTTTATTGGTTCAAACCTGTGTGAATTCCTATTAAAAAAGGGTTATTTTGTAGTAGGTATAGATAATTTTAATAATTATTATAGCCCAAAGGTAAAAGAATTTAATATAAATTCTTTTTTACATAATCCTAATTTTACTCTTTATAAAAATTCAATTTGCGATAAACAAGCTTTAAAAAATATTTTTAAAAAAGAGCTCCCTAATTTTGTAGTTCATTTAGCTGCTTGGGCTGGAGTTACCTATTCTGTAAAAAACCCAGATATTTATATAGATGTAAATGTACAAGGAACTAATTATTTAGCCCAATTATCCTCTAAATACAATGTTAAAAGTTTTATTTTTGCTTCTAGTTCTTCGGTATATGGGGGATCTAAGCCTCCTTTTAAAGAATCTGCAGATACTAGTTATCCAAATTCTCCTTATCCTGCATCTAAAAAAGCTGCAGAAGTTCTGCTTTATACTTATTCTCTAAACTTTAAATTACCTGTAACTATTTTTAGATTCTTTAATCCACTTGGCCCTAAATTAAGGCCAGATATGGCTTTACCAAAGCTTTTTAGAGGGGTATTATATAACCAACCTTTTTATTTATACCAAGATCCCTCTAGCAGTTCGCGAGATTATACCTATATTGAAGATATGCTTTTTGCTATTGAACAAGTAATTAAAACCCCTTTTACTTACGAGATTTTTAATTTGGGAAATTCAAATCCTGTTAGTTTATTCGATTTAATAAATTTAGTAAAAAAAATAACAAATAAGCCCTTACAGTTAAAAAACAACTATTTGCCCGGACAGATGAAACAAACTTTTGCAGATATTACTAAGGCCAATAAAAAGATAGGTTATATGCCAAAGATATCTATAGAACAAATGGTATCAATTTATTATGAATGGTTTTTAAATCAACCAGATTGGTATAAAAGGGGGGATTTTTAATTTAAATGTTGTTACAATTTATATTATGAAAAACCAAAGTAAACTCGTTTCTGTAATAATTCCTGCTTATCGTGAAGAGGGCAATATTAAAAGGTATCCTACAGATTTAATTCCTGTTTTAAATAAATTACCTTACAATTACGAATTAATTATTGTTGAAGACGGTTCTAAAGATAAAGATCCAAATGACAAAACTTGGGAAGTATTAATAGATTTGCAAAAAAAATATCCTGATAAGGTTACAATTTTAAGACATGTTAGAAATTATGGTATGACTGCTGCTATGCAAACAGGTTTTGAATCTAGTAGGGGAGATTACATAATTTTTTATTCTGCCGATTTAGAAATTGACCCTAAAGATATTAAAAAGGTAATTGAAAAATTAGATGAAGGTTATGATTTTGTTAATACTGCAAGAGAAAAAAGATGGAATGAATCTTTCTTAAATAAATTTATTAGAAAGGTTCCTTCTAAATTTGCTAATATTTTAATAACTAAAACTTTTAATACCCATATGCAAGACAATGGTTCGGGGCTTAAGGGTTACAAAAGGTATATTATTAAAAACTTGCCTTTGCGTGTTGAAATGCAAAGATTAATGGCAAGTTACACGGGAACTTTAACTAGAAATTTTACAGAAATACCAGTAAAATATTTAGAAAGACAGTATGGTGAAAGTGCCTATGGTGGTATAAAAGGTATGTTTAAAAGAACTTATGCGGTTGTTTTAGATTTAACTGGTTTAAAATTTTTAACTACTTTTTCTACTAAACCCTTTTCCTTAAACCCTAGTAGAGCTTTTGGTTTTACAGGATTATTAACTCTTTTAGTAGGGATTTCTATAACTTTTTATATGCTTTTTGTAAAGTTTTTTCTTAGCCAAAATATAGGTACACGGCCGTTATTTATATTAGGTTTAATTTTTATTGTATTAGGTGTTCAAATGGTGATGTTTGGAATGTTAGGTGAGCTACTTTTAAGATTGTATTACGAAGCAGGGAAGACGCAAAACTACATTGTTGCAGAAAAAATTACTCATAAATAAAATCCTATGAAAAAATATTATAGAGTATTTTTTAGGTTTTTAATAAGTGCTTCTTTGCTTTTTTATTTATATAAAACTCAAGATATTGAAAAATTAAAATATACTCTAGAAAGCTTTAATTTATATTATCTACTTTTCTCTTTGTTATTGTTGCTAACTGGAACTTTTATATCTTCTTTACGCTGGAAAACTATACTAAATACTTCTAGCTATAATTTGCCTATAAAAAAACTTTTTATACTTTATTTACAAGGATATTTTTTTAATAATTTTTTACCCACACAAATGGGAGGAGATGTATATAAAAGTGTTAATGTTGGTAAAAAAATAAAGGACCAATCAACTGCTCTTTTTAGCGTTTTTATGGATAGATTTGGGGGATTAATAGTTTTGGTTTTAATTGCTCTATTTGGTATATCATTTTTATTTGGCATACAAGGTATTTTAATATCTTTTATTGTTATTACATTTGGACTAGTTTTATACTTTCCTATTTTAAATTTACTTTCTAAACGTATAAAATTTTTTAAAAAATTCAAAAAGGCCAGCCTTTTATTTTTAAAAGATAAAAGGAGAGGTTTTTTAGTTTTATTTTATTCTTTTTTGATACAGCTATTTTCTTTTTCTAGCACTTATGTATTATTTTTAGGTTTGGGCATTTCTTTGCCTTTATGGAGTGTGTTTGCTTTTATGCCTATTGCAGCACTTTCTCTTTTAATACCTTCTTTTAACGGGTTTGGTACCCAAGAATTTGTTTACTCTTATTTATTTGCTAATGTGGGAGTTACTTCTATAATTTCTATATCAGCCTCTCTTCTTATTCATTTACTAAGACTTATTATGAGTTTATTTGGAGGTATTTCATTATTTTTAGGTTTAAATTATGGTAAAAAATAAGCTAAACATTTTAAGGATTGTTTATGATTGGTATGAAGAAGGTGTAAATACGCAAGGTTTGGCTCCAGCCCCTTATAATCTTTCTGTAGCTCAGGCAAAATTAGGCCATAAAATATTTGTTTTTTGTGGTAATTTAACTGGAAAAGCTGTAATAAATAAAAGATTTTTTTATACCTTAGAACAAGGACGTATAGTTGTATATAATTTACCCAGAGCTTTATTTAAATTTGGCCCTTTTTTAACTACTTCTATTTTTGTACCTTTTTATTATTTTTACTTAAAAATAACAAAAAAACTTGATTTAGTTCATAATCACGGACATTTAGGGGTTTATTTTTTACTTTATAAATTTTTATTTGGTTGGGTAGACAAAACGCCTGTTTTGGGGCACTTTCATATTACTGCTAAAGGAAGAGAACAAGCTTTAGTTAATCAAGGTACTAAATTAGATTTTTTTACTAAGTATTTTGAATATCCAATACATAAATTATCCGACTATCTTTCTAAATATGTTTGTAATGAGGTGGTAGTTGTTAGCAAAGATTTAAAAAATGAGCTTGTTAATTTATATGGTTTTAATCCTTCTAAAATAAAGATTTTAGAATCTGCGGTAGATACTTTTTATTTTAAAAAAGATGGTCCTAAGGTAAATTTAGGATTTAATAAAAATTCTAAAATTATTTTAAATGTGGGCAGATTGAGCAAACGTAAAAATATTCATTTAATTGTTGAATCCTTAAAATATTTGCCAAGTAACTACAAGTTAGTTTTAATTGGTTCTTGGGAAAGTGATTCTTATAAAACTAAAGTTGAATCTATTATTAAACATAACCATTTACAAAAAAGAATTAAGTACTTAGGCAGTATTCCTAATTCTAAAATAAGCGCTTATTTTAGATCTTGTGACTTTTTTGTTTTACCCTCTTCTTATGAAGGTTTGCCTAAAGTTGTATTGGAGGCACTCTCTAGCGGATTAAAAGTTGTTGCAAGTGGTTTTTCTATGCAACACAATGTTTCTAATATTTACTATATAAAAAACTTAAATTCTAAAAATATAGCTAATACTTTATTAAAAATAGACAAATTACCTAATAGGTATAAATCTACGTTTAAGATTATTGATAAATATTATAGTTGGAACTCTAAGGCGCAAGAACTAAATTCTATTTATGCTAAAATATTAAAATAACTATGAAAATACTTTTATTTTCTTCAAAATTTCCTCCTATGGTTGGTGGGGTAGAAAATGTAGTTTATAACCTTGCACATAATTTTAAAATGTCTAAGCATCACGTTGTAATTGTTTCTTCGTATATTTTTAATAAAAACTCTCGTAATTTTTTTAAAATTCTAAAAAAAGAAAACTATAACAGTCTAAGGGTTTATAGGGTTTTTATGTCATTACCAAGATCTTTATTGGGGTTTTTAATCTTCCCTTATAGATTTTTGGTATCTTTTTTAAATATGGTTAAGATAATAAAAAAAGAATCCCCCGATATTATACATTTTCACTTTCCCGACGATTCTCTTTATTATTTTTATCTTTTAACTATTTTTAATTTTTTTCCTCCTTTTGTTTTAAGTATTCACGGTAACGAATTACATTTATTTTCTAAAAAAATTATTTATAGGTTTTTTTTAAAATCTTTATTAAATAAAAGCTGTTTTATTGTAGTTAATTCAACTTTTATGAAAGAAGAGCTTATTAAAAATTACTCTCAAGTAGATTTAAGAAAAGTAAAAATTATTCCTAATGGTATTAACATAAAAGATTTTTATAATAAAAATCCTTCTGAGAATTTAAATAGTTATTTTTTATTTGTTGGACGGTTGGCGCCTAAAAAAGGTGTAGATATTTTAATAAAAGCTTATAATAAAGTTTGTTCTAAAATATCCAGAAATTTATACATACTAGGACCTGAAGTAACACAGGGTAAACCTTTACATTTTTATAAAAATCTTTCTAAATGTCCTAAGATTAAATTTTTAGGTAAAGTTACTGGAGATGAATTAAAAGAATACTTTAAAAAAGCTTATTTTACAGTTTTTCCTTCGCGTATTGAGCCTTTTGGTATAGTAGCTTTAGAGTCTTTATCTAGTGGAACTCCATTTATTGCGTCTAATACAGGTGGTTTAAAAGAGATAGCACAAAAGACTAATGGAGGTATTTTATTTAAAAATAAAAGTGTTAGTAGTTTAGCTAAAACCTTATTAAAAATAGATTCTGATACTTCTATAAAGAAGGTTTTACAAAAAAATGGACTTAAAAATATATTGTTTTATGATTGGGAAACAATTTCTAAAAATTATTTAAATTTATATGAAAAAGCCAAAGCTTCTTGTAGTTAGCAGAAGTACTATTTATCACCATCAAGCAGGAGGTTTAGAAACACAGTTAGAAAACCTTTTAAATTACTTAAAAAAATATTTTGATGTATTAGTATTAACTACTGCTTTACCTAGAAAGGTGGGAGAATGGAAAACCAACCAAACAAGAATATTTAATGAAATTACATATGTATTTTTAAAAGATACTATACCGGGTGAATATGGTTTTAGTCTATACGAAACTATTTTTTGGCAAATACCTATTAAAAAAAATAAAAAATCTTTGGGTAAGAGTTTTAGAAAAAAAGCTGGTAATTATTTTAATAAATATTTAAAAGGGCATTATAACTTAGTTTTAAGTCAATCTTCATCTGCCCAAGATTTTAATATTACAAATGAACATTTAGTTTTAATTAATCATGGCACAACTTTAAATGAAATAAGAAGTAGGTTTAATGGTTTAAAATCAGCAAAGGATTGGATACGATTTTTATTTTTAGATATTCCTATTTTAGTCTACGAATATTTAATCAATAATCCTAAGCTGTTTAAAAAATCTACTAAAATAGTTTTGGTAAGTGATGCTTTAAAAAAAGACTTTTCTAAACAACATAAAAAATTTGCATATAAAACTTTAGTTATAGAAAACGGCATAGATACTAACCTTTTTTACCCTAAGGAAAAAAATAAAGATTTTACAATATTATATTTTGGTCGTATTGATTCGGAAAAGGGTATTTATGACTTTCTCAAACTGGCAAAAAAGTTTAAAAATGTTAGTTTTGAAGTATATGGGTCAGGGCCAGATGAAAAGAATTTTTTAAAAAGCTCTTCTAATTTTAAGAACGTAAATTTTTTTGGTTCCGTACCAAATTACTCTATAGCAGACAAATTATCAAAATCTCATATATTTTTGTTTTTAACCAAACGTAAAGAAGGTATGCCTATGAGTATATTAGAGTCTCTTTCTAGTGGTTGTGTTGTAGTCACTACATTACAAAATACACATTTAAATTCACAAATGGGATATTTTTATGTATCTAACCCTAAAGAGGCAGAAAAAATCATAAATAAATTATATAATGATAAAAGATTATTTTTGCAGGCTTCTAAAAAAGCAAGAGATTTTGCTTTAAAAAATTACTCTTATAAGTCAATGGGAACTAAATATTATAAATTATTAAAAAATTTATTAGATAAATAAAAGTACATACAAATGTTGTTAAAAATAAAGAATTTTATTAAAAACAATAAATTCTTTTTTATTTTGTTTTTAATATTTTTCATACCCAGATTACTCGGTTTAGGTTTTGACGTATATGGTATAGATGCAGGGCGTTGGGATTTTAGGAGTGATGAATTTATCAAATATTTTTTACGTGGGGAATTTTTAAAAACAAACCAAAAATATCATCCGGGTGTAACATTAATGTGGCTTTCAGGAATTTCTAAAAAAATATTTTATGAATTATTTAAACTAAAAACTGGCTACTATCCTGTTTTATACCCTGGTAGAGTTTACCCAGAATGGTTTTTTATTAAAAATTTTATAGCTAAATTTCCTGTGGTTACGGTAATATCTTTCTTAATGTCCTATTCTATTTACCTTTTATATAAAATGAAATTAAGCCTAAAATATCTCTTATTTTTTGGAGTACTATTATCTTTAGAACCCTTTTTTTTAGGTATAAGCCGATTTTATCATTTATCGGGTATGGAAGCTGCTTTTAGTTTTGCCTCTTACATAACAGCTGTTTATTTCTACTACTCTAAAAAACGTTTTTATTTGCTTTTGTCTGGAGTTTTTCTTGGTTTAGGATTGCTTACTAAAACTTCTACATCTGTGATTTTACCCTTTTTAGGTCTAACTATGTTTTATTTAGAATTATTAAATTTTTCTAAAAACCAAGTTAATTCGTTAAAAAATGTGTTTTTTTTTGTTTTAAATTCTATTATAAAATCTTTATTAAATTTTTTAATTATTCTCTTTATCTCTTTGCTTACTTTTTTTATTTTATTTCCTGCTATGTGGGTACGCCCTTTTTGGGTAGTTCTAGATATTATAAATAGTGGGGTAAAGGATACAGGTTTTGGGGTTAAAAAGGGATTTTTTTTTACTAAAATCCATTACT
>CAYSYH010000011.1:0-17738 GCA_964435455.1 uncultured Candidatus Saccharibacteria bacterium | reverse complement strand
TACCTTTTTATTAGTAGTAGGGTTAGTTGAAGGATCCAAAGGCCATTGTACTTCTACAAAGACATCTAAAGTATCTGAGTTTTTGGTAAGTTCAATTTTTCTGTAATAAGTTAAATTAGATGTGCTAGAGGTTATAGAAACCCATTCTGATCCACTACTAGTTAAACCAGTACCGGCAGAATTTATAGCATAATTCCCACTATTAATAGCAGAAAAATCCTGTGTGTTTTTATAATAAACAGCTGCTTCTATACCAGCATTGGCAAATTTTATAGCCTCGCTTCTGCGTAAAAATTCTTGTGAAGATTTTAAAAAATTAGTAGTTAAACTAAGTATACCTGTAATAATAATTATAGAAATACCTATAGCTAAAGTTATTTCAACTAATGTTTGTCCTTTAGTATTAATTTTAATAAACTTTTTCATATTTAATTGCTTTCGTACGTTAAACTAGCTGAGGTTAAATCTAAAGTTAATGTAACAGAATCAGAAATACCTTCAATAGAAAGCTTTACTTGATTATTACCGCCGCTGCTAGGGTAGGTTACCAAACCATTTAACCGACCAAAAACCCAATTATCAGGACAAGTGGCAGAATCAAAACTAACCTTACTTGGTAACGAAATAGTTTTAACATCAGAAGAAGAAACATAATTTGAATCATTATATTGTGTACTTGTTCCTAATTCATAGGGACCCAAAGTATAAGTATTTGCACTGCAATTAAATTTTATACCCCAATCAACCTTGCAATTATCTGAGGGGCAATTAGAACCATTAGTATACACACCAGATAAAGCCTTATTTTTTACTAACTCAACATCGTTTCCTAAGTTTAAAGCAGCCTGTCTTAAAGTGTTTTTTTTATTAAAATTACCATAATTAGGTAATAACAAAAGGCTTATTATAGAAAGTATAGATATAGAAATAAGAAGTTCTATTAAAGTAAAACCTTTAGTATTTATAGTCATAAAATTAGGCAGAAGCGTTATACATATTATTACATAAAATAAGATTTATGTGAACAACAAAAGGCTTGCATAATGATATACTTTTAAGTATATGAAAAAAAATTTTAAAAAAGGCTTTACCTTAATAGAACTAGTTGTCGCAATAGCTATATTAAGTTCTTTATTTTCTATAGTTATGTTAACTTTAAATTTACCAGAATACAAAAAAAAGGCTAGAGATAGCAGAAGACTCGCAGATATAACTAATTTAAATATTGCCATTGAATCCTATAAACTTAAAAAAGGTGTATACCCAGATAATTCGGATGTCACACGTATTAGTACAACACCTGTTGATCCTAATACAGATATACATAGCGCACTTGGTGGTTGGATTGCAGAAGATATGTCAGATTACTTAGAAAAAATGTACACAGATCCTATAAATGACAGTACTTATAACTATAGATATAGACATAATTCTACCGATTACGAACTAGATGTAGCAATGGAATTTTACACACAAAAAAATACACAAGATAATGGCAACAATAATAACAGATTTGAAACAGGAACAGACTTAACAATATTAAATTAGGTATTTAAAAAGGGTTACTTACGCAATAATCGTAAGAATTACCTCCACAAGTATAGTTTGGTGTGTTTTCAGATTCTAAATCTGCACACAAACAATAACCTTGTCCACTATTTTCTAAATTATAAATATAATTAGAACCTGTATTAGGGTCAGTAGGCAAAACTTTTACATAAGTGGGTGAAAGAGTAGCTGTGCTGGAAGGATAGGCATTAGTATCGGCATAATAACGCTCTAAGGCACCTTGTATAACAGCTAAATCCTCTCTACGTACACTATCTCTAGCTTTTGCCCTAAAATGCGCTGGATTTAAAACGGTTAAAACTACACCAGCTAATATACCAATAATTGCAATTACTATTAAAAGCTCTATTAAAGTAAAACCTGATTTTAATGAAAATCGCATGTTAATTTGCTGTGGCACAACCGCCCCCACCTATAGCGGGTATATTAGTAGTTGCATCACAATAAAAATAACAATCATTCGCTGTAGAAAAAGAGCCTGTCCCATCTACATCTAACCAACCACCCCAAGTATTATTATCATTAGTGGTACCACTATCTCCCCACTCAGTCATATATGTATAGGTGGCTCCAGATGGAGTACCATTTAAGTTACTTAAAACTACTCCCAGATTATCGGCATTTGCTACACCTTGGCATTCGGTATAAGTTTCATCAACTGAGGATGATTTACAACTTGCATAAGCCAAACATAGCTTATTTACATTAGCCCTTAATGTTCCTTCTCTAGCCCTTTGCCTTTGTTTTTGGGGGTTTAGTACTGCTAAAACAATTCCAGCCAAAACACCAATAATTGCAATTACTATTAAAAGCTCTATTAAAGTAAAACCTGATTTATTAGAGGAACTATAAAAGGATTTGTAAGCATTTTTTTTATTGAACATGGGCAGTAAAAATTAGTTATATAAAAAATTTAGTATATATCTTAAAAAAAGTCAAGGACAATAAAAAACCTAGTATTAAAAAAGGTCCAAAAGGAACACGCGATTTTAAAGTTTGTTTTTTTAAAATAATGGTTGTTAAGCCATACAAAGAACCTAAAACAAAAGAAGAAAAAAAATAAACAATAGATACGGGGAATCCCGATATAAGTGCTAACAATGGAGCAAAATAAACATCACCAAAACCCATTCCACGGCCCTTTGTAACCAAATGCAAAACTAAAAGAAATAAAAAAATAAGTAAAGCAGTAATCAAATTATATGTAAGGGTTTCTTTAATATAAAAAATTAACCTATCGTTTAAAAAACTAGTTTGTAAAAGATAAGCACCTAACTTAGAATCATTTAAACTTTGTAAAAAAACTTTGCGGTAATAAAAAAAATTAAAAACCGTATAAAATATCCATAAAAAATAACCTGCAATAACAGGTTTAAAAGGTATTTCATAGTAAAGTAAGTCGTAAAAAAAGCTATAAACTAATATTAAAGACAAAAATAAAGAAAAAACTAAAAATATATATTTTTGCAAGGGTAGGGTACCTTGGTAAATATTAAAAGCATAAAAATAAGATAAAGCAAAAGATAACGCAGAAAAAAATTCTACTAAAGGCAAATATACAGGTAACCTTTTTTTACAATATTTACACCTTCCTTTTAACAAAATATAGGAGAACAAAGGTATTAAATCAGTAAAGGATAATTTGTGATTGCAATAATCACACTTAGAACGTCCAAAAATTAATGATTTATTTTTTGGCACTCTATAAAGGGCTAAATTTAAAAAAGATCCAAATAATAAACCTAAAATAAAAAATAAAATAATATAAAGCATAATTAAGATTATAAAATATAAGCCTTGGGTAGTAAATTATACCCAAGGCTTAAAATTAATAGCAGGTTTAACCTTAAAAGGATAAAGTTCCTATACAAGAACCAATCTCCCAAACAGAGTTTTCGTTACCGCCGTCGCTGGTATGCAAAGGTGTAAATTTAGCAGTTTCAAACTCTGCACCCAATTGGTAACAAGACCCGTTAGACATGTATTGGTATCCATTTCCACTACCTCCTGATACGGGACTTGGATCAGCGGGTAATACAGGTAAATACTTGATTAACCCTGTTTTTCCAGAAGGAGCCTCCACAAGCACCCAACCCCCTGAAGTTTGGTTAGAAGCATCTAATTGTAAAGAGGTTCCGTTATTCTCGGAATTTCTAGAAGTTGTAAGAGAAACCAAAGTAATTTCACCATCAGCTAAAGCTAAATCTATAGCTTTTTTTACGTTTTGTAAATCTTGTTGGCGTCGGCTATCTCGGCCCTCTTTTATTCTTTCAAGTGGGTTTAAGGTAATTGCAACAACACCTAAAAGAACAGATATTATAGCTATAACAACCAAAAGCTCTATTAAGGTAAAACCTTTTTTAAGTGATCTTTTCATATTTATCACCTCCTTTTATAAAATTTGTACATAATTTAACTAAAATTGAGCTGTAAGTTTGTAAATAGGTGTTATTACCGATATTATAAGCAAAGCAACCATAACACCTAAAACAATCATAATTAAAGGTTCAATAGCTGTAGATAAATTTTTTACCTTGTAATCCACCTCTTTTTCAAAAAATTGGCTGACTTTTAATAAAAACTCGTCTGTTTTACCCGTGTTCTCTCCAACTTGTAACATTTTAGATATTATAGTGGGAAAACGTTTACTTTTATCTATAGCTTCAGAAAGGGTAGTACCTTTTTGCACATCGTTTATAAACTCAGAAATAGAATCGCGATACAATTGATTAGAAACAGAATTTCTTGAAATACTTAAAGCATCTACAATGGAAACACCGCTAGAAATCAATAAAGCTAAAGATCTTGTAAATTCTGTAAAATCACGTTCCTTTAAAATAGTACCAAAAACAGGTAGGTGTAGGGTAAGACGCGAAAAAAAGTATTTACCGCTTATAGTTTTAGCATATTGTTTTGCAGCCACATAAATTGCAAATATAAGAAATAACAACACATACCAATAGCTTTGCATAAAACTTGAAATACCAATCATTATTCTTGTAGCTAAAGGAAGTTCAACGCTAAAACTTTTATACATTTCTACTAATTTAGGTATTACAAAAATCATTATAATTGAAAAAACAATTAACATAGCTAATATAACAATAATAGGGTAGATCATTGCACCTTTTATTCTAGCTTTAAAGGCTCTTTGCTTTTCTAGAGTGTCACCAAGCCTAGCTAAAACTTTATCTAACTTACCAGAAGCTTCTCCCGCACGTACTAACGATATGTAACTATCAGCAAAAACATCGGGATGCTTTTCTAAAGAATCCGATAATGGAGTACCTGCTTGAACATCTGTTAATGCGGTTTGCACTATTTCTTTCATTTTTGGGCTTCTACCTTGATCCAAAAGAATTTCTAGAGCAGAAGCCAAGGGTAAACCCGAACCAATCATTGTAGAAAGAGTTTGGGTAAAATTAACTACTTCTATATCAGAAACCCTTCTAAGAAAGGAAAAGTCAAAAGCGTTCTTTTTTGGTTCTAAAGAATAAACTATGTAACCGCGATCTCTTAACAAAGATACAGCAACTTTTTTATTTTCTGCTGATACTATACCTTGTACATCCTTACCCTTAGATGTTTTTGCCTGATAAATATATTTAGGCATGAGTTGTATTTATTAACCTTTTTACTTCGTTTGGCTTTAAAGTATGCGATAAGGCAACCTCTAAAGATACCAAACCTTTATTTACTAAATCTGCTAAAGATCTTTCTAAACTGACCATACCGGATTCTAAAGAAGTATTTATAATATTGTCTAACAAATGGGTTCTTCCCTCCCTAATGACGTTGCGCACAGCATTATTAGCGATTAACACTTCAACCGCAGGCACCATCCCCCCTTTTACAGAAGGTAAAAGCCTTTGGCTAACTATACCCTCTATAGTATCAGCTAATTGAGTGCGAACTTGTGCTTGCTGCTCTTCTGGGAAAACATCTATCATTCTATTTACCGCTTGCGAGGCAGAATTTGTATGTAGTGTTGAAAAAACTAAATGACCTGTTTCAGCAATGGTTAAAGTAGCACTTATAGTCTCGTAGTCACGCATCTCCCCTGCAAGCACAACATCAGGATCTTCTCGTAAGACAGATTTTAAAGCACCTTTCCAAGATAGTGTATCCGAAAACATTTCCCTTTGTTGAATTATAGATTTTTTATTTGTAAAAACATATTCAATAGGGTCCTCTACTGTAATAATATGCAATGCTCTATTGGTGTTAATGTAATCAATCATTGCAGCTAGGGTAGTAGATTTACCCTGACTTGTAGGACCAGTAAGTAATACAAAACCACGAGGCAGTTTACAAAATTCAGCTAATATCATGGGTAAATTTAAATCTTGTAATGTAGGTATTTTATAAGGTATAGCTCTAAAAGCTGCAGCCAAGTAACCCTTTTGGTAAAAAGCATTTGCCCTAAGACGGGCCTTTTCTCCAAAAGAAAAACTAAAATCTAATTCTCTAGTTTCTTTTAATTTGGACTGTTGAGAAGGAGTAAGCAAACCATAAACAAATTTTTCAATTTGCTCTTCTGTTAAAGGACTATAACCAGGTAAGGGCTTTATTTCGGTGTTTTGACGCATCATTGGTGGCAATCCCACGGTCACGTGCAAATCAGATGCATTATTAGCTAAGAGTTTAGAAAATACTTCTTGTTTATTTAATTCCATAGGCAGAGCATGTTTATAACAATAGTTTAACTTTAAATTATTACATTGTAAATAACCTAATAATTATTCCTCGGCTACACGTAAAACTTCTTCTAAAGAGGTTATTCCCTCTAAAGCTTTAACAAAACCATCTTGTAAAAGTGTTACCATACCTTTTTCTAAAGCTAGTTTTTCAATTTGGCCTGTAGTAACCTCACCCGATATTAAATTGCTCATTTTTTCATCTACATCTAAAACCTCAAAAATACCTATTCTTCCTTTGTAACCAGTATTACCGCATTTATCACAACCTTTTCCTCTATATAAATATAACTTTTTAATCCCAGATTGTGATTCTTTGGATTCTTTTTTTGCCAATATTCCTACATTTACATTTTCTAGAGATTGTTCAAATTCTTTAGCTCTTTTTTCTTGTTCTTTTAAAGATACTTTGTCTTGTGGCAAGGGAACTTTAGCATTTATACTTAACAAAGATTTAGAAAGTAATGGACCTAAAGTTTTTTGTATTCGCTGTAAAACAGGATCTGGGGCCTCATACCTTTCCTTACAATAGGGGCAAATTTTTCTGACCAAGCGTTGTGCCAAAACAGAATTAATAGTAGAAGCAAGTAAAAAGTTTTCTACATGCATATCTAATAAACGTGGTATAGACCCCGCAGCGCTATTTGTGTGTAATGTGGCTAAAACTAGGTGGCCAGTTAAAGCAGCTTGAACAGCTAACTCAGCTGTTTCCGGATCACGTATTTCTCCTACCATTATTACATCTGGATCTTGCCTTAAAAAAGACCTTAGACCACTAGCAAAAGTAAGGCCTGCATCGGGATTTACTTGTACTTGATTAACCCCAGGAATACGTATTTCTACAGGGTCTTCTAAAGTCATAATATTAACACGAACTGTATTTATTTTACGTATAGAGGTAGCTAAAGTTAAAGTTTTACCAGAGCCCGTAGGACCTGTAACTAAAATAATACCGTTTGGCTTAAGTAATGCTTTTTCAAAATTTTTTAAAGCAGATCCTCTTAAACCTAAATCTTTTAATTTTAAAGTCTCCCCGTTATCTTTTAATAAACGTATAACAACTTTTTCACCAAAGACCGTTGGTAGGGTAGAAACCCTTAAGTCTATTCTTTCCCCGGCTATTTCTATTTTAAATCTCCCATCCTGAGGTTTTCGTTTTTCATCTATTTTTAAATCAGCAAGAATCTTAATACGAGCTACAATAGAATCGTGATTGCTTTTAGGTATTTTAGACAATTTTTCTTGTAAAACACCATCAATCCTGTAGCGAACTCTCGTTTGAGTTTCTTGAGGTTCAATATGTACATCAGAAGCACCAACTTTTGCAGCGTATTCAAGTATAATACTAACTACTCTAGCTACTGAAGAATCTTGAACAATCTGGTCGGCCTCTTCTACATCTTTTAAATTTTCTTTTAATTTTGTAGTGTTTTCTTGGCTTATTTCGCCTAAAGCTTGAGAAATATCACGACCTATACTACGGCCATATTGGTCATGAATTGTTTTTTGTATTTTCTCTGGTAACGCCATAAAGGGTTTTACCCTCAGACCAGTTTTTCTTTCAATTAATTCTATTGTAGGTAAATCAAGGGGATCAGCCATAGCAACATACAAAACCCCGTTTTCTTTTTTAAAAGGCACTAATAAATTCTTTTTTACAAAATCTTCGGTTAAAAGATCTAATACTTCAGAATCTATAGGATTTAACGAGGGATTAATATAACTCAAACCTAAATATTTTGCTTTTGCTTTAGCAAAATCTTCGGGAGAAACTAGTTCTCTTTTTTTAATAAGTTCCTCTATGTCTTCACCAGTATTTGAGCTTTCTATTTTTAAAGCACTTAATTGTTCTTTGGAAAGTTTTCCATCTTCAAAAAGAAAATCTTCAATTCCTTTGTTAGCAAGTTCCATAGGGCAAGTTTTTTAAATTATAGTAATATTGTAAAGTAAATAGTAAGCTTTATCTAGTGCATATTTTATAAATTAGAAAATGTCTATTTTAATTATAAATAACGATAAAGAAAATACAAATAAATGGATTAGTAACTATATAAAAAATATAGAAAACCGAAGAATAAATATTTTTAACAATATAGATATAATAACTAGTCATGAGTGGAAAGTGAGCCTATCCACAAAAGACATTAGAGAATTAATACAAAGAATAAATAAAAAACCACAAAACTTAAAAACAAAATATTTGATTATATATAATTTTGATAGAGCTACCCCACAAGCACAAAACGCATTTCTAAAAACACTAGAAGAATCTAAGGCAAATATAATCTTACAAGCCAAAACAAAAGTAACTATTTTAGATACAATAATATCAAGAGTAAAAACTATATATATAAAACAAAATAAAAAAAATATAAATGAAAAACTCTATAAAATAATAGAGGATATAGTTTACAAAAAAGAATTATCTAAGATAAAAAACCTTTTAAAATTACCAGAAGAAGATGTTATAGAAACATTAGAATATTTTTTACTAAAAAACAAAAACATAAAATCTACAAAACTTTTTTATGAATATAAAAAAAGAGTAAAAAAAGTACCACTTAATAAGGAAGTACAATATACCGCGATACTTATGCCTTATTTTATATAAATTTAATAATATTTAATAAACTAGCATAATGAAATACAAATCAAAGGATGATATAATAATTTACGGAATGGTATAAAACAACATGTTAAATTTAGCAGTTAGTAATTGTAGTAATAGCTACAAAATTTAAGCATACCCGTTCTAAAATAATAGCAATATTGAGTAATTGAAATAATAAGTTATAATCTGTAAAGTATATGCCTAAAACACCTAAACAAACATATGATGAAGATCAAATACAGGTATTAGAAGGTCTTGAACCAGTAAGAAAAAGACCTGGAATGTATATTGGATCTACCGACTCAACAGGTCTACACCATTTAGCAACAGAAATAATAGATAACGCTGTGGATGAGGCCTTAAATGGATATGCAACAAAAATTAAAATAGTTATACACAAAGATGGGGCTTTTAGTGTAAGTGATAACGGTAGGGGAATACCTGTGGGAATTAAAAAAGAATATGGAGTCTCTGCATTAGAATTAGCAGCAACTAAATTACATGCGGGAGGAAAATTTGGAGGAAGTGGGTATAAGGTATCTGGGGGGTTACATGGTGTGGGGCTTTCTGTAGTAAATGCTTTATCGGACTATATGAAGGTATGGGTAAAAAAAGAAGACGGAATTTATTTTCAAGAATTTGAAAAAGGAAACCCTAAAAGACCTGTTAAAAAGGTAACACCTGAAAAACAGGAAGAATTAAAAAAAATAAGCATAATATCTAACACAGGAACAACAATTAAGTTTAAACCAACTCCAAAAATTTTTGAGACTACAGATTTTGATGTAAATATTATAGTTAATAAGTGTAAAACTTTTGCATATTTACTAGCTGGACTCTATTTTGAAATAATAGATGAAAGAACTGATTATTTTAAAGCTTTTTACTTTGAGGGAGGTTTAAAATCATATGTTAAAGATTTAAATAAAAACAAAAAACCCCTAACAAAAATATTTTATGTGAGCGGAGAAGCCGAAAACATGGAAGTAGAATTAGCCTTACAATATACAGATGCTTACAGCGAAACTTTAATATCTTTTGCCAACAATATTATAACCCCTAACCATGGTCATCACGTAACAGGATTTAAAATTGCCTTAACAAGAATATTAAATGACTACGCAAAAAAGAAAGGTATGTTAAAAGAGGATAAGACATTAACGGGGGAAGATGTAAGAGAAGGATTAACAGCCTTAATAAATGTTAAAATACCAAGCGATTTAATACAATATGAAGGACAAACAAAAGAAAAGCTGGGCACACCTCAAGCTAGAAGCGCAGTAGAAAAAGTGTTTAAAGATGCTTTTTCAGACTTTTTAGAGGAACATCCAAAAGATGCACAAGCAATAATAGAAAAGGCGTTATTAACACAAAGAGCTAGATTAGCAGCAAAAGCGGCAAGAGAAACAGTGGTAAGAAAAGGAGCTTTAGAATCTACATCCTTACCCGGAAAATTGGCAGATTGTGCATCTAAAAAACCAGAAGAATCAGAGCTATATATAGTAGAGGGAGATTCAGCAGGGGGGAGCGCTAAACAAGGAAGAGACAGGCACTTTCAAGCAGTATTGCCCCTTAGAGGAAAGGTTTTAAACCCTGAAAAGAGTAGATTAGATAAAATATTAAAATATGAACAACTGCAAAATTTAATTATTGCATTAGGTACAAGTATTGGAGATTCTTTAGATTTAAATAAGCTTAGATACCATAAAGTAATAATTATGACAGATGCAGATGTTGACGGAGCGCATATATCTACACTTTTATTAACATTCTTTTTTAGGCATCTTCCAGAATTAATACAAGAGGGATATTTATATAAAGCACAACCACCTTTGTATAGAGTACAAAGGGGTAAACAAATACATTACGTATATACAGATGAAGAAAAAGATGAACTAGTTAAAAAACTAAATGGAGCTACAGTACAAAGGTTTAAAGGTTTGGGAGAAATGAATCCTAAACAATTATGGGAAACTACTATGAATCCACAAACAAGGTTATTAAATAAAATATATGTAGAAGACGCTCAAAGAGCTGACGAGATATTTACTACTTTAATGGGGGTAGAAGTACCACCTAGAAGAAAATTTATTCAAACACACGCAAAACAAGCAGAGCTTGATTTATAAAATTTTATTAATAATGAAAAATCTTATACTAAAGATTTTTAAATCAGAAATAAGTTATATATTAATATTTTTATCAATATATTTAGGGTCTTTTTTAAGTTACAAAGCCTTAGTATCTTTTGTTATTGCTTTTTTATTAATAGTAATTACAAGTAAATATAAAAATATATTTGATAAATTTCCAATTTTATATTCCTTTTTATATATAAGCATTTATATAGTTAGTTTAAAAATGCAAGGTATTCAATATTTAGTGGGGTTTTTATTAGGAACAGCTACATCTTCTTTTTTGCTAAACAATTTATTTTTTTCTAAGAAAATAAAAAAACTAAAGGATAAAGAAGCCCTAAAGGCTTCTTTTATAGTTAAAATAGCCATTATTGCTCAAATATTGTACTCTTTTAACTACTTTTATAACCTAATAATACAAGATGTAAGAGGACAAAATAGATTAAATCAAAATTTAGTAACTCTATCTGTAGGTGCTTATATTTTAATTACACCCCTTGCACAAAGCTTATTAAAAAAACTTTTAAGCAAAAAAATAGATTTTGTGTCATATTTAAATAGTGTTTTTATAGTCAATTTACTTTTAAGTTTAGGTATTTTTTATAAAACATTTATAGAAATAGGATCCTTAAAAGTTATACTACCTATAGCTCTTACATATTTAAGCATATTATTAATTATACTTATTAACCAATATATAAATTTTAAAAAACTAAAATTTAAAAGGACATTAAGTACATTAGCTTATATAGCAATACCAGGTCTTTTTCTTTTATACTATCCATGGTCAATTGGTAATTATATTAGCGTAATCTTTTCATTTTTATCATTAGGAGTATTTTTAAATACTTTATTTTTAAATAACAAAGATACTAACTTAGAAGTAAAAATTCTTAGTACTTCAAATTTTGCAATTAACCTATATTTAATATTATTTGGTATTTTTAATTTATCTGCACAGGGAATAATTACCAAGATAAATATAGCTGATTTAAATTATTTAATTATGTTAATTTTTGGGGCTTTCTTTGTTATGTTATTAAGGGATTTAAAGGATGCAATAAAATACAACTTAATAAAAAAGAATTTGGAAAGCATTTATTCAATAATTGTAATGTCCATAATAGGTTTAATTGTATTTTTAATATTAGATTTAGGAGGTGTTGAATCATTAAGTAGCTTTATAATGGGAACTTTATCAATTACATTAATAAAGAATATTTTTGAAGAGAGAAGTTTGGATAATTCCCTAAGTGATATTGTATATAAATACTTAGAGAGCAATTTAATAAATTTATTAACAATAATATCTTTAGGGTTAGTTCTAGTTAAAATATAAATTAGGTAATTCTTGCTATTTAATACACTAAGTATTAAGATATTACTGTATAAAACCAGTAAATTTTTATAAAAAATATGAATTCACATTTTCATTCAATACCGCAAAATAAAGCACCTCAAATTTTAAATTTAATAGTAGAAATATCCAGAGGAGATTTTATAAAATATGAGTATAATCACGAATTAGGAATATTAGAAGTGGACAGAGTTTTGTTTGGTCCAGTACACTTTCCAATTGTATATTGTGATGTACCTCAAACATGGAATAAAGAAGATGATGACCCTTTAGATGCGGTTGTATTTACCTCGGGGAACATCGTACCAGGGGCATTAGTTAAAGGTAGGGTAATAGGGGTAATGGAAATGGAAGATAACGGAGAAATGGATAACAAAATAATTACTGTAAATGAAGCAGATCCTAGATATAAAGATATAAACCACGTGGATCAGTTACGCCCTTTTGAAAAAAAAGACATGCAAACATTTTTTGAAACATATAAATATGCTCAAACAGGACCTGGCACAGTTAAAGTAGGGAACTTTTTAGGTCCCCAAAAGGCTTACGAACTAATTGAGCAAGCTATACAAGACTATAGAGAAAAATTTAAAGTTGCCACAAGTAAAGCTTAATGAGTGATAAAAACCCAATAAAAAGCATTAAAGAAGATGATAAAGATATTGAAAATAAAAATAGTAGGGTAAGGCCTTTAAAAATAGAAGAGGAAATGCAAAAAGCCTACTTAGATTATGCAATGAGTGTTATTGTTGCTCGTGCTTTGCCCGATGCAAGAGATGGCTTAAAGCCAGTGCAAAGAAGAATAATATATGCAGCCTACAGTATGGGTATTTTACCTAATTCTAAATTCCAAAAGTGTGCAAAGATAGTAGGAGAAGTATTAGGAAAGTACCATCCTCACAGCGACGCAAGTGTGTATGATGCGTTAGTAAGGATGGCTCAGGATTTTACACTTAGATATCCCCTTATAAAAGGACAAGGTAACTTTGGGTCTATTGATGGAGATAACGCAGCCGCAATGCGTTATACAGAAGCAAAACTTAGCAAAATATCGGTAGAATTATTAAAAGATATAAATGAAGAAACAGTAGAATTTAGACCAAACTATTCAGGAGAATATTTTGAACCTACATTACTACCGGCTACCATACCAAATTTGCTTTTAAACGGTGGTTCGGGAATTGCAGTAGGTATGGCCACAAATATACCCCCACATAACTTAGTAGAGGTTTTAGATGCTACCATACATTTGATACAAAAATATAAGCCAGATATAAAAAATAAATTAATACTTCCAATATCAAGAAAGCCTTTTGAAACAGAGGAAGACAAAAAACAAAGAGAGGGTAAAACAGAGGAACGGCAAATACCTGTTTTTGAATCCACAGCTACTGTAGAAGATTTACATAAATTTATAAAAGGGCCAGACTTTCCTACAGCTGGGATTATTTACAATAAAAAAGAAATACTTCAAATGTACGCTACAGGCAAAGGTAAAGTAACTATGCGGGCTAAAACAAATATAGAGGAAATTAAAGGAAAGAAATTTAGAATAATAATTACAGAACTCCCATTTCAAGTTAACAAGGCTAAACTTGTAGCAAAAATAGCTGATTTAGTAAAGCAAAAAAAAGTTGAAGGTATAGCAGATTTAAGAGATGAATCAGATAGAACTGGTTTAAGAGTTGTTATAGAGATAAAACAAGGAAAAAGACCACAAAAAATACTCAATAAGTTATATAAACATACAGAATTACAATTAAACTTTAATGCTAATTTTGTAGCGCTTATTAATAATGAACCTAAAGTGATGCCTCTAAAAATGATTTTGGAGGAATTTGTAAGGCATAGACAAACCGTAGTTATTAAAAGAAATGAATATAGACTATCCAAACTTTTAGAAAGAGAACATATTTTGCAAGGTTTAAAAATAGCATTAGATCATATTGATGAAGTTATTGAAACTATTAAAAAATCTAAAGATACACAAACAGCAAGAGCAAACTTAATGAAAAAATTTAAACTTACATATATTCAAGCAGAAGCAATACTAGACATGCAATTAAGAAAACTAGCGAGATTAGAAAGGGAAAAAATAGAAAATGAATTAAAAGAAGTAGCTAAAAAAATTGCAAATATTAAAGAAATATTAAAAAGCCCTAAAAAAATATTGGATATAATTGTAAAAGAATTAGAAGAAATAAAACAAAAATATGGTGATAAAAGAAAAACAAAAATAGTAGCAGGAAGGGTAGGGGAATTCTCTGATGAAGATTTAATTCCAAATGAAGAAACTATAATAACATTTACTAAATCAGGTTATGTAAAACGCATAAAACCATCTACATATAAAAAACAACACCGTGGAGGGAAGGGTGTAAGAGGAATGACCACAAAAGAAGCAGATAGTATAAAAGACACTGTTTTTGCACAAACACACGACGAAATATACTTTTTTACAAACACAGGCAGGGTATATAAAAAAAGAGTATGGGATATACCAGAAGGTTCTAGAACAAGCAAAGGAACAAATATTGTAAATTTATTAAATTTAAGAGAATATGAGGAAGTAACAGGAATATGTACTTATAACCCTAATGAAAAAGAAAAATATAAATATTTAGTTTTTGCAACTAAAAAAGGAACAATAAAAAAAGCTAAGTTTAAAGAATATCAGAATATAAGACAAAACGGTTTAATTGCAATAAAACTAGCAAACGGAGACAGCTTGGCTAGTACACAATTTACATCAGGAAACAACGATATTTTAATTACAACTAAAAAAGGTAAAGCTATTAGGTTTTCAGAAAAAGATGTAAGGCCCATGGGAAGGAGCGCAGGAGGAGTAAGAGGAATAAGGCTATCTGAAGGGGATGAAGTAATAAGTATGAATGTATTTGACCCACAAGAGCAAAAGGAACTATATATTTTAACTGTATCTAAAAAAGGTTACGGTAAAAAAACAAATGTGGCGTATTTTACAAAACAAAAAAGGGGAGGTAAAGGGCTAAAAGTAGCTAAAATTACACCTAAAACGGGGGAAATAGTAGATAGTATAATTGTAAAAAACAAAGGTGATTTATTGTTAACCAGTGCAGAAGGCCAAATTGTTAGGATTGCATTAAATAAAGTACCAACATTATCTAGAAGCACACAAGGGGTAATATTAATGAAATTTAAAGGAAAAGACTATTTAAGCGGAATAACTGTAATAAATAAATCCTAATATAAACAATAATAAGTAGCACTAACTTAAAAAATTAATGATATTACAAAATATGGTAAATAAATTTATTGTTGGTGTTGATGAGGTGGGCAGAGGACCTATTGCAGGGCCGATATACTCGGCAGCATTCGCAACATCTATAAAAAAACTGATAGATTTAAAGAATCAGGTAGAAACAGAAATTTTAAATCAAAAATTAAGTAAATTGGACTATAAAAGATTAAAAAGATTACTAAAATTAATTAATTACGATTTAAAAAGAATAAATATTAATAACAAAAAAAATGTAAATGCAAATAAACACAACTTTAATTTAGATATTTTAAAACATTTACAAGACTCTAAAAAAATAACAAAAATAAATAAAAACTTGTTAGCAAAATATAGCAATGAAGTAGGGGAATTCTCTATAAAAAAAGTAGAGGCTTGCAAAATAGATTTAGTGGGCATACAAAAAGCTAACGTATTATGTATGACGCATTGTGTAAGAGAAACAATTAAAAAAGTAGGGGAAACAAATATTATATACATATTCAGCGATAAAACTTATGGAATACCCAATTATTGGAAAATTATAAAAAAAGGAGATTCTAAATCCTTTGTAATTGCATATGCAAGTGTTATTGCCAAAGTAGCAAGAGATAAATTAATGATAAGCCTGCACAAAAAATACCCTAAATACGGATGGGAGACCAATGTTGGATACGGTACTAAAAAACATGTAGAAGCGATTAAAAAGTATGGAATCACTAAAATTCATAGAAAAAGTTTTATAAATAAAAAATGAAACTAATTACATTTAACATAAATGGTTGTAGAACCGATAAAAAAGGAGTCGCCAAATTCTTTGAAAAAAATAAAGAAAAAGTGGATTTTTTATTGTTTCAGGAAGCACCTAGTAACTGCGTGGATACAATGGATTTAAAGATTAGCTCTTTAAAAACCTTTGGTACTATGAAAATATGCAAACAATACAATATGATTATTACATTTGCTAACTTAACTGTAATAAATAGTAGTTATACTGTTAAAAAGATGAGTACTCCGTTAATGAATAATAAAAATATAGGTGTGGCAAATAGTTTTATTGTAAAAATTAATAAAACAAAAGATATAAGAATTATAAATGTACATGGTGTAGCCTTCCCTGGAGATAAATTAGACAATAAATATAGATTAAAGCAATCTAAATTAATAGTGGAAGAGGCCCTTAAGAAACGTATACCTACAATAATTGCAGGCGACTTTAACCTTTTGCCTAATACAGAGAGTATAAAAATTTTTGAAAGATCTGGTTTTATAAACTTAATAAAAAAATATAAAATAAAAAACACACGAAATAGAGTAGCGTGGGACAGATATCCAAAAAATAAAAAACAAAAATATGCAGACTATATTTTTGTTTCTAAAGATATAAAAGTAAAAGATTTAGATGTAACTTACACCGAAATATCAGATCACTTGCCTATAAAATTAACTTTTGACTTAAGATAAAGGTTAATTTAAATTATCCCTAGGATGAAATTTTTTATGGGCTTCCTTTAATTGGGTATTTGTTAAATGCGTGTAAATTTGTGTGGTACTAACATTTGAGTGGCCTAATAATTCTTGAACACTCCTTATATCGGCACCGTTTTTTAATATATGGGTGGCAAAAGTGTGCCTTAAAACATGTGGAGTTACATCTTTTGAAATACCAGCCTTTAATGCATATTTTTTTATTAATCTCTGTACACTGCGTGGGGTTAAACGCGAAGATTCTCCTTTTGCATCGTTTAATTGCATAGACTTTCCACTATATCTTATAAATAAAGGGTCAAAATAATCTTTACGCAAAGCTAAATACCTTTTTAACCAATAAACCGATGCATCTGTTAAATAAACAGTTCTTGCCTTTCGCCCCTTTCCTATAACACTAAATTCTTTTGATTCTAAAACTTCTTTTGTGATATCTTTTTTATTTAAACTCGTTAGCTCGCTAACACGTAATCCGGTAGAGTATAATAGTTCTAAAATGGCCTTATCGCGAACCCCAGATCTACGTGTACTATTTTGGGTATTAAAACGACGCTCTAATTCTTCTTTCGTTAAGTATTTGGGCAATCTATCTCCCGATTTGGCTAGGCTTATTCTGTTAGAA
>CAYSYH010000010.1:0-19822 GCA_964435455.1 uncultured Candidatus Saccharibacteria bacterium | reverse complement strand
TTATATTAGTTAAAAACTTAATCAAAATTCCCTCTACTAAAGGTAACAATAAGGCCTTAAACCAAGTATTAAACGTTGCAAAAGAAGAGTTAAAAAGCTTTAAAATAGAAAAGTTTAATAAAAATAACAAACCAAGCTTAATAGCATACAACTGCAAAACAAGGCCAAAAAAATTTAAAATAATCCTAAATGCCCATTTAGATGTAGTAAGCGCCAATAAAAACCAATTTAAACCAAAAATAAAAGGGGATAAACTGTGGGGTAGGGGAGCTTATGATATGAAAGCAGCAGCAGCCATACAAATTAGTGTATTTAAGGATTTAGCAAAAAAATTAAAATACCCAATAGGGCTACAACTGGTTACAGATGAAGAAATTGGAGGATTTAATGGAACAAAATACCAAATTAATAAAGGAATTACAACAGATTTTGTAATAGCTGGAGAACCAACTAATTTAGATATAAACAATAAAGCAAAGGGAATAATATGGGCAGAGATAGATATAAAAGGAAAAGAGGCACATGGTGCATACCCATGGCAAGGAAAAAACGCAGTAGTAAAAGCAACACAAATAATAAATGAACTATTTAAAAAATACCCTATACCAAAAAAAGAAGTATGGAAAACCACAATAAATATAGCAAAAATAAAAACTACTAACACTACATTTAATAAAGTTCCAAATAATGCACAGTTACTTTTAGATATAAGGTTTATTCCACAAGATTATATAAAAATAAACAACAATTTAAAAAGAATAAGCAAAAAATACAAATGCAAAGTAAATTTAGTTTTAAAGGAACCTCATCAATATACGCCAAAAAACAACAAATATATAAAAAGTCTAAAAAAAAGTATAAACAAAGTTATTAAAAAAAGACCTAGTATTATAGCCAAACACGGTGGGTCGGATATAAGGCATTTTAACGCCAAAGGAATAAAAGGCATAACTTTTGGCCCTATAGGCGGGGGCATTCATGCTAACAACGAATGGGTAAGTATTGATAGCTTAAAGAGTTATTACTATATTTTACGTAGCTTTTTAATTAATTTAGAATAATTTTAGTGTTCTATATAGTACATATAATAAAATACCAAGGGTAAAAAGCATATGAAGAAAGAAAAAACAATGCATGAACCAATAGAAGAAAAAAAGAGAATAGCTGAATTTATTAATATGTGTATGGATGATAATATAAGTTTTAACGAACAAGAGTATCCAAAAATAATAGAGGCTACGGGCGAATTATTAGGTAATAATGAACTATATCAAAGGGGGGAAACGCCGTACAATAATGATTTTGGAATAGAATTAGCAATAGAACTTATTAAAACAGCAATGCATAACTTATACAATACAGGAAAACTAGCGGAAAATAGAGATATTGAAAGGCTAGCAAAGGCTATTATTGACATAGAAGTAGCACAATTTATAAAATACATAAGATTACAAATAGATGCTGAAGAAGAGGATTTATATGGCTTAAACCAAAGATTAGAAGAATTATTAGAAGAATTAAAGGAGGAAGCTAAAAAAAACATAGAACACACAATACAAATTTGTTTGCGTTTACAACAAAACTCACCTCAAATTTATCAAGATATACACGGGGATACAATTATACTACTATCAAAAAAATTAAGAATAAGGAATACAGAACCTATTATTGCAAACATAATAATTACAAAAAAAGGACAAATAATAATAGAACTAAACGACGGCAAATATATGCTTGTCCAAGACATTGTAAGTACAGCCCAACTTAAAGAATTAGTAGAATATATGACAGATCCTTTAACAGAAGCACGCAAAGACATTAATCCATACTTATTTGATGAATACGCCCCCTTAATAACAGATTTAATAGAGAAAATAAGGGACTATATAGAAGACCCAATAAAAAACGGAGGTAATACAGAAGTAATAACGGATGATGGATTTAGAATAAAAATAAGTAAAGAAAAAGACACTGACTTAATAGTAATTGAACTGTGTGATTATTATGATGGAACAATAGCCTTAATAAAACTTAAAGCAAACAAAGGCAACCCACAACAACCAATATACTCAGTAGTATATGGAAATATTGTAAGTCCAGTTGCTTTTTTTGCATTAATGTTTTTATTTGAAGAAAAACCTACAAACAGTCAACGCAATCAAAATGATCCAACAAAAATTAACCCAAAAGCAGAACACGATCCTTATCAAGAACCAAAACCTAACACTAGTTTAAAAATAAAATTTGATGGAAAAAGAGCTGAGATATTACTACAGCTACTTGAAAAAGAGGGAGAAGGGCAGGATCCCCTAGAAAAACTAATAGATAAAATATTAAAGGAAGAAGGATACAAAAGAAGAGATATATTTGAAAATCTAATAAAAACTGTATGGCCAAACTTAAGTATACCAGAAATTGCAGAACTTTATAGGCTATATTTAACAAGAATACAAAAAACACCGCCCACAAATAATAATCATTATAGGTACTGGATTTTAAATTTTATATATGAACAAATCGTTTATAAAAAAGAGGAAATACCAGATAACATGCTGCCAGATTTAACAAAAATGCTAAATGCTTTAGAAAAGGCTATAAATGCTGTAGTGTTTGGAAGCATCAATTATTATATTAAATACGAATAAATTAGGCATATTACGACTAATACCAAATAAAATGTAACAAAAATAAGGCAAGGTATAAAATTAAATGGATTAGTAAAAAATTTAAATATTTAAAACCCTAATAAATTGGTGCAAACCTAATAATAAAAAAGGTTTACAAAAGGTATGTAATATGTTAATATATAACACATTATGGAAAGAAAATTAACAGAAGCATTTGCATTATATGTTGGTTTCCCTTTTTTATATGCGGCTATGTCAGCAGAGGGTACACTACATAGAAGAGTAGCTGAAGCTTTTATGTTAATGGGAAGTTTGTTGACTATTATAGCTGCATCTTCGGGTATGGGGATACCCGATATTGCTGAATATATAACAAACAATTACCCTAATATGGGAGATGCATTAAAAGAAATTGTAGATTTTATGTACAGGGGGTTTCCATATTCTCCAGAAGAAACTCCTAATGTAGTTAACCCATTTAGTGTGGTAGCATCTGCACTTTTTTTAGGTACAGCAGCAAACATTGCTATTACTGGGGTAATAAGCAGAATTAGAGGTAAAAATAACGAAACTTAACACTCATTAAGCAGTATATACACTTTCATTAAGGCAAAAACTCATAATATTAGTTTTAAGCTAACTTTGTTAGTAAAGTAATGCAATTACATACCTAATATTGTTAATTATTCCTAAATTTAAATAGAATAAACTACATAATAGTTTTAAATTAAAAATAAATTTAAATTTAATAATACCAACAATACGTAAATTTTTAATGTTACTAATATAAAAAGGGGACTGAGCTTTAAAATAAAACCAAACTAAAAAGTAATTAAAAATCTATATATAAGCAACAAAATAGGGAAGTATATTTTTTTAAGTACAATATTTTAAAAGTCGCAATCTGTATATTTAACGACGTTCCATAAAGATAAAGTGTGACACAAAACAAAATACAATAAAGAGAGGTAAAAATAGCAATAGGAGTTTGATTATAAGATATTTTAATTTTTATTAAAAAAAATAAATAAAAAATAAAAATATTTTTAGCTATCAAAATTGTTTGAGATTCATTGATGTATAAAAAGTATTTTTTTTAAATTAAAAAAAGCTATTTTAAATTACTATGACAAACCTGCCGATTAAAAACTATGACAAATTACCCTATAGTATTTTACACCACCCTACATTAAAAAGTTACATATATATTAATTATTTAAATAATTATAAATAAACTCCCACTTATAAATGCAGTTAATATTAAAAAAAATTCCTTTTTAAAGAATAAACAAAATTTAAGGCATTGTTTAATAGGATAACCACTACACATAGTTATATTGTTGTCACACTATTATGTAGTTTGATAGTTACTATATATCGTTATACTATAGGTTATCCACAACCCCCCTACTCTTTTTGCAAATAACTTTTAAATTAAAGAAAAACAAAGGTTATTATTCTAAAATTAAAAATAAAATTACTAAAAAAGTAATTGTTAAATACTCCCAATATTGGCTTTTATTAAATTTGTGGGTTACAACACTTTCTATAAAATTTATAGAAACATAATAAGTAGCAACTAACGACAAAGCCCTAAAAAAACTCTCTGTAGAAAAAAAACTTAATGAAATAGCTATAACAGAAACAAAAAAACCAATTGTTAAAGATTCGTTCCCTACAAAAGAGCTAATATCATTTTCTAAATTTTGCGACCACCAATAAGCTTGTGCAAAAAAATAAACAACAACAAATACCAATATAATCTGCAACAAAAAGGTTATTTCGGTAAAAGGATCTGGCAGAAGTATCTTGTATAAAGACGTTATAAATAAAAATAAGGTGTATATTTCTAAAAGTAAAAAAGTTGTTTTTGCAGGCCTTATTAAGGGTATGGTACTTCCCCGCTCTTCTACAACCAAAAATACGTTTAAAGATAAGAGTGTAAAATATAAAACTAAAGACGTAAAAATTATAAAGGATAACTTGAAGAGTGTATTTAAATTAGGAAAAAAAGATAATAGTAAATAAGAAGATATCAACATTAAAATAGGCATAAGCAGAACTTTGAACAAATTTTGTTTACTAATACCAAATCCTAAAGATATAAAAAGGGTTAAAATCGGAATTAGGGATAAAAAAAGAGTATAGCGTAAGCTAGCTCCCTCCCCTTTTAATAGAATAAATAAAAAACCAATAGCAAAAAAAGTTAAAGAAGAAAATAAAAATAAAATTCTTTTTGAAACTAAGCTATAAAAGGAAGAAATAAATTCAGAAATATTTTTTATATGCATATTTTAATAATAGCACATCTGATTATTCTGCGTTATGTACTATGTTAGAAACATCTTCTATATCGCTTAAATCACTTATTAAATTATTTAATTTGTCTCTTAAAGAAGGTTCTAAAGGTATAGTAAAGCTTGGTTTCATTTCTTTATTAAAAATATAAGAAGCGGAGCCTTTTTCACCTAAACTCAAATTATATTTATTTAAAACGGTTCTAACTTGGGTAGCCAGCCTATTTTTATTATCAGTGGAACACTTAATTAAAATGGCAACACCTCCTGGTCCATAACATTCATAAACAACATTAGATAAGTTATCTCCACCTACACCCAAAGCCCTATCTACGGCTTTTTTAATTTTATCCTTTGGCATATTTGCGGCCTTAGCTTTCTCTATAGCTAAACGCAAAGCCGGGTTAGAAGAAGGGTCAGGAACTCCCCCACCCTTTTTTACAGCAGTTGTAATGGCATTAGAAAGCTTAGTAAATAACTTACCTCTTTTTGCATCTTCAGCTTGCTTTTTATATTTTATATTATCCCACTTAGAATGCCCAGCCATATTAAGATTCCTCCTCTTCTAATTCTTCAAACATTTTTTGTATTTCTTTTTTTTCTTCTTCTATTTCCTTCTTTTTTAATTTTAATTCTGGTTCTACTTCTTGTTTTTGCGACCTAAAAACGGGCTTTTCAGAAGAGAGCTTAACTTTTAGTAAATTATTATCATACTCCAATAAAAAAACTTTTAACTCTGCAGGGCTTAAATCTTGTTTTAAATTTAATACTTTTTTAGATATCCTTTTTATTGGCCTATTGTTATCGGTAACATCTTGTAATAAATAAAAATCGTCACCACCCTTTATAAGTTTATAAACATGGTCAAAATTTAAGTTCTTATTTTTTAGAGGTATTGACATAATTTTAGAAGTACTAGTATCTTGTAACAAAGAATGCTTACTAAAGTTTTTTGTGTTTATTCCTGCTTTTTTATTCATTTTTGCGTTCGTTAATCCTTTTTGTGCAACAGTATTTAAAGGATCTATTTTAAGTGCTTTAGAAAATGAATCTATAGCCTCTTGCCACATGTTTAGCTCGCTATAAGACTTGCCAAGCCTATTATACACACCTGCATTTTTGTGCCCCATACTTATTATTTTTTTATTTACTTCTATGGCTTTTTTCCACTCTCCTTGTAAAGCTAGCTGTATTGCCTCTTTTTCTAAATCTGCATAATCCATACTTTTTAAGGTAAAGTTAAAAGGCTAAAAAAGAGCAGTTTAACTTTTAAAATTAAATCTAAAGAAAATTTAAAGTTTAATACACATTATGTCAAGGATATTTTTGAAGATAAAATTAAAAACCTTAAATACAAATAATACTTGATAACTCTTTTGTGGTTAAAATAAAAGAATTATCAAGTTTTAAGAGCCCCCTTTTTGTAGTATCTAGAAAAAATGATGAATCTTTTATAAAAGTTTCATTAATTTCAAAAGAATTTAATGAACTAGAAAAACTATTAAAATAATCACATACTAATTTTATATTTTTAGTTAAATTTATAGAATTTTTGGAAAATACAAAAACTTTTACATTTGCTTTAAAAGCAATGCTAGATAGATGTTCTTGAATAAATTTTATACCCATATTGTCCATATTTGAATTTAATTCTGAAATATAGTTATAACCCTCTTTTTGCCAAGTATCTTTTGCAGGTAATAATACATATTGCATTAATATTAAATCTTCATCAGTTATTTTAGTGGCTAAAAAATTTAAAAGCTCTTTAAATTTATTATTGTCAAACTCTTCAAAAGTCTTTATGGGCAAATAGCTCTTTTTTTTAAGTTTTAGTTCTAGCAACTTTCCTTTGGCATTTTTTAAAAAATCGTTATATTTATTTAAAACTTTATTTTCATTAATAATATGTGCACTAGGGTATGTTTTATAAATTAAACTTTCAACAAAGTTTAATATATTAGAAGGAAGTGTTATATAAAAATAAACATTCTTAGAATGAGCTAAAAGTTCTAAAATTATTAAATTATTGGTGTTATTATCTAAACTTTCAAGCAATGTATATAATTTAGAAAAAAATTTTTCGGTTACAATAAAATTATTTTTAGTACCTTTATAATTAACATCTTTTATATTAACCAAAAATGTAACTGTATCAGAGTCAGGCAACTTAATTAATTTAGAGTAGGTTTTTTTATAAGATAAATAAGCAGAAGAAACAACTATTAAAATAAGTAATAAGACTAAAAAATAAAACATATTATATATTTATCAATAATCCAAAGCCTCCTTTTTGCCTATAATTAGCAATATATCACTCCTTTTAGCTAAAAACGGGTCTTTTTTAAAATCGCTTGGTTTATATATTAAGTCTACATCATAAAAAGTTACCAAATACTTCAGCAATGCAGAATTATCATTAACGTCAGTATAAATTACTGTAGAATCTAAAGGTTCTTCATAGTTACCTATTTCTAAAATATTTGCACCTGCATTTTTAATTACCCTAGATCCCCAACCTGCCAAACCGGGAGTATCTGTAGAGTTTAAAACAGTAACTAAAAGTCTTTCATAAAAAATATCTTTATTTTCGGTGTTATTTTGCCAAAAAAAATCAAACTCTTTTGGGGAAGAAAGTTCTTTAGGGGTAAGTTCCTTATAAATATAATTAGGTAAACTTACAGATTTAGTATCGGACAAAATTTTAAACATTTCAACACTATTTAAATCGGAAAGAAGATTTTGCCGTGAAATATTAAACAAATCGCCTATTTTTAAAAAATAAGAATATTTTATAGACTTTGGAAGATCTTTAGAACTAACATTTATATTTATATCTTTAAATTTGTTTATTGCTTGATCATCGTAGACAACATACGCATCAACATTAATGGCTAAAGTTTTTTTAATAAAATTAACAATATACTGAACACCTAATTTATTATTGGAGTAATTACCTAAACTATACAATTTGGATACATAACCATTACCTATAGTTTTATTTAAATAAGTTTGAGTTTCAACAGGAATTTTAACAAGCAAAACTTTTTTATTTCCAGGTTCTATTCTAAATAAATATAACTGTTTTATATCTGAATGCAAATCCCTTGTATCTGAAACATGAATTAATATAACATTAAAAGGTTTGGATGAATTGTAAAAATTACTATTAAAATCAATGCCATTAGAAGCACTTGCAAAGGGTTTTTTTAAGTTTATTGTTAAAGTATACAAATAAAAAGATACAGAAGACAAAAGAAGCCCCAAAAGTGAAAAGGTGACTATACGAACAAGTTTTTTAATCTTTTTTATTTTTTTTGATCTTCGGCGGTATTTTGTTGTATATCTGTAAGTTCTTTTTCTGTATTTTCGGACAGGCATTATCTAAAGTATACTTTAATAAAGCCAAAAAATAAATAATAAAGTTTATTTTATTATACTAAATTAACGACTTATCATTAAAAGTTCTTTTCTTAAAAAAATACGAGAGCTAAAACCCATTACATTATTATTAAAAACAACACCAAAATGTTTTATTAAAAAATCCTTTATTTTAGAATTAGAAGTAAAAACAATATTATGCTTATCACTAATACTAGGGATTGTTATTAAAAAACTGTGATTTTTGGCTTGTTTTTTAACTTCCTTAATTAAATTATCATAACCTATGTTTTTTATATAATCATAGGCTGAATAAAGTTCTAATTGAAAAATAAAAACTTTTTTAAATGGGCCAAAACTCATGAACTTGGAGTCTTTTTTTACTAATTCATTTAAGGGTAATTGAGATATAAAATTTTGGACGGACCCAAAATATATATAAGGCCAATTATCGCTTAACTTAGATAATACTGAAAGTTCCTTGTAGGCTTTTTTATCCCTATCAGTTGTAACATAAGAATTAAAATTTAAAGTGTTGGATAAAATGGCAGTTTGCAACAAAGAAGCAGTTATAGGATCTAAAGAATTCAACCTATTAGCGCGTTCCCATTCTTCATAAATTAAAGTAGCACAAGCTCCTACAGGTTCAATAAAAGATTTATCACCTATTAAATCCCTCCAGTACTCTTCATACCCCAAACGATGATCCCAAACTTCTATAACATCGGGTTCGTGAACAAAATCGGGAAAGTAATTTGGGTCAGAAACATCAACTAACACAAAACCTCTTTTGGGATAATCATTAAAAGAGTCCAATTTATAATAAGTAGCTCCCAAACTTTTTACAATTTTTGGAATACTATAATTTAAAGGGGCTAAAAAAGGTTGAGAATTAAAACCACTTAAAGATAAAAGCTTAGCATAAGAAATAGCACACGCGTAAGCATCTATATCAGAATATTTTGCACCTGATAATACAGCTATATCCATAGCTATAATAAAAATGACAAGCTTAAATTTCGAGCCTACAAAAGTCTGAAACTTGAATATTCTCTCCAGTTTTAGCAATTACCTCTTTAATTAGCTGCTCTACTTTTTTAGATGAGTCTCTAATATAATCTTGATTTAACAATTCATCTACATCTTTTGGGTTCATAGCACTTATTTGTAGAGCAAGTTCTTTGCATAAGTTTTTAAAGTCCTCTGTTTTTGCAACAAAATCAGTTTCGCAACCTACTTTTACCAAAACCCCCACTCTTCCCCCGGTATCTCCCCCATGAACATAGCTCCAAACAAGCCCAGCTTTTATTTCACGTTCGCTCTTTTTTTCTGCTTTAGCTAAGCCTTTTTTTAGTAAATATTCTTTAGCCTTTTCATAATCACCTTTAAACTTATCTAAAGCTTGTTTTGCGTCCATAACGCCGGCGCCGGTTTGATTTTTTAATTTTAGTATAAGTTTTGTATCCATAGTTTTATTTAAATTTATTTACTTGATTTTTTAGAACTTTTTTTTGCTTTAGTAGATTTTTTTGTAGGTTTGTCCTTATTATTTTTTTTGCTTGAGCTTGAGCTTTTTTTGGCAGTACCATCTTTTTTTGAACTTACATTAGATTCTTTAGAAGGATTCTTAACCTTTTTAGCAGATTTATCTACAACTACTTTTGAGCTTCCGCTTTTACCAAAATCTTTGTAACCTGCAAAAACAGCATCTGATATTACTTTAGTAATTAATGAAACACTCTTTATAGCATCGTCGTTTCCGGGTATAACATAATCTATATTACTAGGATCGGTATTTGTATCAGTTAAAGCAATAACAGGAACCCCTACTTTTTGGGCTTCTGCTACGGCTGTACGTTCTCTCCGGGCATCAACAACATATATTAAACCAGGTAAAGATTTTAAACCTACTAAACCCTCATAAACTTTTTTTAATTTTTCTACCTTTCTTTGTATCATTAAACGTTCTTTTTTTGTTAAGTCTTTATAATCTCCTTCTTTTAATCCTTTTTGATATTTTAATAAAGAATCTCTATTTTTCTTTATTTCTTCAAAATTGGTTAAGGTTCCTCCTATCCAACGTTCTGTAACATAAAGGGCACCACATCTTTTAGCTTCTGCAGTAACTAATTCCCTACTTTGTGGTTTAGTGGCCAAAAAGATTATTTTTTCGCCTTTTTTTGCAACATCGTAAGCTGCTTGAGCTGCTTTTTTTAATTGTTCAATAGTTTTAAATAAATCTATTATATGCACTTTTTGATGCGTGCTATATATAAATTGTTGCATTTTAGGGTGCCAATGCTTTTTTTGGTGTCCAAAATGCACACCAGCTTTTAAAAGATCTTCTGCTGTAGGCATATTTATATTCATAAAAATTACCTTAAATTAAAACAAATATAGGGGAAGCTAAAAAATAAAAATAATTAATTAGCCTCCCTTATTTACAGTTAAAGACGGTCCTAAACTAAAGGATTCCGAAGGAAACTAGCTTTAACTTAAGTAAAAGAATAATGCAATTTGGGTATATTGTAAAGCTTTTTTAGTTAGTAGTAGATAAATTATTGTTATAATAAAGAACTCCGTAAAGAGTCATATTTTTCATAAGCAGTTTTATACTTGTTTAAATTGCCTTCCCTAAAGGCCTCCTCAGCTAAATTAACCGCATTTTTAAATTCCTCTTTTTGTTCAGTTTTTATAGAATCAGAGGCAACAACCATTTTATAAGTTTCTCTAATATTATTTAAAGACATTTCCAACTTTAACATTCTGGATTCTTCTATAACATAATGTACAAAATTTTGTGGTAATAAACTATTTAGCTCTTCTTGAGCTTTAAAAATATTATCTGTGGAATTTAATATCCTTTGTATATCAGATTTTAATACATCATCTACATTTGGATCGGCTAAAACTCTCTTTATAGCCCTTTGAACCGCTTCGGTAACAAAATCTTTTAACATTTTATCTTTCTCACTTTGAGGTGCATCTTCTACATTTAAAATAGAAAATATACTTTTAGAATCAAAAAATTGAGTAGAAGGATCTGTGTTTGCAAATAAATTTTGTAAATCTTGCAGCTCCATGTAAATATTATAGCATATAATTAATCATACTAAAACTAAATCTTTTAAAATACCAAAGGCCAATTTTAAAAGGTAAAAACAACTACCACTCATTTTTTTAAACATAGGATAATAAAATGTTTTTGTTTCTAGCATATAATCTTTTACAAAAATATTTTTACGTTCTTTATTTTCTATATCACTAAACAAATTTAAAAGCCTATCCGTGCATTTTACCTTTATACATATAGAACTACTTTGAACTTTTTGCACATATTTTTTTGTTTCAATATTTTTTGCTTTTTTAAAGTCCATTGTTCTATATTGTGGTAAAGTAGCAATATCTTTAGTAGATACTTTGGTTAAATTTAATATATTTTGGCAAATAGAGGACGAAAAATTACTTTTTAATGCCTTAAGGGCCTTTTTTTTATTCCCATCCTCTAATACATCATGCAAAATTCCCGTTAATAGTAAATCGGATTTAACTTTTTTACCTTTTAAAGCCTTTTCTAAAAATAACTGTAAGGCAACAGGTAATATATGGCCATTAAAATAATTGTCTCCATTTCTGCGTTTATTCCCATAATGTACTTTTTTAGCAATTTTTAAAGCTTTTTTTATTTGGATAAAGTCTCCAATTACTAAATTTTTATTTAAACTAAGATACTTTAAAAAATTTGAACAATTAATATAAACTAAAGGAACCGATACATAATAATTTTGTGGTATAAAATCTTTTAAAAAGGGTCTTGTAAGCTCTATAAAACTTATGGAATTTGCTTCCAAATAAGTTTTTGTTATTTTTAATAGGTTAGGCCTAAGCTTATGCTCAGGAATAAAAACATAAACCAACCCCATCTAATTTTATTGTAACAGCATTTATAAAAGCAGTAAATGTTTTACAAATATAGATAAATTTAATAGTATCTACATTAATAACCAAAACAGATAAACAAGATTATAAGATGAAAAAAGAAAATTAAATCAAGAAGTAGTAATTAAAAAACTCTCAAAAAGATTATTTTGCGATACAAAATTTATAGAAGAAATTTATATAAGAGGTTCTTTTGCGCAAAATACGTACGACAAATATTTGGATATAGACTTATGTTTAGTTATTAAAAATAAAAATTTTGAAAAGCTTTTAACAAATTTAACAAAAGTAATTAAAAAATATGTAGATGTAATAAATAAAGTACCTTATGCAGTAAATAAAAATTTTTATATACTTAAACTAAAAATATCTTGAAATTTTAATACTTTTTTTCTTCTCGGGTTTTTTGAATATATTTATAAACTTCTTTTGGGTTTTTACCAAAATATTCTAAAATTCTTTTACCTATTTGTAAACTTGCCTCAAACTCAGGTTCTATAACCTCCTTTACACCGCGAATGTACAAACGAGCAATGTCCTCTTCTTTATGAGCTCTTCCAATAATACGGGTAGAAGGATTTATTCTTCGTATGGTGTTTATTATTAATTCGTTAGTTATTACATCTGGGGTGGCAATAATTACACCTTTAGCCGTTTTAATACCAGCAAGAAGTAAAACATCGGGGTTTACAGCATCACCGTATACACTATGAATGCCCTTTTTTCTTAAATTATTAACAGCTTTATAATGTAAATCTATCACAACATATTCTATACCAGCTAAAGAAAGTAATTTAGCTAGATAACGCCCTACCCTACCATAACCTATTAAAATAATATGGTTATTTGCAACATATTTACGAGGTTTAGGCATTTTAGAATCACTATCTAATACTTTAAATATAAACCTATATAAAGGAGGGTATTTATTTCTTACAAAATTTCTAAAGTATTTGTATATTTTTGGAGAAGATTTAAATAAAAAAGGAGTTAATACTAAAGTTATTATAGAAGAAGAAACAATAGCCTGATACAGAGGTAAAGTTATAGAACCACTATCCAAACCTATTTTAGCTAATATAAAACCAAATTCCCCTATTTGGAATAATCCAAAAGATGTAACAAAAGCAATTTTAGAATGGTACTTAAAAAATAAGGTTAAGCCTAAAATAATTAGTAATTTAAACGTTAAAACTAAAAAAGTTATAAGAATAGCTGGCCACAAACTAGCGATAAAAGTGGGTATAGAAATTAAAAAACCCAAAGAAACAAAAAACATACTACTAAATAAGTCTCTAAGAGGCCTTATTTCTGTAAATACCTCATGATTCACAGCACTGGTAGATATTAAAATACCTCCTATAAAAGCCCCAATAGCAAAGGAAAGACCTAAAAACTCCGCCAAAGTAGCCAAAAGTATACAAAATACAAAAGCGCTAACTAATAAAAGCTCGCGACTATTAAATAGCGCTAATTTTCTAAATATGTAAGGAACAGTTTTTTTTCCAAATAAAAAAATTAAATATAAGGCTATTGCAGATTTTAATATTCCCAAAAATAAGTCTAAAAAATCAAAAGATTGATAAGATGTAACTACAGGTAAAATTAATATAAGAGGAACTACAGCTAAATCTTGCACAATTAGCCAAGCCATCATTAAATCCCCTTGTAAACTATCTATAGATGCACTATCATTTAGTAATTTAGCTACAACCGCTGTAGAAGACAAAGAGGCAATACCACCTAAAAATAAAGCTTGTTTAAAATTAATACCTAATAAAACAGGTAAAATTAACGAAAAAGAAAGTAATACTAAAATTATTTGTAAACTGGCACCCAAAATTGCTGGCTTTCCAACTTTTTTTAATCTAGATAACGAAAATTCTAAACCTAAAGTAAACAAAAGCAGGGCTACGCCTATTTCCGCTAAAGTTGTAATAGCAGAACCCTTAGAGGGACCATTTAAAAAATTAGGAAAGAGAGTACCTAAAAACAACCCTGCAAAAATATATCCTAAAACAACAGGCTGCCTTATCCTAAATGCAATAACACCACCTAGCAAAGCTCCAAAAAGTATTGTAGTTAATTCTATTAAGAATAAATGATCCATAATAGGCAGGTAATTAAATATTATTTTTGCAAAGACCAATTAATCTTTTGAACATTTTTTGTAAACTCTTCTGGGTAATCAGCTTTAATTTTAAATAACTTATCTAAAAGTTTAAAACGTAATGAATAAGCATGCAACATTAAATTGAAATTATATTTTTTACTAAATCTTTGTTGTTGTCTTCCTTGATATATTGAATCTCCTAGTATTTCATGATTTAAAGCCTTTAGGTGAACCCTAATTTGGTGAGTTCTACCTGTTTTAGGTACAGCTTTAATAAAACTAAATTTATTATCTTCTAAAGTACCTACAAAATTTAAATTTTTTTTACCTAAAGGATTTTGTGGAAATACTTTTGTTAAAGCATCTCTACCAGAACCAACTATAGCAAACTTTTTCCTATTTTTTGGATTACGGGCTATAGGCAAATTTACTAAAACATAATCTTTTTCCCCTAAAAATTTAATAAAATCCCCCCAAACTACAGCATGGTATATTTTTTTTACCTTTCTTTTTAAAAACTGTTTTTTTAAAACATAAAACCCAAAAACATCTTTGGCAATAAGCAGTACACCTGAGGTATCTTTGTCTAACCTATGTACTATTCCACCGCGGGATAAAAACTCGGAATAAATGGTTTTTAAGTCTTTTATATACTTAGATTCATTTATGTTTTTAGAAAGGTTTAAAATATTAGATTTTAATACCAAATCTTGTATTGTAATACTTTTAACAGTCTTAGAACGATTTACCACCAAGTTGGCGGGTTTATTAATAGCTATAAAATGTTCAGCATTTAACAAAACTAAATCTTCTAATGAATAGTTCATAAACCCCTATTTTACGCCTAAAGTCTTTAATATGTTCTCTTTAATTGTTTCTGGAGTTTCAGAATTTTTAATTAAATAACCCTCTGCACCTAAATCAAAACCCTCTTTAATAACAGAATCCCGCGAAAGATTGGTAAGTAATAAAATAGGCCTATTTTTTAAATTAGGATTACTTTTTACCCTTTTTAGAACCTCTAGCCCATCAATTTTAGGAAGCATAATATCCAAAAGCATTATAGTATAATCAAATTTTTGTACCTTTTCTAAAGCCTCCTGCCCATCACTAGCCTCTTGAACAACAAAACCCTCTTCTCGCAAATAAGTGGCATAAGAAACCCGTAAAGATTCTTCATCTTCAACAATTAGTACTTTTATGTGTGAATAATCTTTAGACATAGGCAAGAATAAATAAACTAAATACTAATATATATTGTATCATACATTTTTTAATCTAAGCAATATTTAAAGGTTTATAAAATAATTGACAATAAATAAATAAATAAATAAAATCTTAGTATAAGTTATTTTTATTAATTTTATTTAAAAATATGTTTGGTAAGGGTAAAAAAGGAGAAGTTGAGAAGGCAAAAGAATCCTTATATAACCTAGGAGGGGGATTAAGCAATAGGGATGAAGAAATAGAAGAAGTACTTAAAACAGGTAAAAATAAAGGATGCTTATTTTTAATAATACCCTTTTTATTGGGAACAGCAGGATTACTAACTTTTTATGGAACAAAATTAATATCCTAAATAAATAAAATTAATTTTTGAAGTGTTAAGTTTTTTTAGGTAATGTAAACCAAAAAACACTTCCCCTCCCTTGCTGGCTAACAACCCCTACTTTACCACCCCATTCTTCTACAATACGTTTACTTATATACAAACCCAAACCGGTACTAGCACCAGGTGTTACCTGTTTTAAACCTTCAGTAGCTCTACTAAATTTTTTAAAAAGCTTTTTAATATCACTTTTTTTAATTCCAGGTCCTGTATCTGCAACAGTTATTTTTAAGTAATTACCTTCATTAAAAACATTTACCCTTACGCCTCCCCTTTTAGTATATTTTATGGCATTGCTTAAATAATTGTCTAAAACTTCCCTAAATCTATCTTTATCAAATACTACCTCTCCAATCTTTTTTTTAGGATATACTAACTTTAAGCCAGCTTGTTTAGCTTGATCTTTAAAATAATCTAAACTTTCTTTTATAACTAAATCTAAGTTATAAGGCTGTAAATCTAGTACAAATCTACCTTGTTCTATTCTAGAAATGTCTAATAAATTATTTACTATTTTACTAAGCCTTTCTAAGCCTTTTTGAGATTCTTCTAAAAAATATTTGTCTTTTGATTTTAAAGACTTACCCAAAGAACGCTGCAACATCCAAAGATTGGTTTTTAGTATAGTTATAGGGGTTTTAAGCTCATGAGAGGCAATACTTATAAATTCATCCTTTTGCTTGTCTAGTTTTTTGAGCTGTAAATTAGCTCTTTTTAGTTTGGAGGTTTTATCCTTTACTTCTTTGTAAAGCTGAGAATTCTGTAAAGCAACTCCAACACCCTCTACAAATTTATTAATCATTTCCCTTTCGTAAAAACTTATTTTATTAATTTCTTTGGACATAGAAACAATAAATATTCCAATAGGTTTTCCTCCAACAAAAATAGGGTTAACAACACTAATTTTTGTACCCATCATTTTTTGAACTAACTCAGAATTTTCCCTACTTATAGCTGGGCGTACAACATCATATAAATTATGTGTAATTTGTTGTTTACCTGTTTTTATGGCTTTTATACAATAATTTTCTTTACAGTCTAAGGGTATATCTATTTTTTTAAAATCTATTTCTAAGCTTTTCAAAGCAGCTAATCCACCACTTGTTCTGGAAATAGCTGTTCTTCTTAGTATACCCTTCTTTTCATCAATTAGGGCTAAAACCCCAGTTTCATAATGCAGATATTGAGGAATTAAATCAGCTATTTTTTGAACCATTTTATCAAAATCTAAGTTGTTTAAAATAATTCCAAAAAGGTTAAAGCTTGTCTCTAAAGCTTTTACTCTTTCTTGTAATAATTGAAGTTTACTCTTATGTAACATAACAGGCAGAAAGGCAAATAAAATTCAATATTAATAACTAATAATTAGATATAGTTAATCTACTTATATCTTCATCTAAAATAACATCCCCTTTAATTTTTTTAGTAATATGCTCTTTTAATAATTCATAGTGTAATGAGCCATGCCTTTTAACCTCAAATAGAGGAAAACCCTTAGGGTGCTTTTTTAACTCCGTTATAGTTACCGAAACAGGTAATAAATCATCTTTAAAATTATGGATATCATCTACAGACATTTTTATAAAAGAGTTATTTAAAAGATCATACGCTTTCTCCAAATCAAAAGTTGTATCATCAATATTTTTGTTAATATGTCCTGCTAAAATAGGTATTCCTAAAGAACCCATATTATCCATTAATTTAGATATAGTATGATGAGTACCCTTATTAAATCTAGACTTAGGACCGTGACTTGAATAATTACCAGAAGTTATACCCATCATAGGGAATTTAGATAAATGTATATATAAACGGACTAAACGCATATAACCAGAGTTATGACCAGAAATTATAAATTGTACTTGATTAGTTTTAGTATTAACCAAGTGCTTAGGTACATTTTTGTTAGCAAATACCCGCATACCTAAAGGACCTGCACTAAAATAATGTTCAATATCTCCTTTAGTAATAGGAGGCAACTTAGATAAATCAATAAAATCAAATACATTTTCAGGAGGTAAACAAGCGGCAGTAGGAACTTGTCTGGGATTTCTACCTTTTAAACGTTCTAAGGAATAATAAGCAGCTTCTTTAACCATAGGCAATCCCCAAGCAAATATACGGGGTTTGGAAGTATCCATAGCAAAATCAGCAATAAATGATCCGCCTGCAATAGTCCAAAAAACAGTATCTAACACATCTCGTGGATTATCTAAGTGCCAATATTCAAAAGAAAAATTAGTATTTAAAACTCGATCAATAGCTATTTTTATATCGCGGGAGATTTCCTTTATATTTCCTTTAGAGTCCTTTTTTACTAAACCGCTAGAACTAGGTAAAGAAGTAAGCGATACATCAATAACATTGTGTGGAAGAGGATCTTTATTGGGTATGCCCGAAAAAAAATCTTTTTTGCTCAAAAATTTATATGGTGAATATTGCATATGATGTAATTTCTTATTTATTTATTTATTAAAGTATAGTATCCTATTAACATAACAGCAACTAGTAAATTTAAAAACTGCCTATGAAAAAATTACTTCAGGCGGACAAAATGTGTAATGCCGCTATCACCAAAGCAAAAGAATTAGGTATTAAAATCACAGTTTGTGTTGTAGATGAACATGGTGTAACAATTGCAATGAAAAGAATGGACGGGGCGTTTCACATAAGCCCTAAATTTGCATTCTCAAAAGCACACACTTCAGCATTACTAGGATTACCTTCAGGTAATATTGCAGAGTATGCTCAAGAAGGAAAGCCCTATTTTAGTATAAATACAGCCTTTGGAGGAGAATTAATAACAATACCCGGAGGGTTACCTATAAGAGAAGGAGATAAGATTATTGGAGGAATAGGAGTTGGAGGATCTTTAGATGTTAGAGAAGATGTGGAGTGTGCTAAAGCAGGGTTAGAGATTTTAAAAAAGTAAAGATAAAATACCATAAATAAATATCTTTATAGGTATTTTTTAATAATATCTTTTATTTCTTTTTCTTTTAAAGGACTACCTTTATTTTTAGCAGCTTGTAATAACTCCTTCTCAAGAGAAGTGTTATTAAGCAATTTGGTATATCCCAAATGCTCTAAAAGTAATTTAACATTATGCTTACCACTTAACACTCCAATAGAAGGAATTACCTGCCCTTTTTCACTCCATATGGAAGGAGAGGTACTATTATAAATAATATTACCCAAAGCAAAGTTCCCTTCTTTATAAGCTTTATGGATAGAACTTGCATGTATACCAGCCTGTGTTTTATATACTGAAGAACCCAATCCTGGTTCATTAGGATTTATCTTAAAACCAAAGATATTTTGCAGTTTATTAGAAATATCATAAATTTTGTGTAGGTCATAAGAGAAAGCAATACCTTCCTTATGTAATAAAAGTAAAAATTGATGTAAAGATGTATTACCAGCACGCTCTCCAATACCAAGTAAAGTTGTATGTATACGCGAAGCACCGTTTAACCAGGCAACAAAAGAATTTATTGTGGCGAGACCTAAATCATTATGACCATGAAAGTCTATTGGAATATTAGAATCCTTAACTACCTCTTTTTTTAAGAAATCCATTATTTTTTTTACACCATAAGGACGTATATCCCCTACAGTATCAGCAACAGTTATTCTATGAACTCCTAAATCTATGGCATGTCTATTAAAAAGTTTAAGGTCATCAGGAAATGTTCTAGTACCATCCTCACATAAAAAATTTACAATCAAACCATTATCTAATGCTCTTGTAATTGTAGTATCCATTAATTTCAATATTTTTGTATTATTCCAATCCTCCACAAGCATTCTACCCCTACTAGTACCCACAATGTGCATTATTTCTATAGGAGAACTT
>CAYSYH010000009.1:0-20636 GCA_964435455.1 uncultured Candidatus Saccharibacteria bacterium | reverse complement strand
CTTTTTACTAAGTGGCATCTTATATTAAAAAATTTTAATCTTCTAAAAAATAATAATAACAAATAAATCAAAAATATTAAATAGATATAAAACATAAAACTTTTAAAAAATGCGTAAAAACCTTGGGTATAAATATTATTAAATATAGATAATAAAAATATAAAAAATAAAAACAGAATGCCTACACCCCCTATAAAAGAAACCTCATCATCCTTTTTGCAGACAAGTAACTTAAATAACGAACTAAATTTATTAGTATATAAACTTTTTAGAAAGTGATAAAACAAAACAGTAACTATAGATACTATTAAAAAAGAAACATTTAATGTTATAAAAAAAATGTATAAATAAGAAAGACAGAATATAGGCAAAATATGAATGCCATAAATATCCCACAACTTAAAACTAGACCATTTGTTTATATAACGCCTAAGCAATATATACAAAGAAAACAAACCAAGAGGTAATAAATATTGATTCTCTAAAAAGTAATCAACAAACCAAGTCTTTGATTCTATTTTAGTATATACATGATAAAAAAAAGGCACTAAAGTTAAAGACATAGTAAAAAGTAAGTGATCTAAAGAAGATTCTTTAGTAAAACCAGATAGTACCATTTTTTTAAATACATTATATATAAAGGATAAAAAAGCTATAAATATTAATACTATAAAAATCCAGTCTAAGTAAATATTAATATATTTATAAAAATAATTTATATAACGTAATAAAGATTCTATTAACATTAATTAATGTATAAAAATTTTTTGGAGGGTAAGATAACAAAAAAAATCACTATAAATATGATAACACTCAAAAAAGCAAATACAGTAGAAATGCCTAAGTAATCAGCAGAAATACCCCCTAAAATAACAGGTATTGCTCCTGAAGAGTTTACTATTGTTTGTAAAAAACCATAAACTTTACCTCTATTTTTAACTCCAGCATACTTTTGGATTAAGGTGTTGCAGCTTACTGTTATAAAACTATTAAAAAAGCCAGATAGTAATGCTAAAAAAACACCACTCAATACAAGTGGGGTATCTACCCTATAATGTAAATATAGGTTATCAGAACTTATATTTGCTAAAACTTTAGATACTTGAATAAATGTAGAAATTTTTTGTAAATTGGGAAGTTTAGATATAAAAGCAAAAGCAATACCAGTGCCTAAAGCACCCAATTTAATTAAGTTATAAACACCAATTTTTTTACCAAATCTAGAAATGAAAATAGCACCTAAAACCATTCCTAATGCTGAAGGACCCATTAAATAAATTGATGAATCTTCTGGGCGTAAACCTAAAATAGTTACAGCTAAACCAGGCATAAGAGACATATACATAGCTACTATTATTTGAGAAATAGACATAAATAAAAGAGCATATTTTAATGTTGGGGTCCTTCTTATTAAATACAAACCTTCTTTTAGCTGAGAAAAAATAAACTCTTTAGTTACTTTGTTCTTTCTTAATAAAAAAGAAAATAAAAATTTTTTTTCTTTATTAGGTATAAATATAGTTAAAAACGAAGAAACTAAAAACAACAAACTTATAAAAATATAAGCTCCTTTGCCACCCAAAGTAAATATCAATGGACCTGCGCCAATAAAACCCAAAGCTGTGGATGAATAATAAGTTAAAGTAAATAAGGAATTAGCAGTTAATAAATTATCTTTTCTAACTAATAAGGGTATTAAAGATCCTTCTGCGGGAACAAAAAATTGACTTACCAGAGAAGCTAAAAAAGCATACAAAAGTATAATAGGCACATTTTTATTTACATAAATAAAAGAAAATATTAATAAAAACCTTAATAGGTTAACAGCTAATATAGTACCTTTTTTGTTCCATTTATCTACTAAAATACCTGCAAAAGAACTAAATAAAAGTGCGGGAGCCCCGTATGAAAGTATTAAAAAAGAAACAGAAGCATTACTTTTGGTAAGTTTAAATATATCAATAGCTAAGACAAAATCAAAAAGCCGTATACCAATTTGAGTAAGTATTTGTGCACCCCATAAAGATAAAAATCCTACATTAGAAAACAAACTACCTTTAGGGGGAAAGTAAGGAAATGGAAAAGTAAATAAACTCTCAGAAGAATTTTCTTTTTTATTAATTTGGAAATTCATAATATTTAAGCTTTACTCACACGTTCTTTATATTCTAACGAATCACTAGATATAAGAATAGTATCACCTACATTGATAAATAAAGGTACTTTTACTTTTAATCCGTTTTCTAGTTTAGCTGGCTTGAGAGTAGAAGAAGTTGTATCCCCTTTAAATCCGGGCTCCGTATAAGAAACTTTAAAAGCCATTGTTTTAGGAAATGCCACCTCCACAGGAGTATTATTAAAAAATTTTACCTGATAAATTTGACCTTCTTTAAGCAATAAGGCTTTATCTAAAACAATATCTAAGTTAATGTTCAATTGCTCAAAAGTTTTTGTATCCATAAAAACAAGACTTTCTCCGTTTTTATACAAAAATTGTAAATTTTTATTTTGTAGCTCTGCTTGTTCAAATTTCTCAGAGGATTTTAAAGATATATCTTTAATTACACCCGTAAGTAAGTTTTTTATCTTTAAACGAATTACAGCATTACTTCGGGCTAATTTTAAATGAGAGTAATCTAAAACTACCCAAGGTGAATCCTGATATATAAATGCAATTCCTTTTCGTAAATTTTGGGATAAAATCATACTTTAAATATTGTACAATATGTAAAGTTTTTAAACTACTTATACATAGAAAGTTTTTTATTTAACCATTCTTTTAATTTAGACACAGAGACACGTTCCTGTACCATGGTATCTCTATCACGAACAGTAACTGTATGATTGTCTAAAGTTTCAAAATCCACTGTAACACAAAACGGTGTACCTACTTCATCTTGATATGCATACCTTTTACCTATATTTCCGCGTCCATCATAATAAACAGCATAGTCCTTTAATAAATCTAAATGTATTTTTTTTGCATACTCAACTAAATTAGCCCTATTGGCCAATAAAGGAAAAACTGCTACTTTATATGGAGAAAGCTTTGCAGATATATTCAAATATGTTCTTGAATTTTCTTCGGTGTAAGCATCATCTAAGACCATAAAAAAATTTCTATCTAACCCCCATGTGGTTTCTAAAACATGGGGTATGTATTTTTTACCCGTTTTTGGATCTCTATATTCTAAACTTTTACCACTGTAGTTTTGATGTGTTAAAAGGTCGTAATTTGTACGATAATGTAAACCGCTTACCTCGTCAAACCCCCAAGAAAACTCATACTGAACATCTTCAGCTGCTTTTGCATAAAAAATAAGCTTAGAATGAGGTTTCCATTTAAATTTATTTTTGGATAAGCCTAATAAATCAAAATACCAGTATTCAAGCTGATTTCGCCAATATTCAAATTGTTCTTCCCATTTTTTACCATCGAAAAAATATTGAAGTTCCATTTGCTGAAACTCTATCATTCTAAATAAAAATCTACCTGTAGTTATTTCATTTCTAAATACTCTACCCTGCTGAGCAATACCAAAAGGTATCTTTACGCGAGTAGAATCTAACACATTCTTAAAGTTTACATACATACCCTGTGCTGTTTCTGCCCTTAAATACAATTTAGACACGTCACTGGTAGTTGAACCCAATTGAGTAGTAAACATTAAATTAAATTCCTTTACTTCTGTTAAATCATTTCCTTCGGGGGATTTTATTTTATGTTTTGAAATAAAGTTATTCATTTCTTCTACAGACATTAAGTCTGTATCTATTTCCTTTTTTAAATTAGCTTTAGCCCAAGATTCAATTAAATGATCTGCTCTATATCTCTTGTGGGTTAACTTATCTTCTACCATAGGGTCACTAAAACCTTTAGCATGACCACTAGCTATCCAAACCTTAGGATGCATGAAAATAGCAGACTCTATACCTACTACATCATCTCTTTGTTGAACAAAATGATCCCACCATAATGCTCTTAAATTTCTTAAAAGTTCAACACCTAAAGGACCATAATCGTAAACATTTGCCAAACCTCCATATATTTCTGAGCTTGGATAAACAAAACCTCTACGCTTAGCTAAAGATACTACTTTTTTAAATTTAGTTGTAGAATCAAACATACGACTTTAAGTATACGCTTTAATTAAATGGATTTCAACAAAAGTAAGCTATTTAAATCTTTTTCGGCAATAACTTTTATTTGGGATATAAAAAACATATCAATTTTTTTCTGTTCTTGTAAAGATACAAAGTTATTATTGAATATCTTCTTTAAGTAAGGGTGCTTTATATAAAAGTTATTAGACCAAAAACCCTCTTTATATATAAGATAATATAAGAATCTATAAATAATCCTTTTTGAGGGTTTTTTATTTAAATCTTTTAAAGCATCTTTTAATTTTAAAAACACATAAACATTACTTTGATGTTCAGGTAATATAGTAGAAATAGCCTCTAAAATAAAAAAAGACCAACTAGATAAAGCTAAATTAGATTTTATAGACTTAAAATCCTCTAAAACTTTTACTTCTGTAAGGTAATAAAAATCATTTTTTAAGTAGGCTTTAAAAAATATTAAATTTAAAGTATCTAACATTCCTCCTCTTTTGGAGGGTATTTTACGCACTCCTTTAGCCAATACATTAATAATACCTTCCTCACGTGTAAATATTTTAATTAATTTATCTGCATTAGCGTAATTATAGGAGTTTAAAATTATCCCAGAATTTAATGTATACATACTAAACAAGCTTTATAGCTTAATTACAGTATCAGAACCTAAAGTAAACTTCTTTTGAGCACCGTCTTTTTTAATTATATAAATATCTCCATGGGTACCACTTTGTTTTTGAATCAAAAGATTATAATTATCATAATCTATTGTATCAGGTAATTCGTATTCCATAGTTATTGTATGTTTTTTTCCCTCCGGAACATTAAAAAAGAATTCAAAAAAATCTTTGTTAAATTCTTCAGCATCAAATTGTTTTGCATTTATATCTTGATTTAAGCTAGAAGCAGTAGAAATTAATTTAGAGCCATTAGGAACATATACCCTTAAATAATCTTTATATAGATACATCCAAGAAGGTTCCCACCATTCGGGAGCTTTAGGATTAGTAACCTCTACACTTACCTTTGAATAAAGCTTTCCATTTTTTTTATAAACTTCTTTTACAGTTTCTCTTTTAACAATCCAATCCCGCTTGCCTGCACCAAAATTGCTATGTACTACAAATAAATAATCTTGAGTAGCCGGAGTATTTACAGCAACCCTACCTGCATAACCTAATTCTTCCATAACTTTTTGAACCTCAGGGTCAAAATCATATATCATAACATCTTTACTACCTAAAGATTCTAAAAAGGTTTGGGCTAAAGGTAATATAGTTTCACTTCGTGCATTTAATACCTTATCTAAGATACTTTCTAGTAAGAAGTTTATAATATCTTTACGACCTTGAATTTCAGAAAGCTGAGAATTTGCAATAGTCTCTAAGTTATAAATTATATTTTCGCTATTAAATTCTGTATCACTAAAGCCCTTGTAAGTTCCTTGATCTGTAAGGAATGACCTACCTCTAACATCTACAGGACCAACAACTTTTAGTAAAGATTCGGCCAAATGAGTATTTACTTGTATAACACCGTCAACTTTAGGTAAAACCCCAGCAGCACCAAATCCAGGATGCAAGTTCCAATAACGATTCATAAATAAATCTACACCTTCTACAAAATCGGGAGATACCGATAAAGCATCTCTAGCATACAAACGATTAACTCTTAAATAATTCCTCAAAAAATAAGGGACATTACGATTATCAAGCGAAAAATGGTCTACATCTATAAAATAAGTATCTACAGACTTAATTATTTTAGGAATACCGCTTTTGACTTCTACAACAATAGCATAAGTTGTAAACCCTCCACCCATTCTAAGTTCTGTACTATTAGCCATTAAAATTAAGTATTTTTTAGGGCCATCTACACCTAACAATTTAGGTAGCTGTTCAAATAATCCTTGAAATTTTGGGAATTTTTCGGCTAATTCCGAAGAAACAGTTTGTAAAGAAACTATTTGAGGTCTTATTTGGTTACCTCTAAACTCTTCTGGATATTTAGAGGCATCTACTTGAGAAAGCTCATTATCTATTTTGGACATTAAAACAGAAATGTCTTGAACTTTATTAGAAATTTTTGGTAATACTGCAGTCAAACGTTTTATTTTCTGCTCGTTAGTTAGACGCTCTCCCCCTTTAGATAAACCTAACTCTTTAGCATACGGCTTTAAAGTGTCAAGCATCAAAAATCCCAACTCTATACCATATTCTCCCGCGTTTAAAAAATGGTCTACATCTTGCTCATAATCTTTAATGTAAGGAAGATTTTTAAATCTGGAAGAGTTTTGATTGTATACATCTCTAAATTCCAAATAATCTTTTTGAAAGGTATTTAAATTTAGTTCTATTTGCTCTAAGTCCTGTGCTTTTAACGAAGCCTTTAATCCATAACTACTGTCCTTTAGTTTTTTAGAAGATTTATAAATGGCCCAAGCGGGCTTACCAAAATAAAAACCGACAAAAACTGCAAATAGTACAAAAACAAATAAAAAGCCTAAAAATACCTTTAAAAATAGCTTCCAATTAAACCTAATTTTTATACTAGGTAAAATAGGCAATTTAAAAGGAATCTTAGGGGATTTTTTTGTAACATCGTAGTATGTTTCCATAAACTCTCAATATTTTATAATAAAATGTAAAAAAAAGTAAGAGCCTTTTCAATTAATCTATAAAAGTTAGGGCAAATCCAACTTTATTAGCCCTACCAGTACGGCCTATTCTATGGATATAAACTTGGTAGCTTTCTGGTAATTCATAATTTATTACGTGCGTAATATCTTTAACATCAATACCACGAGAAGCAACATCTGTAGCTAAAAGTATGCGTATCTTATTATTTTTAAAATTCCTCAAAGCTCTTTGCCGATAATTTTGAGATTTATCTCCATGTATAATATTCACGCTAAACCCTGAGTTTAACAAGCTTTTATGTAATTTATCTAGTCCTCTTTTTGTTCTACCAAAGATAAGAACTTTTTTTAAAGCGGGGTCACCAAGTAACTTTTTTAATATTTTTTCTTTATTTAAACCTCTAGTTTTAATAATATTTTGATGAACATTTTCCGAAGGAGTAGAAGAATGCACCTTTATAAATTCTGGATTATTTAAAAATTCTTTAGCTACCTCTTTAGCTTTAGGTGTCATAGTGGCAGAAAAAAATAAAGACTGTCTTACCTTAGGTAATTTATTCACTATAAACCTTATATCATTTATAAAGCCCATATCTAACATTCTATCAACTTCATCTAACACTATAGAATTAAATTGTATTAAATTTAGATGGCCTCGTTCAAACAAATCTTTTATTCTTCCGGGAGTGCCTACAACAAAAGAGGGATTTCTTTTTAAATCTCTAATTTGACGTTGAATATCTACCCCACCAATAACTAAAGTAAAATAAGCTCTTGTACCTAAAGAAAAAGACTTACCCTCTTCTACAATTTGTAAAGCTAATTCCCTAGTAGGAGCAATTATTAAAACTTTAGCAGTAGCAAGATTAGTAACTTTATGTATTAAAGGTATAAGAAAAGCACCTGTTTTGCCGGTACCTGTAGAGGCCAAACCTATAATATCTAAACCTTTTAATATTTGAGTAATAGCTTTATCTTGTATAATTGTAGGATTTTTGTAACCTTTTTTTTGAATATTTCTCTTAATAATAGGATGTAGATTTAAAGATTCAAAAGAGTTTTTAATTTCTATTTTTCTATTATTACAAGGTGATTTAGCTTTTTTTACCAAAAGTTTAGGATTTATTTGCATGTATTTTATTCGGTTATTATGGGGCTGCCTAATCTTTTTAGTGGTTTTATTGTAATATTTTTTATTTTTATACATAATCTTTCCTTCTGTAAAACAAGGGGGAAGATTTGAAAAAAACAAAGAGTTTAATAAACCTTATGCCTCTAGTTATACAATAATTAATATAGAGTGTTATATAATAACAAAAGTAACTATAACCTAAAGAATACAATAAAGCAATGTTTTAAAAAAACAGGTTACTCTAAGTTACTCTAGACTATTTAATGCTTCTAATAAACGTTCTTTGGCTAAAGAACCTACATTCTTAAGATTTTTATCATTAAGTAAACCCAACGCACTCAAAGGATCTAAAAGAGCAATGGTAGTCTTTCCAGGAATTTTTTCTAAAAGAACTATATTACAAGGCAATAATAAACCCACATATTTATTCTTTGTAAGTGCAGAATAGGCTAACTTAGGGTTACATACCCCCAGTATTAAATAGGGATAAAAATCCAAAACCCCTATCTTTTCCTTTAACGTTTTTTTAACATCTATGCTTACTAATACACCAAAACCAAACTTTTTTAAAGCTTTACTTAAGTCATTAAATGCATATTTTAAACTCTTTTCTATTGTTTTTGTATAATATACTTTATTTTCCATTATTAATTTTTTTAAATAAATACACTATACCTAAAATCATAAGCACCAAAAGGCTTATACCTATAGATAAAGATAAAAACATAGGAACAAAGCCAACACCCCAACCCATCATAGGATAATTAGAAGAATAATTATTTGGTATGTTCAAGTTTCTTTTGGTTAGTCCTCCTGCAGAAGGTCCTCCTAAACCAAACATCATTCCCATTCCTTGAGGCCAACGGTTTCCTTCACACCCTAAATAACTTTTTGCCATATTTATATGTGCTAATTTTAAGCTTTCGGAACCTTCTCCTCCCATCATATCGTCCATAGCTTCATGTACTTTAGGATCAGGATGCATGTAACTCATTACAGCTTCACCTAATCTTTCTAAATCTGAATCACTTAACGAACCACAATTTAAATCAGTAGGATTGGATACCCCCTGCTTTCTAGCTAATTCTTTAATAACATCCTCAATATTTGAGTCGTGATTACCATGTGCATTAACAAAATTAGTAATAAGTGGAGAAAGTGTAATTATTAATGATATTATAATGGTGATTTTCATTAATCTTTTCATATTTTATTATTTAAATTTACTACTTTTAGAATTTCCTCAATCATTTTATCTTTTACATCTTCGCCATCACTGCACACAGCTTTTTTAAAACAGTTTTTTAAATGATGTTCTAATAATCTAGAATTTGCTTTTTTTAAAAGTCCTATAACAGCTAAATTCTGTTGCATAATATCTATGCAATACTTATCATCTTCTACCATTTCAACGATAGTATCTAATAAAGTTCTGGCTTTTCTTAAACCTATCAAAGTATCTTTTTTTTCCATAAATATTTTAAAATTTATTACTTTGTAAAATTATTCTACAATTAATAAGCCTCTCATTCCAGAATGACCTTCTCCACAAGCTATTGAACAAAAAAAGCTAAAACTCCCTTTTTTATCTGCCTTAAAGGTAATATTTACTTCTTTACCAGGCTCTAAAACTTCATTTATACCAAAATCGGGTAAAGCTATACCATGCGTCACATCTACGCTCTTTATTTTAATATTAACTGTATCCCCATAAGAGACTTTAATGGTATTTGGAGAAAAAGAGAATTGTTTAGCAACAACAGATATTTTCTTTGTAGAAGCATTCTCTTTTAATGGGGGAGAAGATAAATTAGAATACTTTGAACTCTTAAAATCTTTTTTTATATAAAATAGTAATGTAATTAAAAAAGTTAATATTAATATTATTAATATAAGTTTTTTAGTGGTTATTTTTAAAATCATAATTTAATTTAATTAAAAATATGTCTTAATTTTATACTCCACAACCTACACCTCTTACAGGATTAGACTTTAATAACCCATTGTCTTGTAAGAATTTCTTTTTAGTTTGCCAACCAGATACAGAAGAATACTCCTTACTTAGAAGAGTTCTAGCATCTATTTCTTTAAAAGATTTATTTTGTGTAGATTTAAAATACATGGCTAAATCTATATAGTTAGAAGGAAACCAATAAGCATTAAAGTACTTAGCAGCTTCATACATTTGTGATTCGCTAGCCCCATTGGAAGACATTAATTGCAAAACTGCTAACAGAGCCATACCATGGTTACAGTCAGGAAAAGATGTTGGATTATTACAACAAGGCCTATAAATGTTAGAAGACACTTTTTGGACTAACTCTTCTTGACTAGGTGTTAAAGGAACAATAGATTCTTTAGAATAATAATCTAAAACATTACCACTCCTAGTTAAACTCCACCCTCCCGTAGAAGCAAAATTACCTAATTGGCCCTTACCATATTTAGTTATAGTACCTTCTGTTAAAATTTTAGATTTATTTACTAGACCTAACGCCCAAAAAAAGTTTAACAAAAAATAAGCATTATCAGGATTTATTTTTATCTCTTGGTTAGATCCTTTTTTTAAAATGTTAATCTGTTCTGGAGTTAAAGGTCTCCCAGAACGATCATATACAGATTTAAATTTATCAAAATCTATTACGCCAGAACTTAGCAATTTTGGGCCCAAATCACCATAAGGTATATTTAAAGAATACCCTTCAGTTGGATTTACCTCATTTAAAAGATTAGAAAAATTTGCATTAGAAGAGTCAGAAATTGAAGAAGAGCCTAAACTAAGAGAAGATGCCCGAGCAAAATTAACTCGGTATTTTGCAGGAACACGGGGTAGTAGGTATATAATACCTATAAAAGAAATCAAAACAAATAAAGGTGTTAAGGTATTTTTATTTAGATTAAATATAAATACTCCTTTTTTATAAGTAATCAATTTTGATGTGGAGCACACCCCCAAAACATTTTTAGAAAATAAATATATTGAATAAAAAAGTAATAAAATAGATAATAACTTTATCTCTAAACCTGCAAATGGCAATGCTGTTAAGGACGCCGCTATTCCTAAGGTAGGTAAAAGTATTGCACCACAAACAGGACACCCAGAAGCCGCAGTAGAAAATAAAACAGAACCTAAAGAGGTAACAATTCCCTCAGAATTACGGTTTACTTTTAGATCTAAAATAAAAGCTAAATAAGCAAAAGATACTCCAGTTAATATAGCTAAGATTAAAGTAAATAATATTTGTAAAAAATTATATAAAGCTATATTAGAAGCAAAAAATACCTCTAATGTAGTAGTTTGTATTAAAGTTATATAGTTAATTAATATAACTAAAATAGCAACAAAAAAAGTTATTATCCAAGACGAAATAGAACTATAAACTTTTTTTATAGAATCTTTAATAATTTTCATAATTCTGCATATAAAGAATAATCTTTAGAATTCTTAAATTGATATATTTTAAAAAAAGAAGATTTTACTCCTCCCATTCCAGGGGAACCTAAAGGCATTCCGGGCAACGCTATACCTAAAACATCTTTTGGTGATTCTGATATAAATGTTTCTATAGCTTGTAAAGGAACATGACCTTCTATTATATATTTACCTGAAAATACAGCAGTATGGCAACTTTGCAAAGACCAAGGTACTTGTTTCTCTGACTTTATACCGGATATATTAGATGTAGTAATTACTTTAACTTTATAATTATTTTTACGTAAATAAGCTACATACCCTTCACAACAACTGCAATTAGGGTCTTTATAAAGTACTACTTGTTTAAGATTAGAGGTATACTGTAAATTCTTATTAGAAAACTTTTTAATCTGTAAATACAGTCCAAATAAAAGCAACGACGATATAAAAATTATTAAGGATAGCTTTTTTAATTTAAGAGCAGTTAACATACCTACACCTATGGTACAGGTATTAAGAAAAAAAGTCAAGTAATAAACTTTAATGCAAAATATTTAATGAGTTTCGGCTTTTAATACAGCTAAAGGAGTTTTTAACAAAATAATTATATCTCTTAATATAGAATGTGTCCTAGCATAATAGGCTTCCATACGCATTCTCTTTCTAAAATCAATATTAGATCTACCACTTACTTGCCAAAAACCTGTTATACCTGGCTTTACTTCAAAAAGGGCATCTAAATATTTAATATGGTCAGGGTTTTCCTCCCTAAACTTTTTTTCTTCATCTATTTTTAAAGCTCTAGGGCCTACAACACTCATATCACCACGTAAAACATTAATGAACTGAGGCATTTCATCTATAGAATACTTACGTATAAACTTACCAACTTTAGTAACATATGGGTGGTTTTCTACTTTGTGCTCACCGGATCTAAGCTTTTTGTATATTTCTTTATTCTTTCTTTCTAACTCGTGAGCATTTACCAACATGGATCTAAATTTAAAAAAAGAAAAGGGTTTTTTATTTTTACCCAGTCTTGTATCTATAAAAAAAGGGCTATGTTTATCTTCTAGATATATTAATAATGATGTTATTAACAATATAGGGCTAAAAATTATTAAAGACATTAAGGCTATAAAAATATCCATTATTCGAGAAATGTAAGGATAAAAAAGGCGCTTTTTATAAGGAGGAAGGTTAATATATGAATCAGAATCTTTACCTTCAGAAGATTTAGAGGAAATGTTCTTCATATGATTTAATTATAATTTCATTTATTTTTTTGGCAAATACTTTTTTATTATGGGATTTTAATACTTTTTTAGCTTCTTTTTTATTAAATTTAAATGTGTTTAATTTTTCTATAGAGTTTTTAAGAGTCTTTTTATCATTAAAAAATAAACTTATTTTATTATTTAAATATTCTTTAAAACCACCCTTATAATAACATAAAACAGGTTTATTAAATTTTAAAGCTTCCAAAGGGACTAAACCAAAATCTTCTTTATGAGGGTAAATTACCGCCGAGCAATTAGAATACAAATAAGCTAAAGTCTTATTAGAGACATAACCTAAAAAATATATATTTGAATTAATATAAGACATTTGTTTAACATGTTTAGCATAAGGACCTTCCCCTACTATTACCAAATTGTAATTTTTAGGAAATGAGTTTATTAACCAAATTATATTTTTTCTAGATAACAATCTGCCTACAAATAAAAAATAATTATTAGGTAAATTAAATTTATGTACTGGACTAGATTTTTTAAACTCTTTAATTAAAGGGGGATAAAGTATTAAAGAATCCTGCCCCCAATATTTTTTTATTCTATTTTTTACTAATTCACTTATAGCTAAAGTTAAATTTGGTCTTTTAGCCGAAAAATAATTATGAATTCTCAAAGGAGATAAGAATAAATTTAAAAATAAATTTTTACTTGGTGTCCATACAAATCTAAAAGGGCTAGTTACATAATTTATATGTAAAACTTCTGCAGGAGTTTTAACACTATGTGAAAACCTATTAGACAGTGAAAATACAATATTAAAACTAGATAAGTCTAAAGATTCAAACCAAAAAATGGATAAAAGACTAGCTAATCTATATCCAAAAGAACCAAAATTCAATCCTAAAAAAGTTAAAGTTTTACTATAAATAACTTTATTTTTAAAACCAGGAAATTTATTAAAATTTACAATAGGAACATATACTGTAGAGGAAATAAAAACCTCATTTTTTAAGAACAAAAATAAAGATTCGGCACCCCCTCTTTGCACTAAATCATCGTAAACCAAAGCAATTTTTTTATTTTTTAAAAAATCATTCATTTTTTGAAAATATTCTAGAAATTAAAGGTTTTCTATATTTACCCACTTCTTTTTTAGTAAAAAGGGTATAATAATGCAATATATCCATTGCAGAATCCTCCCAATTATATTTTTTTAAGACCACTTTGTACTTTTTTAACATGCCTCTTTTTGTATTTTTTAAAGCTTTCCCTAAATTTAAAATAAAAGATCTCCTTGATTTAGGATTAAAATAATAAGCAGTATTGTTACTAACCTCTTTATAAACAGGTATATCAGAACAAAGTATAGGTTTATTAAATTGTATTGCTTCTAAAATTTGCAAACCAAAGCCTTCTTTTAGGCTAGGTAAAATAACTAAGTTAGCATTTTTATATAAAAAACCCAAATCGGAATCTGTAGGCGAATTTACAAAAATAAAATTACCTTTTGTTTCTAAAGTTCGGATTTTTTTTAATAATCTTTTATAAAAAAAATCCTTTCTACCAGCTAATACTAAATTATATTGAGGAAAACGTTTAAAAAAAACATCTAAAACGCTTACAAGAAACTCTAGATTTTTATGGGGATGTGCATTTCCTACATAAAAAAAATAAGGTTTTTTACCACGTATTGTTTTTTTAATTTTTTTATTATTACTAACGTTTAATTTTGTAAATCCATTATATACAACAAGTATGTTAGAGGGGTTTATCTTAGGGAACTCTAAAAGAATTTCTTTTTTTACACTATTGCATACAGTAAAGACAATTGTAGAACGCAAGGCTTTTTTTAGTGCAATAATATAGCCCAAACGTTTTAACTTATACAAAAAGGGATGCAATGTAGTAGAAGATTTTCCAGTATTTAATTTTAATACGGTTAAGTCATGTATTGTTACAGCCATTTTTTTAAAATAAAATATAGGCACATTTATATAAGGAACATGTAAAATATCTACCCTATGTTTATAAAAAATAAAGGGGATTAAGAATTGTTCTTTTAAAGAATGCCACCTAGCATTGACAGTAACAATAAGAACCCTATCTAAGTACTTATTAAGTATTTTTTTTAATGTTTTTTCTTGGCTAGGGCAAACAGTTACAACCCAATGGTTCTTTTTGTTTTGTTTTATCATCTGAGGAAGTATATTTTTTATATACCTCCCTACCCCAGTTTCATTAATAAGACGAGCATCAAAACCTATTCTCATACTAAACTTTTAAAGTTCTTAACGAAATTTGTTTTTTTAAAAAAATCCCAAAATAAACAAGCCAATTAATAAAAAAAGGGTACTTTTTAGCATAATGCTTTTTATAAAAAATAATCATAGTGTCATAAAAATAACTTGTTATAATCTTTCTATTTTTTAATGTATTTTTACTATCTTTTAAAGTATGCTTTTTAATTCCGCTGCTAACACCTTTATAATGGTAAATTTTAAATTTTGGATTATACATAACCTTATAACCAGCCTTTTTTATTCTAAACGCTAAATCTAAATCTTCAGCATACATAAAATAATCTTCATCTAAAAGGCCAACTTGATTTAAAACTCTTCTTCTAATTAAATAAAAAGCACCTACAGGGCTATCTATTTCATGTATAGTATTTAAATCTTTCCAAGTTTGGTGGTATTGTCCAAATAATTTAGTTTTGGGAAATATTTTGGAAAGCTTAGAATAATAAGTAAAAGAAGCCCAAGGAGTAGGGAACCCTCTATGTGAAGCCCAATCAATTTCACCGGTTTTTACTAACTCTACATAGCAAGTACTTAAACCCACGTTTGGGTTATTATCCATAAACTTTATCATACCCGTAAGAGTATTTTCTTCAACAACAGTATCGGGATTTAATAATAAAACATATCTACCTTTAGAAGCTTTTATTCCAATATTATTACCTTTTGAAAAGCCTAAATTTTTTTTATTTTCAATTAATTTAAAGGTAACCAATTTTTTTTGTTTTTTTAAGGGTTTTAAATCATCTCCACTAGCATTTTCTACAACAATAACTTCATAAGTAAATCCATTTTTTTTTAAATGCTTACAAGCTTTTTCTAAAGAAGTTAGGCATTTTTTTAAAAAGTCTTTTGATTTGTAATTTAATATTACAACAGAAAGATCCATATATAAAAATAAGTTATTTATTACATTTTAGCATTTTTAACAATATTTAGTGTGTATTTTTGCTATCTGATTTTTTAATTTTTTGTATATCTTTTACTTTAGGATAGTCTGGGTGAGACCAAAATTCTCCAAATCTGCCCTTTTTTAATACGTAATCACGACCATCTTCTGTTTTTGGGGGCTCACCATAAAGTTTAATTAAAGCTTGCCTTTTTAATTTTAAAGGCTGTGTTTGCTTTACTTTAGGGTAATCTGGATGTGCCCAAAATTCTCCAAATCTACCCTTTTTTAATACGTAATCACGACCATCTTCTGTTTTTGGGGCAGGCTCATAAAGTTTTTTAAAATCTTTTGTTTTTGATTTATTTTGATAATCCTCTTCTGTTTTCCCCTCCATATCTCTAAGTCCATCACAATCCGGAAAGTTGGCACACGTATAAAACTTACCGTTTCTACCTAATTTTATTAACATCCCTCCCCCACATTTTGGGCATTTTAAATCCTTAGGAGCTTTACCTAAAACCTTATAATCTTTTCTACTTAAAGATTCTGTAGAAGATTCCACCTTTTTAATAAAAGGTTTATAAAAAGCATCTACTACCTTTGGCCAATCTTTTTTTCCGAGTGCTATTTCATCTAAATCTTTTTCTACTTTGGCCGTAAAATCATAATCAATAATTTCTTTAAAATTATCTAATAATAATTTAATAACTACTTTTCCTAAGTCAGTAGGCAGTAAATATTTAGAATCTATTATTACATATCTTCTGGAAATTAAGGTAGATATTGTAGGAGCATAAGTAGAAGGCCTCCCTATTCCGTATTTCTCTAATACTTTTATTAAAGAAGCCTCGCTATAACGCGCAGGAGGTTGTGTACTCTTTTTTAAAAGTTTAACTTCTTTAAGTGTAGTATCTTTATTTTCTTGTAAATCGGGTAAAATAGTGTCTTGAGATAAAGGGTTATATTTAAAAGAACTCAAAAGTGAATAAGCTTTAGCCCAACCTTTAAACAAAACCTGTTGGCCTGTGGTTCTAAATAAATATTTATTATTTTTTGAAGATATATCAACAGATGTACTTAATAATTTTATAGGTGACATTTGGGTAGCTACAGCACGGGTATAGATTAATTCATAAATAAATTGTTCATCTTTGGATAAAGCTTTTAAGGTAGACGGTTCTTTTTTTAAAAAAGTAGGCCTAATAGCCTCATGAGCTTCCTGAGCACCCTTAGCCTTTTTTTTAAATATATTTTTTTGGTAATACTCTTTGCCAAATTTATGAATTATAAATTTTTCACTCTCTTTCAAAAATTTTTGACTTAAATTAAAACTATCAGTTCTGTGATAAGTAATTAACCCTTTTTCATAAAGCTTTTGGGCTGCCTGCATTGTTCTTTTTGCACTAAAACCTAACATATTACTACCAGCTTGTTGCAAAAGCGACGTAGTAAAAGGAGGAAAAGTAGATCTAGATTTCTCTTTTTTTACAACTTTACTAATAAAATAAGATTGGCTTTGTATGTCATTTAAAATTTTTTGCGCATGTGCCTCATTAGTTAACAAAAATTTAGAAATTACAGTACCTTCTTTATCCTTACTTTTTTGTATAAGTTTTTCCCCTAAAATACTATATAAAGATGATTTAAAAACAGTGTTATTATATTCAAAACTACCCTCTATTAAAAAATAATCTTGAGATTTAAACTTTTCTCTTTCTAACTCTCTTTCTACAATTAATCGGAGCGCAACACTTTGTACACGACCTGCAGAAAGACCAAATTGTATTTTTTTCCACAAAAGCGGACTTAATTTATAACCTACAAGCCTATCTAAAACTCTTCGTGCTTGTTGGGCATTTACCAAATAAGTATTTATTTTTCCAGGATTTTTTAAAGCCTTTTCTATAGCCTCATTTGTAATTTCATGAAACGTAATTCTAAATAAGTCTTTTTTCTTTGTTCCTTTTGTATTTTTTAAAATATAAGATATATGCCAACTTATAGCCTCACCTTCTCTATCTTCATCAGTAGCTAAATAAACTTTATTTGCCTTTTTATAAGCTTCTTTTAAAGCTTTTACATTTTTTTTTGCTTTAGGCGGTATTACATATTTAGGCTTATAATTATTATCTACATCAACACCTAATTCACTTTTAGGCAAATCACGTATATGACCTTTAGAAGCAACAACCAAATATTTAGAGCCTAAAAACTTATTTATTGTTCTTGCTTTGGTAGGTGATTCTACAATTAATAAATCTTTCATATCATTTAAAGTAAACAATGGATATAAATATTGTCAAGAAATAAATATATTTACACAAATGTTAAAAATTCCAATTTGAAGGAAAAACTATCTTGTGTAAACTTTTAAATTACCTACATAATACAATTGGCGGTGTCTTTTGGACAAAATTCGAACCGATTTCGCCCAAAACCGATAAAACTCGCGGGGGGGCGGCATTCCCCTTAAGACCTCGCCCTTTAAGCCCGCCCCGCGGAAGGCAACCTTTGGACTTCCCGATTTCAAGTTTTTCTAATCCCGACAAAAGTCGGGATTGCTCGGCTTCGCCGAGCTTGGCGGCAAATTCTTTTAATTTATCTTTGAATAAATCGATTCAATAAAATTCTTAATTTCAGCCTGAGAATCCATTTCCTCCCACTCGTCTTTTGTCATATGTGTAAAAACCTTAACGTTTAGTCCAGATTTAAAATCACTACATATTTCCAATTCTTTTAAGTGTTTTTCAACATCAGTATCATCATTTATTAATATTTTGCAAGACTGGATCTTCTCTATTTTAGGATTTTGTGAATTTTCTCCCTCTTTTTCTCTTATACTTGAAATAATGCATTCTTTAATTCTATTTGTATGACAATAATTTTCAATTTCTCTTTTATCTAACTTCTTAAAATCAGCACCATCACTTTCACACCTAGCTTTTATTCTTTGGCACCACTTGTCTTTGCCATCTTTCCCGTCATCACCATCAACCAGTACAGAATACAAGTTATTCCCTTTCAATTTTGTAAATAAATTTAAATCAGCATAATTTTTCAACGACCCCCCACCTCCAATAACACAAAGTATACGGTCTCTTTCTAAATCTTTATTAAGAACAGTCTTGGCATAAGCGTTTAAAAAGTAAACATCATCTCTTCCTTCGACAAATATTAGATACTTAATATTTTTTAATAAATTATAATCTGGTTTAATTCCTAATTCATTTATAATTTTTTCAATGATATCATCCCTACCTTTTTGGTAGTGAGAAATTCCTTGATCGTCTTTAGTAACTAAAATCGAATTTTCTCCATTTGTTGCACCTGCAAAAACAGGCGAGTGTGTTGTTAAAAAAAATTGAGAATTTTCCGACATTCTAATTATTGAATTAAGTAAATCCTCTTGTGCTGATGGATGTAAATATGTTTCTGGTTCTTCTATAGCGAAAATTTGATTAGCTACGTTCTTCTTACTTGCTAGGTATTCAAAATAAGCAACCATCAATAATCTTTTGAAACCAGTTCCTTTGTGTGAAATGGGAATATCAAAATTTTCGCCTTCAAATTCTAAGTTTAAATCAAATTTTTTGAGTGATTTTGACCAATCAAATTCAGTGGTTGGTTTAATTTTTTTTAATCCAGAAACATTTTTCGACATGTATTTTTTAATCTCCTCAAATTCTATAGCAAGATTGTTTCTTAGACCTTTTTCAATTTCGGCAGTTTTTTCTTTTGTTGTCTCAAAATATGATGAAATAATTGGTTTAAATTGCGACTGAAAATTTGTAGCCTCAATACTCAAATCTTGTTCTGCATCAAAAAGCGAATACTCTGGAAGCTTAATGTTGTAGGCTTTCCCGATATTTTTTAGAAAATTGCCTAACTCATGATAAGTATCCTTCCGATCCTCTGTACATAAAATTGTTTTGATTTGTTCGATTCTTAAAACATTTTTCTTTCCTCTTCCCGATTTGTTTGGTTCTTCACCCAAATCAGAAATAATTTTATTCAATTCTTGTTCTTTTTTGTTCCAAAGATTTTGATATTTTTCAGTAAGAAAATCATAACAAAGATAATATGTTATTGGTTTTATTTTGCCGTTAATTAATTGAAACTCTGTCTTAATAGTTATTAATTTATTTGAGTCTAAAGCAAAATCATCAACCTCAACATCTGGCAAAAAAGAAAGTTCAATACTAGTTGCATCACTTTCGGGTTTTCCTCTAAAGATGTCTTTTAAACTAAATTTTTTGGTATCAAAAAAACACTCTAGCGCTCTCAAAATAATTGATTTTCCCGTATCATTTTTACCTACAAATGTATTTAGATTAGAAACTTCCAGTTTATCTAATTTATCAATCCCTCTATAATTATGAATAGTAATGTATTTTAGTTTCATGCTGTAGACCTTAAATCAATTCATAGATTATTTTTCAACTTGATTATTGTAATATAAATTCCAAAATGCCTTTTTCTAACATTGCTAAATTAAAAAGGTAGTCGTTATGATCAAAAGTCTCCCTAAGCGGCTTTGCCGTTGTTTTCCACCCCATACCATCGGTGATCCAAAGAAATTTATATTTTCCATTCAATACATCAAATAGATTTCTATATTCTCCGGCCGTAGATTTTAATTTTGAGCCACCTCCACCATAAAAATTTGTTTCAATGATAAATAATTCCTTTCCATTATCTATCACAAAATCATAACGACGGGATGATTTATCAACTGGCACATCATAACCTAATTCATGTTTAATTTTTTCAGCATTAGCTTCTTTTAAGTATCTAAAATTATTCTTCTCGCAGACATCTTTGATAAACACTTCCACTATATTTTCCATTGCATGTCCGCCACGATTTTTGCGTCCGTTGCTATCAAGCCCAGCCTCAACACCAATCATA
>CAYSYH010000008.1:0-20651 GCA_964435455.1 uncultured Candidatus Saccharibacteria bacterium | reverse complement strand
TAATTCTTATGTATATCTTGATGGAGCATCAAGCAATGTTGGTATAGGTACTACCAACCCTTCAGCGTTGTTGGATGTATACGGCTCTAATGGGTTTATAGAAGTTGGTGATTCAGATACAGGAGGCAGTGTGGGAATTGTTTTTGAAGAATCTGGAAATGATGCAGCACGAATTCATCACGAAGGGGCATATAATACAGGATACCTAGAAATTGAAGATTTTTCTTCGGGTTGGGCAACAACAGGGCTAGTAATAAAACAAGGAGATATAGGTATTGGTACTAATAGCCCTCAAAGCCTACTTGATATAAGTGCAGGAACAAGTGGTGATGCTGAAGTTATAATAAGAGCAGATACAGACAATAACAACGAAAACGATAATCCTATACTAACCTTTTACCAAGATGGAACAACCAATAATGCAAAAATACAATTAGAAGGAACAGCTGGAACATATGCGGCAAATACAACAGATAACGCATTGTTAATAGGTGCAAATGACGACATAATGTTTTTAACAAATGATACAAATGTAAGGCTTACAGTAGAAAAAGGAGGAAACGTTGGTATAGGAGTAACACAACCCGAAACGGCTTTTCATGTAAGGCAAGGTACAGCTTTAGGATCTACTGCAGGAGATTATCAGCTGGCTCAAACCTTAGAATTAGAAACATCAAATGATGTATTTGAACGAACATGGCTTTATAGAGACTCAAACGGTTCAGATTGGCTTACGGCACGAATACATAATGGAATTAGTGTGGATACTTCTTACAAAACACCAGGAGTTGACACACGAGTTTGGTGGGAAAGGGACCCGTACAATAGAATATTTTCGTGGGGGGACCAAGCAAATACTTATTTAACAATAAAACAAGGGAATGTGGGTATTGGTACTACTAACCCCACAGCAGGTTTACACGTAGTATCATCATCGTATGATGGTAGCCCAAATGTAGAAGGTACCCAAATAAAATCTGGAGTTATTGAGATAACTACAAACGGAGGAACTCCTTTTATTGATTTTCAAAATGATATATCAGGTACCGATTATGATGCAAGAATAAGATTAACAGGAAATGATTATCTATCTATAGAAGGCTCTAATTTAGGAATTGGCACCACCAGTCCATCAGAAAAACTACAAGTGCAAGGTGATGCAAAGGTAGTATCAGATTCAGATGTATCCAGCTCCGTAGGTTCAGGAGCATTATACGTATTAAATACGGCAGGAACAGCTGGTTTAGGCATAGATACTAACGAAATACAAACTTGGGGTAGTACTTTATTTTTACAATATAACGATTTAACCGATCTTGATGTAGGAAACGGAGATTTAGTTGTAGAAACTACAAATGGCCGTGTAGGTATAGGAGCAACTAGTCCCGGAGCAAAATTAGATGTGGCAGACCCAACGGCGCCAGTTATACAATCAAGAGTTGGTGGTGGTGGGGCAATTTTAGAAGGTATAATAGATGCAGATAACGGCTACGATAGGGCTGTGTTTGCACATAATGCGTGGTGGGATACAAGCACAAACTTGTGGAATGTAGACGCCATAGGCGCAAATGATGCTCAAGCTATATTAATAGAAAATAATGGTGGATTTAGATTTATAGTACACAATTCTACAGGAAATACTAGTAGAACATTTACTCATTCCAATTTTGAAGCTGGGACAGTATTTCAAATATCTAGCGGTGGAAATATAACAGCTTCAGGAACAATTGATTCCGGACAATGGGATTTATTTAACGATTATCTTTACGAAGATAGCCAAGAAGTAATACGAACAACAGATAGCTGGTTAAGGTTAAACCAAGCAGGGAGCTTTTCAAGTGGAACATATACGCCAGGGTTATTTAGAGCCGACGGGGGAATACAAGTAGATGGGACCACCGCTGTAGATTCATCTAATAGGTATCATTATAGTTATTATTCCTCAGGTTATAGCAAGTTTGGATCTGTAAACTCTTCTGGTTTTGGGGTAGACGCACGCAATAACGGGGATTTTGATTTCTTAGTTTACGAAAGCAACTCTTATATAGGAGACTTAGCATTGGGTTATAACGATTCCGCTATATTATCCGCTTACGATACAAATGAAAATTTATACATAAGAGCAAACGGATCTGGAAATATAAATATTATGGATACAGGAACAGGAGATGTAAACATTGATAGTAATACTCTATATGTTGATAATTCGGCAAATTCTGTAGGTATCGGAACAAACTCCCCTTCTGCTAAGTTACACGTATATGGAGGTAATGCAAGGCTTCTTGTAGGCAATACACTCAATAGAGGCTTTGATTACTATAATGGTAGCGGGGATTTATATTTAGGGGGGGATAATTCACAAGCAGGAAACTTTTATATTAAAGACTCAACAGCAACAACAAAAGTAGCCATTAATTCAGATGCAAGTTCTTACTTTAATGGGGGAAATGTAGGAATAGGAGACTCGTCACCTAGTTATAGGTTTACTGTGGATCATAATGGTGACGGAGTTAATGTAGCATATGTTAACAATAGTAATGCTTGGACAAACGGATCGGCAGACTATGCAGAGTTTTTTTATACAAAAGACACCGATTTAAAACCGGGAGAAGCAGTGTGTTTAAACACAATTAAAGAAAACGAAATAGAAAGATGCTCTAAAGAAAGAGATACAAACATAATAGGAATAATATCAACATCACCTGCATTCTTAGGTAATGCTCCAGCAAAAGAAAGAAGAGAAGATAACCCAAACTATAAAATGGTAGCTATGCTTGGTCAAATACCGGCAAAAGTAAGTACAGAAAATGGTGAAATAAACCCGGGAGATAGCTTAACATCTTCAAGCATACCAGGATACTTAATGAAAGCAAATGCGGGAGATTCAACAGTAGGAATAGCTTTAGAAAGGGCCAAAAAAGATAAAGGGCTAACTACTATAAATGTAATGATTTCTAGAAAAAATAAAAGTATAACTGTAGATCAAGTAGAAGAAGAAGTACAACAAAGAATAGCCGACTTAGAAATACAAGATGAGGTAAACCAAATAATTGCTAATGCTTTAAAAGATCTACAAGATAAAAATTACCTATCTATAACACCAAAAGGTAAAGTAATATCAACAACAACCGGAGAGGAAATTGACGTTTTAGAAGGCAATCTAGCCTATATAGACTTAAAAGATAAAGTTTTAGGGTTAAAAGACAAACAAGAAGAAGTACAAAAAAATATAAATGATTTACAAGAACAAATAAAAAACCTAAGGCAAAAAAATAACAATCCGTTCATGGTACAAACCATAATGAGTGGTAACAATATAGAAAAAGGAACAATTGTTGAATATATAAAAAATAAAGAAGAATACCAAATAGCAAATAGTTCAACAGAAGAAGATAATTTAGAAGGAGTAATTGTACAAACTACACGAAACTTAGATACAGAACAAACTTTGGTAAATATACTAAAATACGGAATTGCAAAAATACAAGTTACAACCGAAAACGGCTTGATTAAAAAAGGAGACTACATAACTAAATCTACAATAGATTCAGGAAAAGGGGCAAAAGCAAATAAACCTGGAGTAGTAATAGGTTACGCTTTAGAAGATGCTGCAGAAACATCCCCCCAAAAATGGCAAGTTACAATAATGGTAAATAAATTATGGTACTCTGGAAACAACAACCAAAAAGATATAAATAATACAATAAATACAGCTTCTCAAAACGCACAAGGCGCTTTACAACTTTTAAGTATAGATAATCAAAATAATTTAGTAATTGATAATAATACCATAATTTATGGGAGTCTAAATATAACTAAAGATATTACTGTAAATCAAATTATAGCAACACAAAAAATAAAAACAGGATTCTTAGAGCTGGACGGAAAGGACAATAGTATAAATACTTTAGCCAATACACTATATTTACAAAACAAAGTAGGATCAGGAAATATAAATATATTTGACGGAAAGATACTATTAACAAACACAGGAGGAATAACAATTGTTGGAAACATAACAGCTAAAGAGATAAGAAGTGAAGAAATTACAACAGATAAAGCACTAGTAAACAAAACATTAGAGGCAAACAGAATAAAAGTAACAGAAGATATAGAAACAAAAAAGGTTAAGGCTCAATCTGTACAAGTCAAAAAGGGTATAACAATAAAAGACAAAGAAACAGGCGAAGATTATTGTTTAGAAATAGCCAACGGTAAGATACAACCAACACTAGGTAAATGCGAAGAGGATTAATCAGGAAGTAATACAAAATTTGGCTAATTTATCGCTCTACTCGTAACTTAAATATAAAAACACATCACAATAATAAAATTTTAATACAAAATTAATAGGGAAACATGTATAAAAATGTAGCAAAAATTTATTAAGTTAAATATTAAAGAGAATTATAAAATTAAAATTAATAAAAAGGAAAAGCAAGTATCTACTAATAAATATATGGGCTAAACAAAAAGTAATATAAATACTAGTCTTAAATACTAAAAGTCAATAAAACAATAAAAAAAGCGGGGATAAATCCCCGCTTTTAGACGCATATATACTAACTAAATACTACACTAAGGATTAGGGTTTTCTATAAAACCCTCCCCCTCTTTGGCAGGTTGTTGGTTAGGTAAATTATTACCTACAGGCAATTTTTCGCCTGCTTCAACATCATTTTGGTTAGAGTCAGAATTTTGCGTAGGAGCTGGAGCTGGATTTAAAGGCTTAGTTGGTTGATTTAATTGAGGTTGAGAAGAATTATTAGCATTAACCCCTTTTGTAGATTCTCCGGTTACATCAATTTTATCCTTTAAAGCTTGTTGTTGAGCTTCTTTTTGAGCTTGAGCGGCTTTTTTTAAGGCTGCCTCAGCTTTAGGTTTTAACTGATCCAAATAATCCTTAGCTACTTTATAATCATTACTATCTTGTTTAACTAAAGATAAAACCCTTTGAACAGCATTATAAGCTTGCACGTAATTATTTAGTTTTTCTAAGGATTTTGCATAATTAAACCATGCAGCAGCATAATCTGTTTTTAACAAAATAGCCCTTTCAAAATAAGTTTTAGCTTGGTCATAATTTTCTGTGGCATAGTATACAGAACCTATAGAAGCCAATAACCTTGGGTTAGATGGTTCTAAAGCACTTGCTGTCAAATAAGATTGTAAAGATAAAGTACTAGCATTTTTATCTATACCAAGTAAATTGTGGTAAAACAAACCTCTAGCTTCCCAATTTAAAACATTAATACCAAAATCAGAATCACTTGTTACATAACGCAAACGTATAGATGATTCATTTAAAAGCTGTTGTATAGTATTTATTAAATTCTTTTTTTGATTATCATCTAAAGTATCTTTTTGTTCGTTTAAACTTTTAACTAAAGCAAAAACTATTGCCCTATTTATATTAGACACACCGCGTTGGTATACATCACTAGTTGGGTTTATTCTAGAAGCACGTACTCTATTATCCCTTACATCAAGTAATGTTTTAGGAGTGCTAAAAAACCCCCTATAAGCTATATCGGAGGCAAAAACTCTATAAGTAAAATAACCTGCAAAAGCATATATAACCAAGACCAATAAGGCTACAGGTTTATATGAAACCAACACCCTATAATCAGCACCTAAGCTAGATATACCTGTAGAAGAATCCTTAGATTTTGACCTAAACTTATTTAAGGCAATTCCAACTTCTTGTTTTTTAACATGGGGAGATCCTAAAATCATTTCAAATGTACTTAACAATGCTATAAATAAAAACAAAGAAGCTAATAAAAAAATTCCTCCTGGAATAAATGCCAAAGAGACTAATAGCAATAATACTACATACCTAAGAGTAAACAAAAAATACTTATCTTTACCTTTATATTCTTTTATACTAAAAGGGTTTTTTGCAGTTTTAAACCAAGAATAAAATAATGAAAAAACTAAAAATAACAAAGCAAAAAACCCAACTAAACCCATTTCTGCCAAAACTAACATATAAAAGGAATTTGGCTTAAAAAATCTAGTATCCCAAATAATAGTTGAATTTACATAAGAGGGCTTAAACCTAGTATAAGCATTAATAAAGGACCCTAAGCCGGTACCAAAAAGAGGTCTAGAACCAAGAACCCCATTTGTAACTATCCAAGATGTTCTTGTATCTAATGTAGGCAATTCTTGGGCTCTGTTAGAAAGATTTAGAACTTTTGATGTAGAAGGAACAGAGCTTAAACTTAAAACTACTAAACCAACTAATAAAGCAATACCCAAAAATAAAAGTTTGTTACTAACTAAAAACTCTCTAAACAAGGCTAAGGGAATTAATATAGACAGCATAACTATAGCAAAAAATAATACCCCAAAATATAAGGCGCTAGTTACTAAAAAAACAGTTATAGCAATAGCTGAAAAAATAATTTTATATACTTTTTCACTTGTTAAAATAAAGTATAAAGATAAAACAGAAGCCATTACCAAAACAACTTTTAAAACAGAATAAGAACCTACCGATAAAAATCCAAAAAGCCCTAAAAAGAACAAAGGGGTTTTAGATAAGAAGCCTAAAAAACCAAAATAATTTAAAAATGCATGAAATGCTACAATAAAAGAGCCTATTAAAAAATAAAAAGTGACAGATCTAACATCTCTTTTTTTACCCAAAAACAAAGGCACTAAAAAGGCTAACAAAACTAAAAAAACATACCCCCAAAAAGTGTTAGACAAAGATCCATAATAACCCCAGTAACTATAATTAGTAGAAATAGAAAAGAATGTAGAAAACACTACAGATACAAGCAACAAAACTAAAGGCAAAGTTGTGTATGATGTAACAAATACAAAAGATTTTCTTTTATACGAAATATAAACTAAAAAACCTAATAAAATAAATACTGTTATAAATAGTAATACAGTTTTATTTAACTCTATTAAATCATTTGTAAAAGGTAAAAAATAAAAAGGCAGTAACAAAGCAAAGAATTTTAAAACTAATGAAGATATATTTGTTGGTCTGGGCAGTACTTTCATATTCAATATACTAAAATTTTTATACTAATAACTAAATGTTAAATACAAATAAATAAAAATGCAAGGATTAAAATATATCTCGCGAGAAAAAATAGATTTTTTACTTAAATAAAAAGAAAAAATTTCTAAAAAAAGTCTAAAGGGTTAACAAACCTGCCCTTATATTGAATGGTAAAATGTACGTGAGTACCTGTGCTTCTTCCTGTACTGCCCATAAGACCTATAACTTGTCCTTTAGTTACTTCTTGACCTACACTCACGTTCAGTTTAGACATATGTGCATAGGTAGTTACATAACCATTTCTGTGATCTATTTGGATAGCCAAACCGTAACCACCACTCCACCATCCACTTCTAATAACAACCCCACTATCACTAGCATAAATTGGACTATATATGGCGATATCTATGGCAGGATGGTACCAACTAAAGTATTGGGTAATAACTCTAGAATTTGTAGGCCACCTAAAAGAACCTGTGCCTTTTTTACCTTTGCTTGCGTAAGGTATATATGTATAAGCACTGCCACTATAAACTCCACTAGGAGGTATAGAAGAAGGAACACCTGTAGGACTTTTTATAGCAACATAAGTCCTTATAGGAGAGGGAATATTAGCATCAGGCAAAATAAGCTCTTGACCTTCTTTTAAAGTAAAAGGTTTTGCTAAATAATTAAAATCGGCTATAGCTTGTTCACTTATTTTAAACTTTTTTGCTATTCTTGCTATGGTATCACCGGATTTTACTTTATATACCACTCCGTTTACGGGAGGTATTTCTAATTTTTGACCAGTTTTTAAATAACCAATATTAGTAAGATTATTGGCATAGCGTATAGTATCTACAGTTACACCAAATTTTTTACCTATAGAACTTAAAGTATCACCTGGTTTTACTGTATAAGTTATTACTGAATTACGAACAGAGCTTGGTTTTGATACAGAAACTATTATAGGTTGAGGGACAATGTCACCTGTAGAAGTAACAAAAGCATTTTGTTCTTGGTTAGATAAAACTATAAAATTTTCTTGAAAAGCGCTTCCTGTTAAAAATACTATTCCTGCTAAAAATAAGGTGCCTAAATGAATTAAAGGCCTTCCTAACTTACCCCTACCCCATATTAATTTAATAAGAACATAATTTTTAATTAATTCCCAAACTCTAAAAGTATTACTAAAAGATAAATAAAATAGATTCTGCGCTTTTGCATATTTTTTTTTGATATAAATAGGCAAAAAGGATATAAATTCTATAAAAAATGAAAAACGGTTAAAAAAGGATTTTTTTTGTTTAATGCGTAATTCCGAAAAGGCTAATTGTCTTATTTTTGGTTTTTTATTACCAAAAATAGTAATTTTAGATTTATTAAAAAAAGGAAGTCCCATACATAAAAAAATTTATTAAGTATGTAGAAAAAAAAGATATATTGGGTACATAACTATGGGTATTATAACATATATACAAAGTAATTAATCTGTAAAACTATGATTTTTGTATATCTTTATAGTTATTGGTTAGCTCCCTTTAGAAAGACTATCTAAAAACTCTTTATTATCTTTTGTTTTTTTAAGTCTTTCTATTACTAAAGATGTAGCCTCATCTTCGCTTAATAAATCTACCATTCTTCTAAAGGTATATATTTTAGATAATTCATCTTTACTAAATAATAGTTCTTCGTGCCTTGTACCACTACGTTTTATATCTATTGCAGGAAATATTCTTCGCTCAGCTAAACTTCTATCTAAATGTAATTCCATATTACCGGTACCTTTAAATTCTTCATAAATCACGTCATCCATACGACTACCAGTATCTACTAAAGCGGTCCCTAAAATAGTTAAAGATCCACCTTCTTCAAAATTTCTTGCTGCCCCAAAAAAATGCTTGGGAGGATAAAGCGAAACAGGATCTAAACCTCCACTTAAAGTCCTACCACTTGGAGGAACAACTAAATTATACGCTCTTGCTAAACGGGTTATAGAATCTAATAAAATTACAACATCGTGTCCTAATTCGGCTAATCTTTTTGCTCTTTCCAAAGCAAATTCTGCAATTTTTGTTTGTGATTCGGCAGTCTCATCAAAATTACTGGCTATTACCTCACCTTTTACATTTCTTTGCATATCTGTAACTTCTTCAGGTCTTTCACCTATTAAAACAACAAATAAATGAGCTTTTGGTAAATTTTTAGTAATTCCAGTAGCTATTTCTTTTAATAACCAGGTTTTACCAGCTTTAGGAGGAGCCACAATTAGACCGCGCTGACCTTTACCTATAGGAGCAACTAAATCAATTAATCTAGTACTTATTATTTTTGAGTCAGTCTCTAAAGGTATTTTTTCTTTAGGGAATATAGGCGTAAGTTTTTTAAATAAAGGTCTTTTTACAGCTTCATCAGGAGACATTCCTTGCACACTCTCAACCTTTAATAGTGATAAATATCTTTCCCCCTCTTTTGGAGGACGAGCATAACCTACTATAAAGTCCCCATAACGTAAATGAAGTTTTTTTATTTGACTTTGGCTAACATAAACATCTTTAACGTCACCATTTGCATTGTTCTTTTGATAATTTTGCCTTAAAACACCATAATCTTGCATTAATTCTAAGTACCCCTCTACCTTTATAGAACCTGTATGTTGTGTGTGGCGAGAATTATCGTTTGTGTGCGTATTATTAGGTACAGATTTTTGTGAATTATTTTTAGATTGGGTTTGAGACATAATGGTTATGTATAAATTGTAATAAGAATGAACTTTTTAATTAAATATGTTTAACGCTAAGGAATTATAACTTTGGGAGAACCCGCAAACAAATAAATATTTGCTTACAAGTTAATTATTACAAAAAATAATAAAATGTCAATACTAAGTTAATCAAGATTATTAAATTTTAAAAACCCCAAAGCTATAAAACAAATACCCAAAAGTATCAAAATATTTTCTGTAGAACCAGATTTAGGTAATTGAGAAGGATTTGCAGAGGAATCTGCAGTGGTCAAACCGCCTTTGGTTTTAGAATTTTGTGAATTTGTTACACCTAAAACCTGCTTTTTTTGTAACTCTTGTTTTTTTTGGTCGTATAAAGTTAATCCTCCTTTTGTAGTATTTATAGGTTTATTATTATTTATATAAGAGCTCCTATCTTTGCAAGGGACAGCAAAATACCCATAACTTACCAAACCCCTACCAGTAGACCAAAAATCTTTTGTTGCTAGGGCAATATAAAAATTACCACATTCAGAGGAAATATAGGTATAACTAGCATCAGCTATTTCTTTAGGTTTTATAGTTAAAGATATTTCTTTTGTATCTACAGGTAAATCCGAATCTATATTAGGAAAAGACAATAACTCTTGTACCTTATAAACTCTACCCTCTAATTCCACTCTTTTGGTTTGGGGAGAAGTATTCTTTATACTAATAGAAATACCAATAGATTCCCCTTTTTTAACATTATCTTTTATAACATCTTGGTTAGAACTACCTATAAGTTCTAAAGTTGAACTATCTTTAGTATCACTAACTTGTTGGCTATTAGATTTTTTTAAAGGAGATTTTATAAAACGATATAAAGTTAATCCCAAATAACTAACACCTGTTATAATTAAGATTAAAGCTATTATAAAAATCACTTTTTCTTTTAACATTAGTTAACTATATTTAATTTATTATTTAATATTTTTGGCAGGGAAAATCCAATATTTACTAAAAATAGTATATATTTTATAGGTTATTATGTCAAGTACCGTACGTGTATTACACTTTTGTAAAACCGTAAATTTAATAATATAATAAAAATAACATGCCTGTTAAACCCGAGGAAAGACTTTATAGTTGGTTAGAATACGCTACAGGTGTTGAGAATGGCCTTAGAGCACAGCAAGAAGAATTAAAACAGCTTTTAGGAGGAAATAAAAATAATAAGGTTACTGTTAGTTATGGTAACCATAAAATAGAAGAGGAGCCAAAAAAAGGAACAAAAGTAATAACGGGAGAGATAAGCCCAGGACAAGTAGAAGCACTAATAGGAAATCCACCACCAAATAACAAAAAAGTGCAAAGAGAACCAAAAAAACGCACAAATCCATGGGCAAGAGGTGTAGAAAGGGTAAAAGACCCAGAAGAAACAATATATGGATGGGTAATAAGAAAAGCCTTATCACAAAATATAGAAATAATACCAATAGATAGTAATAGGATAGGTTTTGATTTTGATTTAAGTAGAATATACCAAGAATATGTCTTAAATAAAAAAGATACATTTACAGAACATTTAAAAGAAGGAGTAGATACTGAAATAGTTTTAGGAGCAACAACACTTGTAGGAACCGTAAGAAATATACTTAAAATTGCGCTAGGTATATTTAAGCCTAAAAAAAATGTAACAACCAGAGAAAATGGTTTAAGTAGAAGAGAATTCCTTAAACAAGTGTTTATAATATCTGCTGCTATTGGATTAACAGGGCCTAGAATAATAGATATAGCATCAGGATATGACCCTATTAAAACTTATAGGGAAATAGACCAATCATTATTTGGTGTTAGAAGACTTCCCCCAGAGAGAGGTGAACTTATTGTTACATTTAGAAATATAATTATGGCTTATGGGCTTACCTTTTTAAAGCGCCTAGGAAAAATAAAGGACGGTACATACATATTTATGGGAAATGGACATATAGGAGTAAATAGACACCTTGAAAAAGGAGAAAATTATTTAGAAGAAGAAATAATAAAATACGCAGAAAGTATTATAAGAGAAGCAATAAAAAATAGCAAAGTAGATGAACTCCCTTACGTATTAGCTATACTACAAGGTATGTTCCCCTCTTACGAAGAAATAAACTTAGAATACCCTAATAGTAATTTATCAGCAAATCAAAGTACAAATATTAAAAGCCCTAAAACAATATATTTAGAAACTTTACAAAAAACTTTAGAAGAGAATAATTTACCCGAGGAAGTTATCCAAAAAGCACTTGCTCTTTGTTTAATACAAATAAATTATGGAAGAGAGCAAACAAAAGAGTATATAGAAGGGTTAAAAAATTCAAGGAGAAAAGGTAACGAAATAGAAGAGCCTTCAAAAATAGAACCCAGTAATATACAAATACAAAACATAACACTTTTAAGTGATCCCTATAAAATAAATTCAAATGAAGGAGGTATAGGAAGTAATAATGAAGAAAATATTATAGCAATTATAAAATTAAAAATGGCTATAAGGGAGAAGATTTTAAAAATTAAAATAGGAAATAGATACGATTTGTACGTAGTAGGGTGGACAAACATTAATGGGAGACCTTACCCAGTGGTAAAAAAGATATATAGAAACGATGGATATCCTGAAGAGTTAGGGATTTTAGTAGGATATCATTTTGTAGGCATAGAACAAAACAGCTCCTAACAACCTTTGACATACTATAACAAGTAAAGTATAAATATTATTAATATATAGATATAAATTTAAGAGCCTAATTAATGGAAACCTTAGGTATTAATAATCCAGAGACTACATCAAAATATCCTTTTTCCGAAGTAAGAATAGAAGGTACAAAATTTAATATAAATTTAGAAGAAGTATGGGACGTGTTATATAGATTATCTGAATATGTTAAATATAAAGATAATGTACCAAAAGTACAAATGCCCTTTTGTATAGTAATATGTCAGGAGACCCCTTTGAAGGGCTTTTTAGGTGCCTTTTACAGAGCAAACGCTACCTTTTTAGGTGTTAAAAGAAATGAAGCGCAAATATACATAAATCCTAAGGATACACCTTTAGAAAAGGCTATTCTTACAGCAAAAAATATTTTTACGGGTATTAAAGATGGATTTTTTAAATGGTCTTGGAACCCTTTTAGGGAAGCTTTAATTAAAAAATATGACGTAGAACTTGCTGAAATAAGGAAAAGAGAAAGGGATGAAGAAAAAAAAGAATTAATTAAAAAAAAACTAGCTAAGACATTATTACACGAAATGCTACATTATATTTACCTAAAAATGGAAAGTAAAGACATGACATTTAAACAAAAAATAATACTATACCTACAAAGGCTTAAACCTTTATGGTATTTACCAATAGGTACAATATTTATAACTATTTTATTTAAAGAAAATATACCTTTAAATATAAATGAGTTATATAAAAATGTTTTTTTATATGCTCCAACAGCAATAAGCGCTTTAATAGCTTTTGGCATAATGCTAAATAACCCTATAGAAGAAGCATGGGTTCAACATATAGTAAAAGAAATTTATAGATTACAAGATAACACAACAAAAAAAGAGTTAGTAGAAAAAATTGAAGAAAGCATACAAATTGCTAATTAAGCTCAAAGTGGCCTATTTTTGTAATGCTTGTATCACCATTATCCCCCTGCAAATCAAAATTATATACTTCCAATACATATGCAAAATTATTAAAAGTACCTTTAGGTTTTTTTATAACAAAAAACGTGCTATTATTATAATCAATTAGACCAAAGTATAAAAAAGGCAGTTCAACAACTTTATCACCTTCAGTAAAATGGCACAAAATGTAAGGTTGGTAAAAAGCAAAGCAACCTCGGCTAAAATACGTAGGTAAATCAAAAATAGGGTTTTCATAAGGCCCTAAAACTAGAACTTGCGCAAGATTATCTATACCCTGTAAATTTTTAAATAATAAATTAAAATAATAATAATCATACTCATCCAAAGTATTTAGAAATTGTTGAAGTGAAGTATGAAAAAAATCAGATAAACATTGCATAAAGGCATCTTGCGTTTCAGGTGGCGAAAAATCCATAAAACAAGAAAATTCTTTATTTTCTCCAAAAAAACCCATATTATAAATAATATAATTATATTAAAATTTTAAAAATACTAAAAAAATGATAGAGGGCGAAGAGTTAGATGGAGACTTAAAAAAAGAAGTAGAGGAAATATTAGAAGAATTGGAAAAAAAAGGAAAATGGCTAGATAATAAACCTGATTCTGATGCAGAAGAAGCAAAAGAAACAGAAGAAGCAGAAGAACCAAAATTAACATCATATGACATAATAGGAGACTTTTATAATATTGGATACACTTTTGCACAAAAAGTACTGAAAGAAGCAGAAGAGCAAAAAACAAAAATGCTAGATTTAGGAACTTTAGGTAGGTTGGAGATAAGCGTAACAAATAAAGGTAAACTATCAAAAACTACAATAAGGGTAACAAAACTAAATGGAGAAGATATAAGTTTTATAATTGTTAAAAATAAAAATAGTGAGGAAGAGGAACCACAGATATGGTTAAAAACCAAATATGGATTTATATTATTTAAAGTTGGTGAAAAAAAGGCAGTATTGATAACCTATCCATACCACAACAGGGAGGATATAAAAAATTACATGGAAGAACAGGCAAGGTATATGATAGAAGTAAAAAATTATTTAAACCAAAATCCAGAAAACCCTTATATAGAATTAGATGTAAGTAAGGAATCACCTTACCATAATATTTTTGATTATTTACTAAAAATAGCTAATAGGTTACAAGAGCTTATTAATAATCATCAAGGGTATATGAATTCAAGGGTTGAAATAGTAGATACTGAAACCATAAAAATAGTATATTCAACAAATATGAACCAAAAACATAACAGTGAATATGGGGAAGAAGATAAAATTCCAACGGGGATATTGTTAATTATAGATAAAAATAAAAAAGGAAAAAATACAACTTTTAGGGTAATAATAGATCCAAATACTAAAAAAATAGTGGCCCTTTCAGGACCCATATACGGAGGTAAACCTATATTTAGGCTTAGGCTTAGGTATGATCCTACAAAATTAAAAGTGAAAATGCTGAGATTACGATTACATACTTTTAAACAAGAAGAATTAAAAGAACTATTAAGATATTTCGAAGAGTTATTAAAAAATGCAAATAAACTTTTGCAACAAGAACTTAACTAAAATAATAAAAATAACCTAAATTACATTTATACTTAAATAAAAGCATTTATATAAATTTTTAATGACATTTTTAGCAACATACAAGCTTGCTTTGATAAAATAAAAAGCATAAAGTTTTTATATACAAATAAAGCTCTAGCCGTAATTAATGGCCCTGCCCATAGAGCTTTATTTTTAAATATACCCAACCAAAAATATGTTCACCATTATCTATTGCCTTATTTAATATCTTATAGTATAATTTTATAAACAGAGAGTTTGAATTTTTCTTATAAATTTGATTAAATAACAAACACTATGGTAGAAAAGCTAGGTAACTATACAACAGAAAACCAAGAACTACAAGAATATTTATCAAGTAGAGAAGGTCACAAACAACAAGGAGAACCCAAAGAACCCAAAGAAGCAACTGAACCAATGCACAATAAAAAAGAAGTTGGTGGCGGCAGTAATTCTGAAAGCACTAAGGCTGATCCACATGAAAATATTGAACACACTGAGAGTAATCCACATAAAAATATTGAACACACTGAGAGTGATCTACATAAACCATCTAGTACCCAAGCTATACTAAAAAATTTACAAAAAAAATTATAAAGAATCTGAAAGTTAAAATTATTCTAAAGCTATAGTTTTTTGCCCTTTAATATCAACACCTTTTTGCTTATTAGGCCTTTTTAATTTATTCTGTTTAGATTTAACTTTGGGGCGAGGAGGTATTTTATCACCAGTATTAAAAATATTTTCTGGTTCTATATAATCTTTTGGCAGCGGTCTATTATTTTTTTTATAATCTAAATCAGCAAGACTTACAGCACCTCTTTTAACAGACTTACTAGTAGATAAATTATTATTTATTTTTGAATTAGTTGATAAACCAAATCTACTATTACTAGTATTATTAGGTTTTTTATTATTTAAAAAAGAGCTTCCAAAACTTTTAGGAGCACTAGAATCTATCTTTTCTGCATTAAAAGAACCAAACTTACCAATGGACCCAAATTTAGAAGAACCAAAACCACCATAACCTTGTGTAGAAGAATCTTTTTTATTAGAACCAAACAAACTACCAAAAACCGAAGAAGAACCAAAAGAACTATTTTGTCTTTTAGAATCATCTAATAAAGCTTTCAAACCCCCGCGATTTTTTATTTCCTCTTCTACATCCTGTACTGATTTGGCATACAATTTACGAGAGTTCTCTATAATTTCATTAGCTATTTCAGGATTTTTTGGCATAGATTGTATAGTTGGCCAATCTGTTTTCATAGAAAAGGGAGGTGTAGGATAACCCTTTACCAAAAGACGAATTATAGTTCTACCAATGGGTAAATTTAATAGGTCATTTTCAGTAAATCTAGGGTGAAATTGTTCGGCCATATATTTTGCGTCATCTTGTCCTACTCTAAAACTAACCAAAGTTCCTACATTACCAAAAATAGCACTTTTTATATCCTCGGGCATTTGGCTCAAAAATTGGTTTGCTACAATTAAATTTAACTTGTATTTACGAGCTTCGCTTAAAATTGTAACAAAATCAGGAGTTGCAAAATTTTGAAATTCGTCTACATATAAGTAAAAATCGTCAAAAGACTTCTCCGTTTCCATACGTCTAAAAGCTGCAGAAAGCAATCGCGGTATAAGCAAAAGACCTAAAAACTTAGAATTCTCTTCACCAATAGCTCCTTTATTTAAGTCAATTAGCAAAATCTTTTTTTCTCTCATTACTTGCCCAAAATCAAAAGCCGATTTAGATTGACCTATAATATTTCGCATCACAGCCTCGGTAGCAAAACGATCAAATTTTGAAACAAAATAACCTAAAACCTCCGATTTATGGTGGGCAGTTGTTTGTGCAATCTCTTTAACCCAATAGCTTTTAACCAAAGGGTCTTTAATTTTAGGAAGCATCTCTTTTTGGTATTTTTCGTCCATTAAAACACGCATTACTTCAATTAAAGTGTTTCCTTTTTCACTCATAACAGTAAGCATAGCATTACGCACAGCACGTTCTAAACGAGGCCCCACAATACCCTGCCTATTAGGATCATAAAGTTTATAAAGCAGTGCAATAAAACTATTTACAATTAGGTTTTTTTCTCTTGTAGTTTCGGCTTCTAAAATATTTAAACCCATAGGGTAATCTTTGTCTCCAGGGTTAAAATAAATAACGTCTTTAATACGCTCTTTAGGTACTTGCAACAAGATATCCCGTACAGCACTACCATGAGGATCCATAAAAGCTAAACCTTTACCAGCTTTTATATCTTGGACAGCTAAAAATTTTAAGAACTCCGATTTACCAGTACCAGTTTGACCTAAAACATATAAATGCCGTCTACGATCATCTTCTAACATAAAAACCTTTTTTTCTACGCCTCTAAATTCACTTATTCCCAAATAAACCCCAGAATCGGGTAATTCAAAAGGAGCTATATTTTCACGAGACCTAAGCCAGTTAATACCCGGCGTTTTTACCTGCTTAGTGGGGAAGTGGTAAACTGTTGCAAGTTCTGCTGTATTTAAAACAGAATAACCTTTAAATAATGTTTTTCTAATATAAGGAATTGTAATATGTATATAAGGAAACATTCTATAAACAAAAGCATATAAAAAATCCCTTTTTCTTCCTGCATTAAACAAATTAAAAGGAAAAGGATATTTTTTTGAGCTAAACCTATTACCTTGAGGGTGAGCTACAACATTTAAAGAATTTTTTAAATTTTTTAAATTTACTTTAGCTACCTCTTTTGTTGGAGCAACACTAAAAATCCTAATAACAAAATCCATTCCTTCTTTTTTTGTTTTATTTTTGATAATATCGGCTTTTTCTCTATCTGCATCTGTAGATTTTGGGTTCCCCTCTTTATCTTTTTTATTAGTAAGGTAGCGAGCAATAGAGTTACCCAAATCTTTCCAATAGTTAGTAGATGGCCTTAAAACAAGTTGCAAGGCCATACCCTCACCATTAGATAACTTACTCATAGAAGATGTAATAGAATTTAAAGGATCCAATTCTACCTCTTCGTAAGTTTTTAATGGATAATAATCCTCCTTAGCTAAGTATAGCTCGTCAAATTCTTGGTGGCCCTCTTGCTCCCATATAGACCATAAATTATGCTTTCCTTTATTAATATCTGCATCACTGTATACTGCGTGAATGGCCTTTTCTACAAGGGTAGAGTATTGCTTTGGAGCTACAACATAAAAATCTATTCCCTTAGAAGAACCAACTATTTCTAAAGAAATATTAGGAGATTTGTTAATCCCAAACCTACCTATTTCTTTTATCCCTAGTAAACTTGTATAAAACTGTTCCATTGCCTTTATCTCAACTTCTAAATCCTCGGGAACAGAAACCTTAAAAAAAACTAAATCCTTTCCTCTTTTTAAGTTTAATTTAAAAACTTCTTTAGACTTATACCACAACCACAAAGCAAAGGAACCCGAAAAAAATAAGGTAATCAAGAATAAAATAAATAAGATAAATAATAAACTATTAAATAAATTTATATACATATAACACAATTATAAACTATTTTGTTTTTTTGGATACATAAAAACAAGCATAAAATACAAAATTATTATATAAAAGTATAAAAATATAAGAGAAAAAAGTAACTATTAAAAATATAAAAATGTCAAACTATGACTAAAAAATAGTAGGGGAATATTTAAAATAAAAAGAGTTTAAAAAATTTAATATATTATAAAAGCAATGTAAATAAAAACTTTAAAATAAATCAAGATATATTACCTATTTAGAAGTATTGGCTGGCTTAGACAAAGAGGTCGCAATATGTGAGAATAAAATAGTACCTGAATCTTTCTGTAAAATCTTTTTTATTTCTACTTTTACTTTTTTGTTTAAATATTTATAACCTCCCCTTACAACAACCATTGAACCATCGCTTAAATACCCTAAACCCTGCCCTTTATTTTGACCTTTAGAAACAATTTTTACAGTAACTGTATCACCGGGCAAATACTTTGTTTTTAGTGCTTTTGCTAATTCATTTATATTTAATACTTCTATTTTTTGTATTTTTGCAACTTTATTTAAATTATAATCTGCAGTTAATATGCGAGCTTTTAGCTTTTTAGCTAACCTAACTAGAGCTTTATCCACGTTACCACTAGAAGGTGTAGGATAAATACGCACATCATGCTTACGATGTTTTGTTAAATCCTCCAAAGTATTTAAACCCCGTCTGCCTTTGTCTCTTTTTAACTTATTTTTACTATCAGATACCAAATGTAATTCATCTAAGACAAACTGGGGTATTAATAATTGGGAATCTAAAAAGCCTGCATATACTATGTCGCAAATACGGCCATCTATTAAAGCGCTGGTATCAACCAATACAGGAGTAGATCTTTTTACTTTTAATTTAGGCTTTTTATTTTTACTAAATTCCCTAAAATCTTTTAAAGATTGGCGAATAAGGTTAGTTAATGAATCTCTAATTGCTTTTAACAAAAAGGGTATTAAATAATAAAAAATGGAAAATACAACTAAACCAGAAACAACTTCCCCTACATAAGGAACTTGTAAAAAAGGAGAATGTACAAAATAAGCAAAATGTAAAGTTATAGATATAGTTAAAGCAAAAAATAACGAAAATAAAATCCTAGATATGTCATAAGTAAGTTGGGTTGGGTTTTTAAAAGTAGGTATATAAAATTTATTTTTCAGTCTATAAAAAATATTCACAAAAAAGATGTTATAAATTTAAAACTTCGTTGATATTTTTATATTTAGTAGGATCAAAAAGTTTAGTAATACCTACATTCTTTGCCTCTTTTTGTCTCCTTTTTTGCATTTTTACAGGTCTTATCTCACCACTCAATCCTACCTCACCTATATAAGCACTATTTTTTGGTAAAGGCTTATCTTTTAAAGCAGAAGCAAGAGAAGCACAAACAGCTAAATCTATAGCAGGTTCTGAAACTTTAATACCACTAGCTATATTTAAATAAACATCATAATCATTTAAATCATACTTTGTTCTCTTGCTTAAGACAGCAATTAATAAATTTAAGCGGTTTAAACTATAACCAATACTAGTTCTTTTAGGGTAACCAAAAGAACTTTTATTAACTAAGGCTTGAATTTCTACAGCGTAACAACGAGTTCCCTCATTTATTAACGAAACAGCCGATCCACTAGCACCTTCTACCCTACCCGAAAGTAAAAATTCTGAAGGGTTTTCAACTTGGGTCATACCTTGTTCGTCCATTAAAAATAAACCAACCTCGTTTACACTACCAAATCTATTTTTTTGGCTTCGCAAAACTCTAAAAGAATGAACATCATCTCCTTCTAAAAACAAAACAGTATCTACCAAATGCTCTAAAGCTTTAGGTCCTGCAATACCACCCTCTTTATTAATCTGACCTACTAGTATAATAGGTAAACCAGACTTTTTAGCAAACAAAACAAGCTGTTGAGAAACCTCTTTAATTTGAGATAAAGAACCCTGTGTAGCCTTGTATCTAGAGGAGAACCCACTATTTATAGAGTCAAAAATTATCAATCCCTCCCCCCTTTTGCTAAGGTAACTCGTTATGGTTTCTACAAAGGTATTTTCCCATAATTCTATAGAATCAGATTTTAAATGTAATCTAGTATACCTTTCTTTAACTTGACTAGGCGATTCTTCACCACATATATAGTATATAGGCCTAT
>CAYSYH010000007.1:0-23948 GCA_964435455.1 uncultured Candidatus Saccharibacteria bacterium | reverse complement strand
AAGATGGCGCGATCTTCTTCAAGGGACTGGACTTAATCCGATTGATATGCATCCTCCTTTATGGTTTTGGAGTAGGAATAATTTCCTATTTAAGCTAGAATAGAACGCGTGCTTTTGTGACTTCTCCGCTTCGCTCCGACCACGTTGTACTTTCGCTCTTACCCCACTCGCCCTTTGCTTAACACGGTATATGCGGTTTAAGAAAAAAATATCCAAATAATTTTCAAATTTTGCACTTTTCTTTCACTCCAAATTTATTTTCCTTTTATGGTATAATCAAAAAAAATAAGTTGGCTAAACTTCCCGTATGTTTAGGTTATCCATAATTAAAAATAATATTTTCTTGGTTACTTGATTAATTAATGTATTAATCTAAAATTAATATAACAAAGGCAATTACCAATATGAGTAATCCGGTAAACAGCTCATCACAATCAAAAACAAATATCTTTCTTGTTATCATAATAATTGTATTGGTGGCTGCTGTGGCGTTTCTTTATGGCAAAATGCAGTCTGACTCGTCTACATCAAATACTTTAAATAAAGTTACAGTTAAAGATAAAGCACAAGATCAACCCGAACAAGATAATCAGTTAGATGCCAACTCTGTCTCAGAAGAACCCGCACAAGACAGTGGAGGCCAAAACGACTCAGGTAACAATTCTAATGGCGATGCAAATAATCCAAAAGACGATGATACCAGTGATGACGGTGGAGGGGGCAATATGCCGACTGGGTTTGGCTTGGTTGGAACTAAATTGAAAGTGGTTGGCGAAGAATGTGCAGAAAACAGCGAATGTGTAACAGGTTTTTGTATGAAAGAAGATAGTTTAGGGAAATTTGGAGTAAATGCGTGCGACAAGGGTGCAACGGGAATATGCAAAGCTAAACCCAAGACTTGCCCAGAGGTAGATCAACCAATATGCGGATGCGATAATATCAGATACAAAAACTCCTGTTTGGCTTTTAAATCAGGCATAAATGTTTCTCAACGTGTCTCGTGCCAGTAACACGCGCCAATGGCTGATATAGAGTAATTACTTCATCAAATATTTTTTGAATTTTTGCCCGCTGTGTGTGCTTCTTTTTGTCGTTTGGGTGTATAAGCATAATATAACTGGTTTGGGATTTAACTTTAGCCCTACCAAAATTTTGCAAAAATTAATTTGACTTTAAAGGAGCTCTTTGAGAAACTACATATATGCCGAGGTGTTTGGGGATTTACATTTTATTTTTAGATTTGATTGCCGCCTTTGTTTTGGTAAATCCCAACAGGTCAAACCATTAGTGCTCTAAAAGATATTTTATAAACATTATTATTTTATACATGTTATTATATTTATTGCCCAAGATTAAAGTTTTTGATAGGTAACTTAAAGCGTAAGGTTTTGTATAATATTAATTGACACTATGTATAATTTATTTTTTATTCCTGCATTATTTATTATTTTTTTATATAATCCTATAAAAAATTTAAATAAAGAATATGCAAAGGTACGTATAAGTGACAAACTAAACTTAACCGTAGAAATAGCAAATACTAAATTTAAACAATCTAAAGGGTTAATGTTTACAAAACCCCTTTCAAAAAAGGAAGGAATGTTTTTTATTTTTAAGAATAGTAAAAAACGCTCTTTTTATAATAAAAATGTTTCTTTTAATGTTTTGTTATTTTGGATAAATCAAGATTTCACAATTGTTGGGTATACTGTTCTTAATAAAAATTCTTTTAATACCCATACTTCTCCAAATCCTATTAAATATGTTTTGGAATTAAATTATGATTTATTTACCGTAAACCCCAATTCTTTGGTTGGTAAAAAAGTCAATTTAGAGTTCTTCTAGTTCAAATTGGGTATCTTTATTGGTAGCTTTTATATATTCTAGGTATTTTTCTGTAGTACTTAATCTTTTGTGTCCTGCTACCTTACTTACTATATAAATAGGGGTACCCCTTTCTAGATGTTGTGCTATAAAAGTATGTCTTAAATCGTTTACTTTTACGTTTTCTAATCCTATCTCCTTAAAATATTTATCTAATGTTGATCTAATGTTTCTTACTAAAAGTTGATTACCTGTTTTTGTTACAAGAAGATAATCTTTTTTTGAAAAAGGCCTAATTTTTAAATATTCTCTAATTGCTTGTTGTACCGATTTATTTAAAGGTATTGTTCTTTCCTCGTTTGATCCTCTTTTTGGTATATAAAGGGTGCCTTTATCTCCTTTGTTTTCTTCCGACATTTTTATATGCTGTAATCTTATTTCAGCAAGTTCGCTTATTCTTATACCTGTTTGTAAAAGTATTTCTACAATAGCATATGTTCTAATGTCCTTTTTAACAGCATCTCTTAAAGCCTTATATTCTATCTTGCTTAATATTCTAGGGGCTTTTGGGGTTAACTTTGGGTGAGATACCATATTTGCTGGATTATTTTCTATAATGTTAAGCTCTTCTTTTAGAAATTTAAAAAAGGTTTTTGTTGAATTAGTTTTTCTACTTATAGATTTGAGTGTATAACCTTGTTTTCTTAGCCCTTCCATAAATCTGTTTAAATGTGTGCTTTTTACATCTTTTATTTCCGTTATTGATTCCTTTTTTCTTAGGTATTCTATAAGTTGTTGTATGTCTTTGGAGTAAGCTATTATTGTAGAGTGTGCCCTATTTTTCCTTTTTAAATTCTCTATAAATTTTTTATGTGCTATAGTTAAATCCATATAACAAAGTTTCTATAGGTAGTTCCTAATTTACCTATAGTAAATTATACCATTTAACAAATCTTGTATCAATGTAATATATTTAATAAAATTTAAGTACTATGTTTAGGTTATCTTTGTATGTTGCTATTATAGTAAGCTTTATAGTAACTTTTTATAATATTCGGTCTACGCAAAAACTTATATCAAAAAAAGGCCGTCTGGATGATGCACAAAAAAGATTGAATCAATTAATTAACCAAAATAAATTATTAAAAAAAGAATTAGAATATAAAAAAAGTGATACATTTGTAATTAAAGAGGCCAGAGAAAAATTAAATTATAGTTTTGAGAATGAAAAGATAATAGTATTCCCTAATGAAGATTTTATTAATGCCAGTTACGAATATAAGAAAAGTGATAAAAAAGAGCTGCCAAAAAATAAAGATACATCTACTTCCTATTTTTTTGGTAATGATAATGTACCTAATTACATTCTGTGGTTTAGGGCTTTTTTTTATTAAAAATTACCTTAAAATATTATTGTGGCCAGGGTAGCTCAGTTGGTTAGAGCGTGGGACTCATAAACCCAAGGTCGGGGGTTCAATTCCCCCCCCTGGCACCATTATCTTATTAACCCTCCTATTTTTTTAATCTTTCTTTTGATGTATTGTGCTTTCCAAAATAGCCCATATGTTGTATTAAATAAATAGTAGGGTATTTTTTTATAAACAATATCATATGAATCCAAAAACCTTAATTTTTCTGCTCCATACTTTAGCTTAAATTCAGTAAACCCCTTTCCTTTTTCGGCTCCCCACATGTCAAAATATTTTTTGTTTAATCTCTTTCCTAATTTTATAGCTTCAAAACCGACTAAATCATTTGGATAATATTTATTCCATTTTGAATCTGATCCTCCAAAAGTGTAATATATAGTATCTTTTGTTGTTATTATCATCCAAACCGTAGCAAGATTTTTGTTAACAAAAGCTTTTATATAGTATACATCTTTTCCTAAAATCTGGTGCATTTTTTCAAAATATTTTTTGGGGTAGGTTAGAAACATTTGCCTTTTAGACGTTTTATAATGTAATTTCCAAAAATCTTCTAAATCCCTGTCTTTTTGGCTAATTTTTATTTCCACACCTTTTCTTATAGCGTACCTTATATTGTATCTTTTTTTTGGATGCATTTCTTTTAAAATGGAATCTATATCTTTTGTTAAATCTAAATAAATATTTTCTACAGTAAATGTGTTTCTTGGGGATTTTTTACCTTTATCTTTTAATTTTTTCTCCCATAAATTTCCCTCAGCTGTATTTTTCAATATATTTGGCACATCAAATCGTATAAACGATATATTATTTTTCTTACAATATTTCTCAATTTTTATAAAATCTACAGACTGCTCTAAAAAATTTACCTTGGGGGAGAAACCCAAATAAAAATTAGTAAATGGTATTTTTTTTATTAGCATATAAACTCCACCTACTTTGTCTACTTTTGCCCTACCATACTCTTTTTTAAATGAATTCCACTTTTTAGTTTGTACTAAATGTTTCTGGTTTCTTATATCAATCATGATATAGATTATACTTTAATTTTTTTATTTCCTCAATGCTAAGGTTTTGAGGTCTTAAATTTTCGCTAATACCAAGGGTTTCTAACACTTCTTTTTTGAATTTTTTATTTATCTTCTTTCTTGGGTTTTTAAATATGTGGTGCAAAAATACAGACCATTTTTTAACTTCCATCTCATTTTTTGGATATTTTTTAAATTTAAACTTAAAATAAAATGAATCTACTTTGGGTATAGGGTAAAAAGCTTTTTTATTAATTGTTCCTCCGGTTGTTAGATTAGCATACAGTTCTATTAAATTTGTGAAATAGCTTCTTTTTTTATTTCCTTTTAAAGGAATTACTTTTTCAGCAAACTCTTTTTGTGTTATTAAACATACTTCTCTTAAAGGGGGTACAGCTTCTTGTAATATTTTATGTATTATAGGGCTGCTAATATAATAAGGAATAGCCCCAATTATTTTGGTTACAGATTTTTTTTGAATAGTATCTTTTAAATCGAGCTTTAAAAAATCGTTGTTAATTACTTTTATATTTCTCCATCCTCTAAGTTTTATATAGTTTGCTAGCTTTGTATCTAATTCTATGCAAATAACTCTTTTAGCTTTATTAGTAATTAATTTGGTTAATGCTCCTTTTCCAGGGCCAATTTCTAGTATTATATCTTTTGAGTCAATTTGGCAAAATTCTATAAATTTATTTATTGTTTGTTTATCTCTTAAAAAGTTTTGCCCTAAAGATGCTTTTTTATTTTTCATAAATGCTTGACTGTAACTATCACTCATTATATCATATTGCTAGTGAGAATTTGTAACAATATTTATGTCTGAATTAGCACTTACTGATAGGCAAAAAGCTGTTCTAAAAATGGTGATAGATGAGTATATTGATACTGCTGAACCTGTAAGTTCTAATCAATTGACAAAAAAATACAAATTAAATGTTTCTGCGGCAACAATTAGAAACGAAATGGCTGTACTAATAAGACGAGGTTTTTTAGACCAGCCTCATACTAGTGCTGGGCGGGTACCTACTCCTGCTGGGTATAGGTTATATATTAGGGAATTAATGGATAATACCTCTTTGCCAGTATTAAAAGAAGTAGCTATGAAACAGAATATTTGGAGCAATAGATATGATCACTCTAAATTATTACGAAGTGCCTCTTCTGCACTTGCTAGTGTTACTAATTTGTTGTCTTTAGTATCTGTAGATAACGAAGAGGTTTATTATAGTGGGGTAGTTAATATATTAGATTATATAGAATTTTTTGATATAGAGGTATCTAGAGCTGTACTTAATATGTTAGATAGCTTTGACACTAGTTTGCATTCTTTTTTGGTAAAAAGAAATACTTCTGATACTTGTGTGATTATGGGTGATGAATTCGAAATTAGTTCTTTATATCCAGTTAGTGTAGTAGCTAAATCTTTTGTTTCCGGAGGAAAAAAGGGGCATGTGTGTGTAATAGGCCCTTCTAGGATGAAGTATTATGAAGTTATTCCGGCAGTAGATTATATGGCACGAATCTTGGATGAAATAGGGGTTAATTGGTAATTATGGGTGTAAAAAAATCCTCTGCTAAAAAAGATTTAAAGGCTGAAATAAAAAAGTTGCAATCACGTATTGCTGATTTAGAGAATTCTTGGAAAAGAGCTTTAGCAGATTATCAGAATTTAAAAAATAGATTGGATAAAGAAAGAGAGGAAATAGCTTACTTAGCTAATAAGAATGTTTTTATAGAAATATTAGAAGTTTTTAATAATTTACAAATGGTTACGACTCATGTACAAGATAGAGGATTAGAGATAACTTTAAAACATTTTTCGGATGTTCTTTTAAAGTTAGGGTTAAAAGAAATAGATATAGAAGGAAAAGAATTTAACCCAAATCTAGCAGAAGCTGTGGAGGTTAAAGATGGTGAAGACAATAAGGTTTTAAAGGTCGTTAGAAAGGGTTATTATTACCGTGGTAGAGTATTATTACCAGCTAGAGTAATAGTAGGAAAATCAAAAAAGTAAAAATTTACTATAGGAGGTATTATTATGTCTAAAATAATCGGAATAGATTTAGGAACAACTAATAGTGCAATGGCTTTTATGGAAGGAGGGGAACCTAAAGTTATCCCTAATTCAGAAGGTGCTAATACTACACCTTCCTATGTCAATGTAGTTGATAACGTTGTTGGTGCGCCTGCCAAAAGGCAAGCTATAGTTAACCCTAAAATAACTATATTTTCAATAAAAAGGCTTATGGGTAGGAGGTTTTCTGACCCTGAAGTTCAAAAATTAATTAAAGAGGTACCTTATGAAATTGTAGAGGGTAAAAACGGATTAGCTTGTGTAAAGGTAGAAGATACTATATACACTCCTCAAGAAATATCTGCAAAGATATTAGCTAAATTAAAAGCGGATGCGGAATCTTTTTTAGGTGATACTGTTGAAGAAGCTGTAATAACTGTGCCCGCATATTTTGATGATAGCCAACGTCAAGCTACTAAAGAAGCGGGGCAAATAGCTGGGTTAAAAGTGAAGAGAATAATAAATGAACCTACCGCAGCTTCTTTAGCTTATGGATTAAATAAAAAGAAAAATGAAAAAGTAGCGGTATACGATTTAGGAGGAGGTACTTTTGATATATCCATACTAGAAATTGCTGACGGGGTTTTTGAAGTAAAATCTACTAGTGGCGATACTCATTTAGGAGGTGAAGATTTTGATACTGCTATTATAAATTGGTTAGCAGAGGATTTTAAAAAAGAGTATGGTATAGATTTAACTAAGGATAAGCAAGCCATGCAACGTTTAAAGGATTCTGCAGAAAGAGCTAAGATAGAACTTTCTAGCACAAACGAAACAGAAATAAATATACCTTTTATAACTGCAGACAGTAGTGGTCCTAAGCATATTAATACAAAACTCTCTAGATCAAAGTTAGAACAGCTTGTTTTGCCTTTAATTGAAAAAACATTAGAGCCTGTTAAAAAGGCTTTAGCTGATGCCAAACTAACTCCTAAAGATGTAAACGAGGTTATTCTTGTTGGAGGTATGACTAGAATGCCTAAGGTACAAGAAGTTGTCAAAGACTTCTTTGGTAAAGAACCATTTAAAGGAGTTAATCCTGATGAAGTTGTAGCCATTGGGGCCGCTGTTCAAGCTGGAGTTTTAAGTGGTTCTGTAAAAGATGTAGTATTATTAGACGTAACTCCTCTAACTTTAGGTTTAGAAACTTTAGGAGGTGTCATGACTCCTTTAATAGAAAGGAATACAACAATACCCACCTCAGCTAGCCAGGTTTTTAGCACCGCTGCAGATAATCAAACTAGTGTGGAAATACATATCTTACAGGGCGAAAGAAAAATGGCAGCAGACAATAAAAGTTTGGGTCGTTTTGTTTTGGAGGGAATTGCTCCTGCTCCTAGGGGTGTGCCTCAAATAGAAGTTACTTTTGATATTGATGCTAACGGTATTTTAAGTGTTAGCGCTAAAGATAAAGCTACTGGAAAAGAACAAAAAATTACTATTAAAAGTGGAACTGGCTTAAGTGAAGAGGAGATTGAACAAATGGTAAGAGATGCAGAAATGCATAAAGAAGAAGATAAAAAGAAAAAGGAATTAATAGATGCAAGAAATATGGCTGATTCTACTATTTATACAGCCGAGAAAACTCTTAAAGATTATAAAGATAAAATACCGCAAGATAAAAAAGAAGATATTGAATCTAAGTTAAAAGATTTAAAAGACAATTTACAAGGTCTTGATGTTGGGCAGTTGAAATCCAAAACAGAGAATCTCTCTAAAGCTCTACAAGAGGTAGGGTCTTTTATTTATGGGCAACAAAATCATACATCTAAGCAAGATACTGGATCCTCCCCTAAAGGGTCTAATGAAAAAAAAGATTCTAAAGGGAAGGATGATGATGCCCCAACAGTAGAGGCAGAGGTAGAGGAGGATTAAAACTTATAATATTGTTAATACTATTTTATCTATATGAAGAAAGATTATTATGAAATATTGGGTGTGTCTAAGGATGCAAGTATAGAGGATATTAAAAAGGCTTATCGTAAAGTAGCTAGGGAGCACCATCCCGATGTTGCCCAAAATAAAGAAGAAGCTGAAAAGAAGTTTAAAGAAATTAACGAAGCTTATAGGGTACTTAGTGATCCCGAAAAAAAAGCACAATATGATAAATTTGGACATTCGGCTTTTTCTTCTGGCTCTGCAGGACCTTATGGAAGCAACACTAATCCCTTTTCGGGTGCTGGTGGTTTTTATGGTTTTAATGTAGAAGATTTTAGCAATTTTGACCCTTTTGAAATATTTGAAAGTGTATTTGGTTTTAAAAGAAATCAAACTCCTAAAGGAAAAAACTTATACTATACTTTGCAAATAAGTTTTTCAGAATCTGTTTTGGGTACAAAAAAAAGCATTAGAGTAGGTAAAGAGGAATTTGATGTAAACATACCACCAGGTGTTTCTACGGGAACAGAATTAAAAATTCCCGGAAAGGGTGGAGAACCTCTAAAGCCCGGTTACCCCAGAGGAGATTTATATATTTCTATCCAGGTGGAGGATCTCCCCAATATTTATAGAGAGGGGTACGATATTTATATTGTTGAGCATATACCCTTAACCACCTCTTTGTTAGGAGGTAAAATAAAGGTACCAGCAATAGATACTAAATCAAAAACGGGGCTTACCAAGATAGTGTTAAAAATCCCCCCTGGTACTCAAAGTAATACTAACTTTAAAGTTTCTTCTAAAGGAATGCCCAAATTAAGAGGTGAAGGTAGAGGGGACTTATATGTAAAGATTTTAGTAGACATACCTGCTAAATTAACAAAAAAGCAGAAAGATTTAATTAAAGAATTACAAAAAGAAGGGCTTTAATTTGGTTGCGGGTCCCGGAGTCGAACCGGGTTTTGGAGATTATGAGCCTCCCGTGGTACCGTTCCACTAACCCGCGCTATAATAATCTATGCTTTATTTTATATAAAAACGTGATGTTGTCAACTTTTCTTTGTTATATCTGCCTAAGAAATTTTAACTCCTAGTCTTGCTAATAAATGATGATATGCAATTATAGTTAATATAAATATAAAAAATAAAAATAATATTTCAAATTTCCATCCATGCTTGTGGTTTATTTCTGCATCTTTAAAATGTGTTAAGTCTAATAATTCATCGCCTAATTGTACTGATAAAAATGTTCCTAATGCTGATATAAATATTATTATCCAATAAGGATAAGGGTTTATCAAAATTTTTTTAAATAAAGATGTAATAAATGTAATTTCGTATATATTTGGGTTAAATAATAAAAAAAATAAATTTGTTGCTATAGCAATAATCCACACACTAGTTTCTGCATATACCATTCTTACCCTAAAAAGAACTCTTAAGGGAAAGTCTAATAAAAATCCGGCATCTGCAATTGGTGTACACAGTACAAAAAAAGACCATGTTAAAATTCCTAAGGCACTCCCTTCTATCATTCCATATTTATAAGATAAATAAACTATATATAATCCTAAAACTGTAATTAACATTAAGAATTTTACAAAAATTCTTTTTTTGGAATTATGTATTACCAGTTCTTTAAACCCTATTTTTTTAGGAGGTTTACTATATGTATATAACATTACCTTAATTTAACCACAAATTTGATATATAGTCATTTTTTAAAATATTCAGTTTTAATTATAATGAAGATCCAAAAATATCATTTGTTATTTGAGTAACTTTAACAAATGTTGTGCATTTTGGTATATCCTTTAACCTTTTTGCCCCAATGTAGGTACAACAAGATCTTATTCCTCCTAAAATATCTAATATTGTGTTTTCTACAGGACCTTTATAAGGTACCTTAACAGTTTTCCCCTCTGATGTTTGGTGTTTTTTTATAGATCCGTAGTATTTTTTCATGGCAGTATCTGAACTCATTCCGTAAAAAAGTTTATATTTTTTACCATCTTCTTCTACCAAGTTTCCGCCACTTTCTTTATGTCCTGCAAACATTCCGCCTAACATTACAAAATCTGCCCCGGCTCCAAATGCTTTGCATATGTCCCCTGGGGTAGTGCATCCTCCATCTGCCATAATATTTCCTTTTAGCCCGTGTGCTGCATCTGCACATTCTATAATTGCCGATAATTGAGGATATCCCACACCTGTTTTTTTTCTTGTAGTACATGCGCTTCCGGGTCCTATCCCTATCTTAACAATATCTGCTCCCGCCAATATTAGTTGTTGTGTCATTTCTGCTGTGGCTACATTTCCTGCTATTAGGGTTATTTTAGGGTATAGCTTTCTAACTTTATTTACCACACTTGAGAATCTTTCTGTATACCCATTTGCTACGTCTAAACATATAAATTTAGGTTTGGTTTTTTTTACTATATTATCTAACTTTTTTAGCTCGTGGGGTTTTATTCCTGAGGTTACTGCTATGTACTTAAAGATTTTTTTATTTTTGTTTTTTAAAAAGTCTTTTTCTGAATGAAATTTATGTAAGCAAGTTAACATAGAATATTTGCTCAATTTTTTAGCAATATCCATTGTTCCCGAAGTATCCATGTTTGCTGCAACAATGGGTATACCCTCCCATTCTTGATTTGAATGCAAAAATGAAAATTTTCTTTTTAGTATAACGTTTTTACGGGATGTTAATTTTGACCTTTTAGGTCTTATAAGCACATCTTTATATGCTAGCTTTAGTTCGCTTTCTATTCTCATAATATATATTGGGGTTAAACAATTATATTTTATCATATTTTCTGTTATTATAGATATACAATTTATTGTTTAATGTTTTTTTAAATTCATTCTATGGATAAATATAAATCTCTTTTAAAAGACTTAATACAATTTAAAAGTATTTCTACTGATTCCTTATATACCAAAGAAATAAATAAAACCGTTAAATGGTTATTGCATCAATTTATTAAACAAGGTTTTACTGCTAAAGCTATAACAGGTTATGGGAACCCTGTAGTTTATGCTGATTATACAGTATCTTCTGACACAGAAACCATTTTAGTTTATGGTCACTACGATGTGCAACCCGCTAAAAAAAATGATGGTTGGTCGTTTGATCCGTTTAAGTTAACACAAAAGAATGGGAAATTGTATGGTAGAGGAGTTGTAGATAATAAAGGTCAGTTTTTAATTCATATGATCTCTGTTTTTGATTTGATAGCTAAAGGTAAGCTAAAATATAATGTTAAATTTTTAATTGAGGGAAATGAAGAGACTGGGGGAGCTGGTTTAGATAAACTTATTCGCGCGCGTAAAAAAGATTTTTCTTGTAATTATATTATGATTTCTGATGGCGAGTTACCATATAAGCCTGTTATAACCGCATCTTTTAGGGGTACCGCTAATATTTCGCTTCATTTAACTACTGCTAAAAATAATTTGCATTCTGGCCTTTATGGTGGTGCGGTACCTAGTGCTAGTGTTGAATTATCTAAATTGATAAGCTCTTTTTATGATAAATCTTATAGGGTAGTTATACCTAATTTTTATCAAGGGTTAGCACGAATGACAAAAAAAGAAAAGGAGCTGTGTAAAAAAATGGATATTGAAAGAAGGAAACATTTAAATTCTTTAGGTATCAAAAAATTCTTTATCGACCACAAAAATAATTTTAGTTCCACAGTAGGTTTTGAATCCATGATTATACCTAGTGGTATTTACTCAGGATATATTGATGAGGGCTATTCAAATATTATCCCTTCAAAAGCCTCTGCTAAAATTAACTTTAGAATTGGTGCAAATCAGCGTACTAAAGATGTGGTAAATTTATTTAAAGAATATGTAAAAAAGCAAACCCCTTCTTATGTAAGTTTACATATTGAGGATGCAAAAGAATATGTAGATCCTGTAAAGGTAGATATTACCTCACCCATGCATAAAAAAACAATATCCCTTTTAGAAGAAGTATATCAAGATGAAGTTTTAATTGATTATTGTGGAGCTACTATACCTATAGTAGTAGATTTTAAAGAGGTCTTTAAAGTTGACCCATTATTGGTTTCTTTAGGTAATGATGATTGTAATATGCATGGTGTAGATGAAAATTTTGATATTGGTTTAATTAAAAAAGGTTTAGAATTCTCCAAAAAATTTTTTAGTTAGCACTCTTTTTTATAATAAATTAACTGTACTGAATGGTCGCAATTACTGGACGAAGCTCGAACCTTTTTCGAGCAACAATTTCTGCTGTGAACGGCAGAAACCCGCCCAGCGTCTCCGCCCAGCTGAGCAAAACAGAAAAATTTTCTCTACATTTTTTAATTTTTTCGCCCCCTTTTTCCTTTTATGCGGGCGTAGCCCCGCCCCTGCAGGGGGAGCGAGCAATCAATCGCTTCCAAATTTTCAAAAAGTCTTGATTGGTCGGGGTGACAGGACTTGAACCTGTGACCTCTGCGTCCCGAACGCAACGCGCTAGCCAACTGCGCCACACCCCGAATAATAAATAATATGTAATTTTATTTAAAAAAATGTTTGTGTATGTGTATATTTATTTTAAATCAACCATTTACCTTCTTTAAATACTATTTGTCCATCTACTTCAATGTAAGATCCTTTTTTTCTCATATCTTTAACTAAGTCCCAATGTATTGCCGATTTATTACCCCCTTTTGGTGCACCTCCTCTTTTAGATTTATAAGCCTTTCCTAAGGTAACGTGTACTGTTCCTCCTATTTTTTCGTCAAATAAAGTGTTTCTCATGGGTTTGGTTATACCATAATTTAATCCTAATCCTAACTCTCCTAAATACCTAGCTCCTTTATCTGTATTTAATATTCTATTTAAAACTTCTTCTCCTTGCTCTGCTTTTGATTTTATTACCTTTCCTTTTTCAAATTCTAAATAAACCCCTTTAACATCCACTCCATCTTTATAATTAATTAAATCATAGTAAATGTATCCTTTTGTTTTTTGATAAACAGGTGCCAAAAATACTTCCCCATCGGGTATATTCCTTTTTCCATAAGCATTTTCTGCTAGACGTCCTTCTATGTTTATATATAAATCTGTTTTTTCTCCTACAATATGTACTACTTTGGCCCTATCCATTATTTTTGCTACTTTATCTCCTTGCCTCTTCATCTTTTTATAATCTATTAAACACGCTTTAAAATAAAAGTTTGTTAGCTCCTCTTCGCTCATTCCTGCCTGTTGTGCTAAGGCCGGGGTAGGGTAGTATGTCAATATCCAAGCTCTCTTGTCTATTAATCTATTAAATTCTTTCTCATATGCTTTATTGAAATTAATCATTTTTTTAGAATCCACTCCTGCTAAATGAGCATAGTTATTAAGAGTAGTTATTCTAACAAATTTTGTTCCCCAATCTATTATGTTTTTGTATATGGTTGGTATTTTTTGTAGCTGATCTATATTTGCATTTTCTATATAGACTCTTGCTAAATCTCCGTAACTAGATCTTCCTAATATCCAATTCCATCCCATAATATCTAAATAAGGGTAAGCTCCTTTTTGCAATATTAATTTCAATGTTTCCCTAACCAAATCTGTAGGATGCAAATCCGAAGTAGAAATTACCACTTTATCTCCTTTTTTAACTTCTAATGAATGTTCTATTAAAACTTTGGCTAATTTTTTATTTCTTAAGTCCATAATTTAAAAAAATTAATATTACTTTAATATTATGATATTTTTTATAATAATCAAACTTTATACATAAATAACAAAGTGACATGTGTGTACATGTTATGATATGTGTAGTAAATGGCTATTTTACTTTTTCTATAATATTATTTATATCCTCTGGATAAAACCCCTGTCTTAGCAAGTACGCATATATTTTGTTTTTTTTCGTGTATATATTTTTTTCATTTCTTAACTTTTCATTCGTCTTAATAAACGATTTTTTAAGTTCTTTTTTAAAGTTAGTGTTACTTAGTACGTCTTGTATTATTTTGTTGGAAATACCTTTAATTAAAAGATCTTTTTTTATATATAATGGTCCTTTTAATTGTGCCTTTCGTTGATTAACTATCCATTGTGCAAATTTTTCATCATTTAGGTAGTTGTATTTTTCTAGTATTTTAAATGTTTTTTTAATTAAAGCTTGCTTCAAATTTTTGCTTTTTATTCTTCTATATAAAAATGAGTTTAATTTTTTTTCTAATTCTTTTTTGCTTTGTGGACGCCGTGAAATTAAATCAAAAGCCTTTTGTTTACATAGTTCTAGATTTTCTTCTTTAACAATTTTCTCAATATCTTTTTCACTTAAGTTCTTGTTTAAGTTTAATTTGTATTTATGTAAAATGTACAAGCTTACACCTATTATTTCTTTGTTATCAAAGTAAATATTAAACCTCTCTTTATTATTTTTTTGTCTTTCTATTTTTACTATTTTTAGCATTTACATAAGAGGATTATTCCTCTTTAGTTTTACCTAATTCTAAAATATCTTCCTCTTTTAAAGCTCTAACCATTATTGCTTGTTCTATCTCTTTAGCTATTTTTGGATTTTCTTTTAAGTATTCTTTAGCTGATTCCCTTCCTTGGGCTATGTTTTTTTCTTTATAGCTATACCATGATCCCGCTTTTTTTAGTATCCCAAACTCTACTCCTACATCTATTAAGTTACCTTCTTTACTTATTCCTTCGTTAAACATTATATCAAATTCGGCTATTTTAAAGGGTGGAGCTACTTTATTTTTTACAACTTTTACCTTTACTCTATTTCCTATAAATTTATCTCCTTCTGTTATGCTTCCAATTCTTCTTATGTCTAGTCGTACACTTGCATAAAATTTTAAGGCTCTTCCTCCCGTTGTGGTTTCGGGATTACCAAACATTACTCCAATTTTTTCGCGAATTTGATTTGTAAATATTACTGTTGTATTTGCTTTATTAATAGCTCCTGTTATTTTTCTTAAAGCTTGGCTCATAAGGCGGGCTTGAAGTCCCATATGACTATCTCCCATTTCACCTTCTATTTCAGCTTTCGGTGTTAATGCAGCTACAGAATCTATTGCTATTACATCTAATGCCCCACTTCTTATTAATTTTTCTGCAATTTCTAAAGCCTGTTCCCCTGTATCTGGTTGTGATATATATAAATTATCTATATCTACTCCCAGTCTTTTAGCATATACAGCATCTAAAGCATGTTCTGCATCTATAAAGGCGCATAGCCCTCCTGCTTTTTGTGCTTCTGCTATTATATGTAATACTAATGTTGTTTTACCAGATGATTCTGGTCCATAAATTTCTACTATACGCCCTTTAGGGATTCCTCCAATTCCTAAGGCTATATCCAAGGCAATAGAACCTGTTTTAATAGAATCAATTTTTTTTGTTTGAGTTCCTGCTCCTAGTTTAATTACAGCGCCGCTTCCAAACTCTTTTTCTATTTGTGAGAGGGCGCTTTTTAAAGCTTCTTTTTTTCCAGATGTTTGATCAGATACTTTTGTTTTTTTAACCATAATTATATAAATTTAATTACTATATAAGCATTTTAACACAAAATCTATACATACAAAACCCGAAAATATTTGTTAATGAAAACAAAATAATTATGTATTATAATAATAACGTAGAAATTTAATTTATAAAGTTAAATCTAAATCAAGTAAAGAATAAAAGGAATATGCAAAAAGTCCAATTACTACATTATTTTTGGAATAACCTGCGGGTATAGAATATTTATCTAATCTATGGATTAGCAGGTTACAATTTTACTTACTTATTCTTTACTTTGTTTAGTAGTAAAAGGTATGAATATTATAGTTTTGCTAAGCGGCCTTTTAATAGGTTCTTTAGTTAGTGGGGGATTTGTTTATTTTTTCATCTCTTCCAAATTCAAAAAATTATCCAAAGGAGAGAATTCTAGAGCAAAAGAATTAATTTTAAAGGCAAAAGAGGACGCTTTGCGTATAAAAGAAGAGGCTAAAGAAAACTTAGAAAGAAAGAAACGAGAGTTATATAAAAAATCCCAAGAATTAGAATTACAAAAAGAAAAGCTGCAATTAAGGGCTACCAATTTGCAAAAAAGAGAATCTGAAATAGAAAGATTAAAGAAAGAACTTAAAAGTAAAAAGATAAAGCAGGAGGAATTGATAGCTAAGCAAGTTGAGGAATTAGAAAAGATTGCTACATTAAGTAAGGAAGAAGCTAAAAAAAAGATATTGAGTGAAGTTGAAAAAACTTTAGAAAACGAAATTGGTAAAAAATTGATGGACGCTGAAGAGCAAGCTAAAACAGAAGCCGAAAAAAAAGCAAAAGATATATTAGTAGATGCTATGCAACATGGGGCTACTGATTATGTTGCCGAATATACTGTAAGTACTGTTTATTTACCTTCCCCTGAAGTTAAAGGTAAAATAATTGGAAAAGAGGGTAGAAATATACGATCTTTTGAGGAACAAACGGGAGTTACTTTAGATTTAGACGAAAGCCCAGAGACGGTTCGCATTAGTAGTTTTGACGCTGTACGTAGGGAAATTGCTCGTGTTTCCTTAGAAAGGCTTATAAAGGATGGTAGGATACATCCTGCTCGTATAGAAGAAATAGTTGCTAAAACTAGAGCGGAGATAGAAAAAATTATGTTTAGAGAAGGAGAAAAACTTTGCCATAAGGTAGGGGTATACAACTTACCCAGAGATATTATAGCCAACCTTGGTAAATATAAATACCGTTATTCTTATGGTCAAAATATGATAATTCATACTTTAGAAGAAACACAGATAGGCGTAAAGATAGCTCAGGAGATAGGCGCTGACGTTAACATAGTAAAATTAGCCTGTCTCTTACACGATATTGGTAAGGTATTTATTGACAAAGAAGGTAGTCATATAGAGTTAGGTGTTGAATACTTAAAAAAATTTAATTTACCCGAACCTGTAATAACTGCTGTAGCAGAACATCATGATGATCATCCTAGTACTGTAGAAGGAGCTATTGTGCAAATTGCAGATAATATAAGTGGTGGTAGGCCTGGTGCCCGATATGAAGATTACGAAGCGTATGCTAAGCGTCTAAAAGCTTTGGAAGAGACTGCTTTAAGTTTTGAGGGGGTAGAAAAGGTGTATGCCATTTCCGCGGGAAGAGAACTTAGGGTGATTGTAAACTCTGATAAAACAGATGATTCAGCTGCCGTAAAATTAGCTAATGACATTGCAACCAAGATACAAAAAGACCATTCTTATCCTGGAACCGTAAAGGTTACTGTGATAAGAGAAAAGCGCGCTGTAGGTATTGCAAAGTAATATGACTAAAAAAGATAAAAACGAAGTAAAAGTATTATTTATCGGTGATATTGTTAGTTATTTAGGTCGCAAAGCCATAAGGGAATGTTTACCTAAGTTAAAAGAGAAATATGGTATAGATATTGTAGTTGCCAACTGTGAAAATGTTACAGGTGGTAGGGGTATAAGCTTGAATCACTATTGGGATTTAGTTAATTATGGTATTGATGCTTTTACTAGCGGTGAGCATATTTATAGAAATCCTTCTGTTATAGATAAACTTGATAATTTGGATATTGCAGTTCCTTTAAACTTATACCCTTCCTTACCTGGAAAAAGATTTGTTTCAGTTAAAGATTCAAATGGAAGAGAACTTATATTTGTTTCTTTGTTAGGTAAGGTTTTTATGGATCCTTATGTATATAATCCATTTTTTTCCATTAAAAATTTTTTAGAAGAGCACCCAAAAAGTGCTATTATTGTGGATTTTCATGCAGAAGCAACTAGTGAAAAAAAGGCAATGTCTTATTTTTTGCAGGGTAAGGTTTTAGGGGTTTTAGGTACCCACACCCATATACCTACTAGTGATGATCAAATTTTGCCTAAAGGTACTGCTTATATTACAGATGTTGGTATGACTGGAAGTATAAATTCGGTGATAGGTGTAAAGAAGGACATTATATTAAAACGCTTTATTGAAGGCAAAAAAGATCGGTTCATATGGGAGAAATCTGGGGCGTATGGTTTAAATGCTGTTATTATAAGCATTGACACAAACAAACAAATGGCTAAAAATATATGTAGAGTAAATATTATGTGCGGAGGTAAGGAATAATTATTCCTTAAAACCGCCTGCCACAAGGGGGTGATATAAATGACAAAGACAGATTTAGTTGCTCAAGTAGCACAAGTAGCAGGAATTACAAGAGCTGAAGCTCAAAGGGTAGTAGAAGCTGTATTTTCTGTAGTTAGAGATGCCTTAGCTCGCGGTGAAAAAGTTACCCTTACAGGTTTTGGTACTTTTGAAGTACGTAATTACAAGGCCCGCAGCGGAAGAAATCCACAAACTGGAGAAACTATCCAAGTTCCTGCACACCGAAGAGCTACTTTTAGGGCTGGTAAGTCCTTAAAAGATGCTGTTAGGTAAATTCACCATTTACTAAACAATAAGCCCGCTTTATTAAATAAAGCGGGCTTGTATTATGTTTAAGCCACATTCTATTTTTTTTAGTAATTAGTTCTTTTGTAATCTTTGCCAATCTTTATTTAGTTGAAATTTATATTACTTTTGACGTGTAATAATATAATTTTAAGTATATCTTTGTGTTTTGAGGTTTTTGTTTTCAAATAGTATAATAAGCTTTGCTATGGATATTAAAATAAAAAGTGATTTACCAAAATATTATATTGCTACATTTGGGTGTCAGATGAATCACAAAGATAGTCAGCAAATGGCAGGTGTATTGGAAGCTTTGGGTTTTGTTAGATCTAAAAGTTTAAAAAATAGTGACGTGGTTATAATAAATACTTGTTCTGTTAGGCAATCTAGTGAAGATAAAGTGTACGGTTATGGATTAATTTACAAAAATATAGAATCAAAAAACAAACCTTTGACTTTTATTACAGGTTGTATGATAGGTAGCGCTAAAGGGGATAGATCTAGGTATAATTTAGAGTATTTAAGAAAAAAATTACCCTGGGCAGATTATTTTTTAGCTCCTAATGAAGAATATTTGTTGCCAAAAATACTTTATAAGGAGCATTTAATAGATGATTGGGGTTTAAAATCTTTAAAGAACCATAACTTTGAGATAAATGCAAAAAGGTCTTTAGTTTCTAAAAATGAGTCTAAAACAGCCTTTATTAATATTAGTTATGGATGTGATAATTTTTGCACTTTTTGTGTAGTTCCTTATGCTCGTGGGAAAGAGGTATCTAGACCTAAAGATGATATATTGCGTGAAGTAAAGCATGCTGTGTTAAGGGGGTATTCAAATATTCTTTTACTAGGTCAAAATGTAAACAGTTGGATGTTGTCTCCTATGCAAAAACTAAAAACACGTAAAAAAATTGGAAATCATCCTTTTGCGGATCTACTACAAGAAGTACATTCTATAGAGGGGGTTAAAAAAATTCGTTTTATAACTTCTAACCCTTGGGATTTTACGCCTCATTTAGTGAACACCTTAAAGTTACCAAAAATTGAACGATTTTTGCACTTGCCTGTGCAAAGTGGTAGTAATGATATTCTTAAAGCTATGAATCGTAGGCATACTATAGAGGAATACTTGGAATTAATAGAAGAAATACGGCAGGTAGTACCTGATATGCAATTTGGTACCGATATTATTGTTGGATTTCCTACAGAATCTGATGAGGATTTTGAGAAAACTTTAGATTTATTTAGAAAGGTTAGGTTTAGAGTTGCGTATATTTCTATATATTCTCCTCGCAAAGGTACTCCAGCTTTTAATCATTTAAAAGACGATGTGCCTTTAAAAGTTAAAAAGGATAGGCATAATAAATTAATGTCTTTGTATAAAAGCTTAAATGGATAGTTTAACAATTTTTGATACCCTACGTAAAAATTTTGATTTAAGTAATAAGCTTTTAGTTGTTTTAGGACCCTCTTTATCATCAAAAACTTCTTTAGGCTTGATTTTAGCAAGGTATCTAAAAACATCTATAATTTCCACTGATTCACGGCAAGTTTATAAACATTTGGATTATTCTACAGGTAAATTAAAATTTGGAGATTCTTTCAATTTTAAAAAGGGTTTAGGTTTTTGGTTAATAGATGATATATATTATTGGGGGTATGACATTATGGAGGCCAACTATACCTTTAGTGCAGCTGATTTTGTAAATTTTGTTAATAATGAGGTTATATCTAATATTACAAGTGTTCCAATAATTGTAGGAGGAACAGGTCTTTATATAAATGCCCTTTTAGGTAATTTAAACTTAGGGTATCCTAAACCCAATTTTAAATTAAGGAAAAAGTTAGAAAAAAAAAGCATTTTAGAGTTGCATCAAATTCTTAAAAAATTGGATTTTGATTTAAATATTTTAAATAATTCTGATTTGCATAATAAGAGGCGCCTTATTAGAAAGATAGAAATTTTATCTCATAGACCTAAAGGTTTTATTGGACCTACGGTAGCTGATAAATTTTCTTTGTTAAATTATTATAAAATAAATCCATTATATATAAGGTTAGAGAGGAAGTCTTATAAATCCTTTGTCCAGAGTTGGCTAGATAAAAATTTTGAAAATATTAAAAAAGAAGTAGACTGGCTTTTAAGTAACTATCCTAAATCCCCCTTGTTTGAAGGTTTTATTTTTAAGGAATTTAAAAAGCATTTAACAAGAAATTTACCAAAAATAGAAGTTAAAAACCAAATTACGACCTCTTATTTAAGATATATAAAAAGGCAGAAAACATATTTTAATAAATATTTTCCTCAATCTAATTTATTTATTGTAGATTAACTAATGGTTTATTTAATTGTATTTTTGATTTATTATTAAATTAATGTCTAAGAAAGCTATTGTAATTGATACTCGTGCCATTTTTACTTTTTTTGGTATATTAGGCATACTGTGGGTAGCTTCTCGTACACAAACAATTATTTTATCTTTATTTATTTCTTTAATTATTACTTTAGCTTTAGCTCCAGCAGTTCAATCTTTAGAAAGGCGCAAGATACCCCGTTCTGTTGCAGTAATTATTATTTATGTATCTTTTATCTTAATTTTTGGTGTCTTAGGTGCTTTGGCTTTTACCCCTATGTTAAACCAAACTGTTTCATTGTTGAGTAATTTACCTAATTTTATAGAAAATATTTCCAATATACCTCAATTGGAAATTTTTACTAAAGATTTAGATACTCAAGTTACAAAACAGCTCTCTAGTATTGGTCCCAAAGCATTACAAACAACTGTAGGAGCTTTTTCAGGAATAGTTTTAACCCTTACTACTTTGGTATTCACGGCTTATTTATTGTTAGATTTTGAAAACCTGAAAAAATCGTTTTTAAAATTTATTCCAAGGGAAAAAAGAGAAAATGTTGCTAGAATACTTATGGATATAGAATTAACTCTTGGTTTTTGGTTGCGCGGACAAGTAGCTTTAATGTTTATAATAGGTTTGTTTAGTTATATTGGTTTATTGCTTTTAGGTGTAAATTACGCTCTATCCTTGGCTTTAATAGCAGGTCTTTTAGAGATAATTCCTATAATAGGTCCTATAATTGCTACTATACCTGCCTTAATCGTGGGTTTTGCAGATTCTCCTATAAAAGGTATAGGTGTTTTGGGTCTTTATATATTAATACAACAATTAGAAAATAACTTAATTGTTCCAAAAGTTATGCAGAAAGCAATTGGTTTTAATCCTATAGTTACAATGGTTGCTATATTAATTGGGGGTTCTCTTTTTGGCGTATTAGGTGCTTTACTTTCTATACCCGTAACAATAATTATATTTATAATCTTTAAAAATATATACAAGAACCTTTATTAATTGTAAGCAATAGCAGCTATAAGCCGGATTCTGTACCGCACTATGCGGTGCTGGTAATTTATCTATGCCCCTACCATGCGCTTATTGAATTGGGCCAATTCTTGCGCTGTTTTTGGGTTGCTGCGGGTGGGATTGCCTCGTTTCACTTTTTCTCCATTACTTAAAGTTTTAGGAGAAATCTCGTCTCTGTGGCTCTCAGAAAAGGTTAATTCCTTTTCTGTTCTTTTTGCGTTTCCACAAAAAGACACCGTAGGGACGCTTACAAATCCCTCTGGATCTTGCGATCCAACCCCTGCCCTATGCAGTCCGGACTTTCCTCTTGGGTAAAACCCAAGCTACCAGCCGCTGCCACTATGTACCAGCATATCAATATATATTATTTGTGTCAATATCTTTTTTATATATAATGTGTGTTAATGTTTGTACGTCAAAAACCTATTATCTTTGGTATACAAGGTGGCAAAGGTAGTTTTAATGAGGAGGCCATTTTAAAATATTGTAAAATAAAAAATATAATAACTTACAATATACGATATTTATATACCACGCCCAGGGTTTTAGAAGCAGTGGAAAATAATGATGTGGACTATGGTATTTTTGCAATCCATAATTCAATTGGAGGAATTGTTTGGGAATCTGCTAGAGCTCTTGCGGTTTATAAAGTTAATTTATTAGAGGAATTTTATATAGATATAAAACATTATTTAATGAAGCGTAAAGATGTAAACGTGTCTAACCTTAAAAAGGTTATAGCGCATCCTCAAGTTTTTAAGCAATGTTCCAAAAATATGAAAAAGTATTATCCTCATTTAAAACAAATTATAGGTAAGGGAGATTATATAGACACTGCTAAGGCAGCCGAAGCTCTATCTAAAGGTTTATTCTCTAAAGATTATGCTGTATTAGGACCTAAATCATTATCAAGACTATACAATTTTGATATAGTAAAATCAAATTTACAAGATTTAAAGGATAATAAAACTTATTTTTTTGTTGTTACTAAATATACTATGGCTGGGGTGTAGGGATTCGAACCCCAACTCCAGCGGCCAGAACGCTGTGTCCTACCATTAGACGACACCCCAATTTATATTTGTTTATATTATACTTTATATCTTATGTAAACCTTAAATAATTCTATTTTGTTGATATACTTTTTATTATGTACGATTATTTTTTATTTGATTGGGACGGTTGTCTGTATAATTCTATATCTGTTTGGATAAGAGCTTATAAAAAAACTTTTGAATTATATGGTTTATATATACCTAAAAGAGATATACCTGTTAAGATTATGGGTGATAAATCTGCTCCTATAAAATTAGGGCTTCCTCAAGAAAAAGTAGATGATTTTTATGCATATGTATTTGAAGAGTACAATAATTTGATTTCTAAAAAACCTTTAGATTCTCTTTTTGCCCCACATGCCAAAGAAACACTAAAAGAATTAAAAAGGTTAAAAAAAAATATATGTATTGTAACTTCCTCATGGAGATCTTCCGTTAGCCCCATTTTAAAAAAAAGCAATGTTAAGAAATATATTGATTTTATTATTAGTTGGGAAGATGTTACATGTTTGAAACCCAACCCCGAACCTATTTTAAAGGCTATTAATACTTATAAGGCTTCTTTTGATAAGGTTATTATGGTTGGTGATAGTAGTAAGGATATTTTGGCTGGAAAAGCTGCGGGGATTTCAACAGTTTTGTATTTTCCTACTTATCACAAAAAAATATATTCTATTGAAAGGCTTAAAAAATTAAAACCAGATTATATTTTTTATTCTTTTATAGATTTATTGAGTTTAATCTAATATTCTTTATACTTTATAATTTAATTTTTTACCTTTAGTTTTTAAAAGGCTTTTTTAAATTTATTTCTTCTTTTTTTTTTATTTTTGAATATATATAAAAAAGATGACCA
>CAYSYH010000006.1:0-24641 GCA_964435455.1 uncultured Candidatus Saccharibacteria bacterium | reverse complement strand
GGAGGTGAGCTAAAATAGTAACCAGCTAATTCAATAATAGCAAATAAATCCAAAAAACGTGCTTTGCATACTCTTAAATGTTGTACAACATTGGGCTACGGGGCGCAAAAGTTATAAGATTTAACAAATTAATACTTTATTATGATACAAAAATACGAACAAACAACATTTGAAACTTGTTTAGCTGTGGACTTGTTGAATTTAATTGGGGTAGAGATTTCTCAAAAGCTAGAAAGAGAATTTATTAATTATGCGCTTGATTTTTCCAAAGATAACTTTACGGTTGGGCATTTAGATTTTATAGCCAAAAAATTTAATGTATGGCTCAATTTTTATGTTGATAATAAGCCATTTTTTAATTTTATAAAAGAATTTAAGTTTTCAAATAAAATAACTTTAATTCAAGAAAAAATAGACTTGAAGCTAATTAGTAAACTCATAAAAATTTCGCCAATTATTGTTTATGTGGATTCTTATTATCTTTGGAAGGTTTCTCATTATCCACATTTTATAATTGTTACTAAAAAATCCAAAAATGGTTATAAGATATTTGACCCTTGGGATGGTAAAACTAAAAACATTAATTCAAATATTTTATCAAAGTCAATAAGTAGTTTAAGGAACCGCTTAAAATTTTGCCCACAGGTAATACAAAAAGTTTAGCTGTTTTATATGCAAGCCTTTTTTTATTTCTTAAATAACATGGCCTAAAATTTAATGATTTTTCATATGTTTCTATGGCTTCTAAATATATGTCCTCAAAAGATTTATTGGCAAAAACTTGTGTAAATGATCCCGGACCGCTTAAGATTATATAAGGTACATTTGCTTTATTTATTACATTTTTTATTTCTTGGAAATCGTTAAAATTTGAAAAACGTGCTAAAAGCGCCGGACCTACAAAAATAGCCAGTTTATTATTCCTTATTAAACTAGACGAGTTGTTAGGTTCTTATTTACATTATTTGGTTCTATTACTTTTACTCCTGTTGATTTAGCATTGGTTTTTGTTTTTACCAACATTCCAAAATCCCAGCAGCCACTTTTTATTGTATTTATGTTTTTGATATAAGGCCTTATGTTAGACGCTTTAGTTGCTTTTATAGGTTCTAATTTTATATTTTTGTATACTTTAGTTAATGCGTTTTTTAGTTACGGAGGAATTTGGTTTTATAGGTCTTTTGCTGGTATTTGATTGAGTTTTTTACTTAATAAATTATTAAATTTCAGTTTAATGCTTGAATTTATTTTTTTTATTGGTATTTTGTAATTATATTTAATATTTTAGTTTTTTATTTAAAATGACTACTGAAAATTTAGACTTAACATCTAGCAATGAAAAAAATTGTTTATCTTCTTTTTTACTCCGTTTTGTAGAAGATTTAGGAAAAGGTTGTCCCCCTATTGATACTACACTTCTTTATTATCGTATACAACGTAGGCGTTATAGGATTCACCCTTGGGGTGAGTATGCTTTACATAATTTAGGTGCCCATCCGTATGCCGTAGCAGCTATGCTTGTAGGCATTTCGATTTTGGATAGTGTTTTTGGTAATAATTTTGCTAAAAGAGCAGCTAGCATTATAGGTAGTGTTGGTTTGCCCCCAGGTCATGATAAGCCTATGCCTACCCCAAAAGAAGATGAACCCGCGCCAGACCCTGCATAGTACTTATTTTTATTTTGCTAACTTTTCCGGGGAGCGGTTATAATTGTTTTCAATAAACTCCATAATCTTTTTTTTGTCAAAATTGTTTAACTTTAACAATCTCCCCCAACTAGCTAAAGCTAAAGGACTATCATTCTCTTTTCTGTAAGATATTACTACTCTGTAAGGATATCTTTTAGCTATTTTTTTTAATTCATCTAGTACATTTTTTGATTGATCTTTAAAGGTTATCCAAATATACCCATGTTCTAAACTGTGTACGGCATTTTCATCTTGTATAGATCTGTTATAAAAACCTCCAGGTTGTGCTGTACCATAGTGTGCCCCAGATGTAGGAGGATTTGTTTTATACTTTTTATTTTTTTGTGTTGTGCTTATATGTTCTCTTCCTTCAATGGTTTTTTGATCTCCTATTGGTTTTGTTCTTATTTTTACTTTTGACTTAAACAACAATAATAAAGCTAATACCACTATACCGATTATAATTACTTCAAAAGCTATATTTTTTATTCTTTCTAATCTTTCTTTTTTTCTTTTATTTTTTTTATACTTATTTTCTTGTTGTTTTTTTATATTTTTACTCACAATAAATATTTTAACATATTAAAAAAATACTAACTGTTTTACATAATATAAAGACTTACCTAGAATAAACTCCCATAAGAGAAGACTTTATTATTATATGCCCTTCCATTTTTTTAATAAGTTCTTCTTTTGTTTGTATTTGTTCCAAAAATTTTGTATCTAATGCGTAAATTTTAAAAAAATATCTATGAGCTGGTCCTGGAGGTGGGCATGGTCCTCCATAACTTTTTGTTCCAAAGCTATTAACTATTTCTATCCCGTCATCAGGTATCTCATTTTCTTTTATTTCGTTAACATTTGGATTAATGTTGTATACTATCCAATGACTCCACGTTCCCATAGGGGCATCTGGGTCTTCTACTATTAAAACTAAGCTTTTGGAGTTTTGTGGAACTCCAGCAATAATTAATGGAGGATTAACATTTTCCCCATCACATGTATATTTTGTAGGTATTATTTCGCTTTTTCCAAAGGCGGGCGATGTTATATACATATTACCCTGTTTTTTTATTTTACCGGAGTATTTAAAGTATAACAAGGGTTTTAAAAATATTTTGTAATAAACTAAAATGCCTATTATAAGAAATATTGCTATAACTAAGAAAATTCTTTTAGTCATCTCCACTTAGTACTGTTTTAAATGGTATTGTTTTTACTACACTTACTTTATTAAAATCTTTCTTTTTGCCGTATATCAAAATGTTACCATTTTTTATATTCAATTTAATAATTTTAGTATCTTTTGTTGTAGTTATATTTATTACCTTTTTGTATTTGTCAAAATCTACTATACGATTTTCTTTTGTTGATAAGGGTTTTTGTTTAAAAATTCCGTTAATATCTATTATTGCTAGTTTTGGTTCTTGTTTGGAACCAAATATATTTATATACCCAGTCAATACGGCCAAATAGTCTTTTGGTAAAAATTCCAAACTTAAAATATCTGTAGGACCTAAAGTATATAAGTTTAACACTTTGTCTAGTTTGCCCGAGTAAATTTTAAATTCTTTATCTGTTTTTCCACTTATATCTGTAAAAACTAAATATTTTTGTGATGGTGATATTTTGTGTAAAATATTATTACAATTTTTGGATTGTAATTCAGAAATTTTTGTAGGTATTTCAAATACTTTTTCTGCAGTTTTTACTTTTACTTTACATTCTGTTGTTATAGATGAACTTAATATTCTTTGAGTTGTTGTAATATTTTTTTCTTCTTTTTGTTTATTACTGTTTTCTTTTGGCAGTTGAGTTTTTTTATAACTTTTGCCTGTAACAAATATTGTAACAAGTAATAAAATAAAAAAAGAGATTAATAGGGCAAAAGTTGTAGTTTTTCTCATTAAATAGATTATACATTTTATATTGTATATTAAGAAGATTTAATTTAAAAATGGTTTATATAATAAAAAAATATGTTTATTGATTTTGTATTTACACTTGAGTAATATTATCTATATCATATAAAACTTAACCAAATGATTGATTTGAAAAACCTGCAAAAACGCGTTTACAAAAATAAAGTAAAAAAGGGTTTTAATGTTACAGATATTCCTTTAGAGTTTAGCCTTTTACATGAAGAAGTTTCAGAGGCTTTTAGGGCGTATCGCAAAAAATTATCTGACCTTCCTGAGGAACTTGCAGATATAGCTATTTATTTACTGGGTATATCAGAAATATTAGGAATTGATTTACAAAAAGAAATAGTTAGGAAAATAAAGATAAATGAAAAAAGAAAGTACAAAAAAATTAATGGTACCTTTGTTAGAGTAGACGATAATGAAAAAGACTCTTAACGCTTTTGGGGTTATCTTTAGTAATTGGTAATCATATTCATTGGATTCAACAAGCCGAAATATATTAAAATTATTTAATTGTATAGGCTTATGGTAATTTTATTTTTGATCAAATGTAGATTGAAAAAACTAAGCAAAGGCATGGCAATAACTTAACTACTTTAGAAAAAGGGGTAAGATTATAAATGCAAAATTTTATTCTTTAATATATTAATGAAAACCCCACTTATGGTAATTTGGATGTTTTAAATAATTTTAAAGATATTACTATAAACTTAATAAGCTTTAATGTTATAATAATAGTATGGACATACAAACTATCCTTTTGATTATTCTTTTGCTTCTTTCTATTAATTTAATATTAGTAGGGGTATATTTGGTAATTGTTTTAAAAGATGTGAGAGGATTAATTAAAAAAACCTCTTCTTTTTTGGATACTGCGCAAAGTTCTTTTAGTAAATTATCGGGTACTGTGACAGTTGGCCCTTTAGTGTTAAAAACTTTGTTTGATTTATATAAAACTATAAAAAATAATGGAAAAGCGAGAAAATAAAGATACAAAATATTTAGTTATAGGATTTTTGATAGGATTTGGCTCTTTTATGTTATATGACTTGTTAACAAGAGAGAATGATTTAAAAAATATAAAAAAGAACTTAATTGATTTAAACAAAGAGTCCAAGCACTTTCTTTTAGGTATTAAAAAGTATTTTGATAGTTCAAAAGCTTTTCGCAAAGGATTAAAAAGTTTAGATAATCATTTAGGTATCAACCTTTATTCTTTTATAAAAAGCTATACACCACCAAAAGAGGATGATAAACCTAAAAAAAAGAAACAACAGTTTTTTAAAATTAAAAAACATTAGTTATTATGAAAAAGTTATTTATTAAAGATCTTAAATCTGGAGATATATTAGTTAATCATTCCTTTGCTGTAAAATCTTTTTCTAAAAGAAGAGGTAAAAATAATAATGAATATTATGATTTGGTTCTTTCTGACAAAACAGGCACGGTAAAGGCAAAAATCTGGTCTGATTACTTTTCTTCATGTGAGTTGAATTTATTAAAAGAAGGAGATGTTATTTTAGTAACTGGAAAAGTAGATAGTTTTAATGAAGATTTGCAAGTAATAATACAAAAATTTTCTATAGCTAAAGAGTTTAATCCAGATTTGTTTATAGAGAAAGGAGAAAGGGATGTAGACCACCTTTTTAATTATATCTTAAATTGTGTAAATTCTTTAGAGGACGAAGATATAAAAAAAGTGATAAAAAATGTTTTTGATGACAAACATATAGTAGAGTTGTATAAAAAGACTCCTGCAGGGCAGGTTGTACACCATAACTATGTGGGGGGATTAATAGAACATGTATACGAAATGCTCAATTTTGCGGAGACTGCAAAAAATCTTTATCCCAGTATTAAATACTCTGAATTAGTATTTGGTATAATTTTTCATGATATTGGGAAAATTTATGAATTAAATTTTAAAAAGGCTACTATATCTCGTACTAAAGAGGGTTATTTATTAGGCCATATTGTTCTTGGCGTATTATTTTTAGAACAAAAATTCCCTAAAAACTTTGATAAAGAAAAAAAGGCAAGGCTTTTACATTTAATTTTAAGTCATCATGGTTCTCACGAAAATGGTTCTCCAGTATTACCTTTAACATTAGAAGCCCAGCTACTTAGTTATATAGATGATATTTCTAGTCAAGTAGGTATTTATTCAAGCCATATGAGAGAAAACATTCCTAATGAAGAAGGGTTTACTCCTTATAATAAATATTTAGGATCTGTTTTATATTCTCCACCAAAATAGTCAAAATAACACTTAAAAAGTAGTTTACTTTAAGGGTAATATATTTTAAAATTGCTCTGTTTAAAATTAAGAATAAATTTACAATTTTATATATGGCTCAATCTTCTAGTAAAAGTACTAAGGAACTTAGAAAAAAATATCCTATTAATGTCATTAGAAACATAGGGATAATTGCTCATATTGATGCTGGTAAAACAACCACTACCGAAAGAATTTTATATTACACAGGGAGAAGTTATAAAATTGGGGAAGTACACGAGGGGGAAGCTACTATGGATTGGATGGAACAAGAACGAGAAAGAGGTATAACTATTACCAGTGCTACTACAACTTGCTTTTGGAGAGATCATCGTATAAATATTATTGATACTCCTGGTCACGTTGATTTTACCGCAGAAGTAGAAAGATCTTTACGTGTTTTAGATGGGGGAGTTGTAGTTTTTGATGCAGTTGCTGGAGTTGAAACTCAATCTGAAACAGTTTGGAGGCAAGCTGATAAATACAATGTACCCAGAATATGTTTTATAAATAAAATGGATAGAATAGGGGTAGATTATGAGGCTGATATAGAATCTATTCGTCAAAGATTAGGTGCTAAAGTGGCTGTATTGCAATTACCAATTGGGGAAGAAAGTAATTTTAGGGGAGTAGTAGATTTAATAAAAATGAAGGCTTATATATGGCATAGCGAAGATTTAGGAGCTACTTTTGATGAGACCGATATCCCCGAAGACTTAAAAGATAAAGCTAATAAATATAGATCAGAATTGCTTGAAACTGTAGCTGAAACAGATGATAAACTTTTAGAGAAATTTTTTGAAGAAGGTGATTTATCAGAAGAAGAAATTAAACAAGCTTTAAGGAAAGCAACTATATCTAATAAACTATATCCTGTTCTTTGTGGATCTGCTTTAAAAAATGTAGGTGTCCAGATGCTTTTAGATGCTGTTGTGGATTATTTACCTTCCCCTTTAGATGTTCCCCCTGTAGAAGGTACCAATTTAAAAACAGGAGAAACTATAAAATTAACTCCTAATCCGCAAGGGGATTTAGCAGCTCTTTGTTTTAAGATTCAAAATGATCCGTTTGTAGGTACTTTAACCTATGTACGAGTTTATTCAGGTACCTTAAAAAGTGGTACGTATGTTTACAACTCTAATTCTAAATCAAAAGAGCGTATTGGTAGGCTTATGCTTATGCATTCTAATCATAGAGAAGAAGTGGACTCTTTAAGTGCTGGTGAAATAGGTGCGGTTATAGGGTTAAAAAACTCTGTTACTGGTGATACTTTATGTAGTCCTGAAAGGCCTATCGAGCTAGAACGCATAGATTTTGCAGAACCGGTTATATCTATTTCTATTGAACCTAAAACAAAGGCTGATCAGGAAAAGTTAGGTATGGCTTTAAATAAACTTGCTAAAGAAGATCCAACTTTTAGAGTTACAACAAATCAAGAGACGGGGCAAACTTTAATTTCTGGTATGGGTGAGTTGCATTTAGAAATTTTGGTAGATCGTTTAAAACGCGAGCATAAAGTTGAAGCTGTAGTAGGTAAACCAAGAGTTGCATATAGAGAAACCATAACAAAGGAAGTAGAGCAAGAGGGTAAATATATAAAACAATCTGGGGGTAGAGGTCAATATGGGCACGTTTTTTTAAGATTAAAACCTTTAGAGAGGGGTTCTGGTAATCAATTTGTAAATAAAATTGTTGGAGGGGCCATACCAAAAGAATTTATACCCGGAGTAGAAAAAGGTGTAAAAGAAGCTTTGAATAAAGGGGTTATTGCCGGTTATCCTTTAGTAGATGTAGAAGTAATTTTATTTGATGGATCTTATCACGAAGTAGATTCATCTGAAATTGCATTTAAGATGGCTGCAAACGAGGCTATTAGAGAAGGTGTAAAAAAAGCAAATCCTGTTCTTTTAGAACCTATAATGAAGGTGGAGGTAGTAACACCTGAAGAATATTTAGGAGATGTTATGGGTAATTTATCTAGTAAACGTGGTAGGGTTGAGGGTACAGAGGATAGAGGTAATGTAAAAGTAATAAAGGCTTTAGTTCCCTTAGCCGAAATGTTTGGTTATACTACAGAACTTAGATCAATGACAAGTGGTAGAGCAAGTTTTAGTATGATGTTTAGCCATTATGAAGAGGTACCAAAAAACGTGGCAGAAAAAATAATAGAGAAGAAAGCATAAATTTTGGTAACAAACCCTTGATTTATTAGTATTTTACTATAAAATTTGTAGCTGATATGCTACAATAACAGTAGTTACTTTGTGTGTAAATTTAATTCTGTTGTCTGTTTATTAAAATAATAGGCAAATAACAGTATACCTTATAAACTATGGCTACATTTGATAGATCAAAACCACATGTAAATATTGGTACCATGGGACATGTTGACCATGGAAAAACAACTTTAACTGCAGCAATTACAAAAGTGCTTGCTGATAAGGGATTTGCTGACTTTACCCCTTTTGAAAATATAGATAAAGCTCCAGAAGAAAAAGAAAGAGGTATTACTATAAATATTACTCATGTTGAATACAGTACTGAAAAAAGACACTATGCTCACGTAGATATGCCTGGGCACGCTGATTATATTAAAAATATGATTACAGGTGCTGCTCAAGTAGATGGAGCTATCTTAGTAGTTTCTGCTCCAGATGGCCCTATGCCTCAAACTAGAGAGCATATATTACTTGCAAAACAGGTAAATGTACCTGCAATAGTTGTATTTTTAAATAAAATAGACTTAGTAGAAGATATGGAACTTGTAGATTTAGTAGAAGAGGAAGTTAGAGAATTATTAGATAAATACGGATTTGATGGTAAAAATACTCCCTTTATAAGAGGTTCTGCTCTAAAAGCTTTAGATGGAGACCCAGAGGCTGTAAAATCTATTGAAGAATTAATGAAAGCAGTAGATGAATATATTCCTACTCCTGAAAGAGATTTAGACAAACCTTTCTTAATGCCTATAGAAGACGTATTTAGCATTACAGGAAGAGGTACTGTTGCTACAGGTAAAATTGAAAGAGGTAAAATAAAAGTTGGCGAAGAGGTAGAAATTGTAGGTATAAGACCAACACAAAAAACAGTAGTTACAGGAGTAGAAATGTTTAAAAAGCAATTAGAAGAAGGTTTAGCTGGAGATAATGTAGGAGTTTTACTAAGAGGCCTTAGTAGAGGGGATATAGAAAGAGGTCAGGTATTAGCTGCTCCAGGTAGTATTAAACCTCACAAAAAATTTGAAGCTGAAGTATATATACTTTCTAAAGAAGAAGGTGGAAGACATACTCCATTTTTTAGTGGATATAGGCCTCAGTTTTACATTAGAACAACTGATGTTACAGGTTCTGTAACTTTACCTAGTGGTGTAGAAATGGTAATGCCAGGGGATAACGTGAAAATGACTGTAGAACTTGTAACCCCTGTGGCTGTAGAAAAGGGACTTAGATTTGCTATCCGTGAAGGAGGTAAAACTGTAGGAGCTGGAGTTGTAACCGAAATTCTTGAGTAATTTATACTTAAGAATAAAGGTGGGGGCCTTTTAGGTCCTCACCTTTTTTATTTTAAATAGTAAAATACTATGAAAAAAGATAAAGTTGAATCAAAGTTAAGAGTTAAGTTAAAAGCCTATGATCCTAAGGTTTGTGATCAAAGTGCCCGAAAAATTGTAGAATCTGTTGTGCGCACTGGATCTTTGGTATCTGGTCCTATTCCTTTACCTACTAGAATTCATAAAGTAACTGTAATAAGAGGACCACATATTGATAAAAGAGGTAAAGAAATTTTTGAACAAAGAGTTCATAAAAGAGTAATTGATATAATAAACCCAACAGCTCAAACTATAGAAGAGCTTTCCTCCCTATCATTGCCTGCAGGTGTTGAAATAACTATTAAGTCTTTGTAATGAATTTGATTTATATAATGAAGAGAATAAAAGCTTTAAAACTTAATATGTCGCAAATTTTTAAAGAAGATGGAACTGTAGTTCCTGTGACTTGGTTAGAATCTTCGGGACATTCTTTAAAAGAAAATGATGTAGTTACCGTAGTAGGATACTCTAAAGGAAGGGGTTTTTCTGGTGTTATGAAAAGACATAACTTTAGAGGAGGCCCAGCTACACATGGTCAATCAGATAGAGCTAGAGCTCCAGGATCTATAGGAGGTACAACTGAAATATCTAGAGTTTTAAAAGGTAAAAAAATGGCTGGTTTATATGGTAATAAAAGAATTACTTTAAAAAATAAATTAATTGTAAAAATAGATGGTACTAAATTTGCCGTAGTGGGTCCGGTTCCTGGTAGTAAAAGGAGTATTATTACTGTTTTAAAAAAAGAAGATTCTTCTGAATCTAAAGACTTAGAAAATAAGGAATAATTTTATTATGAAAATATTATATTTTGATAAAAATTTAAAGAAAAGTGTTAAAGATCTACCTAGTAACTTATTAGTTAAAAAAATGGTTCCTGATTTAATTTCTCAATATGTTTATGTTTACTTATTTAATCAAAAACAGGGTACCTCTTCTACTAAAACAAGGGGAGAAGTACGTGGTGGGGGTAAAAAACCTTGGAGGCAAAAAGGAACTGGTAGAGCTAGACACGGTAGTATTAGATCTCCTATTTGGGTAGGAGGCGGTGTTTCTCACGGCCCTAAGCCTTATAAAAAAATCTTAAAAATGCCAAAAAAAATGAAGAAACTTGTTTTTAAAATGATTTTGACTTCTAGAGCCAATGAAAAGCGAGTATATGTTGTAGATTTTGCTAAAATTACCAAAACTAAAGATGCTTTTAAAGTATTACAAAAAATTTTACAGAACGGTTTTGAATCTAAAAAAACTCTTATTGTACATGGTGGAGAATCTGATGTTTATAAATCTACAAAAAACTTACCCAAAACTATTATCGTACATTTAGATGAATTGAATTCTTTTGATTTACTTAAAGGTTATAATATAATCTTTACCGTTAAAGCTTTTGAAAGTTTGAGTAATAAAAATTAATATGAAAAAAGTATTGATAAAACCTCACATTACAGAAAAAACTATTTTATTAACTAAACAAAATAAGTATACTTTTGTTGTATCTAATGACGCTCGAAAAGAAGAAATAAAAAAGTGGGTAGAGTCGCTTTTTAATGTAAAAGTGGTTTCTGTCAATACTTTAAAAAACGCTCCAGAAGTAAAGAGAAATTATAAAACAAGAACTTATTTTTTAAAGGGAGGTTTAAAAAAAGCTATAGTGAAAATTAAAGGAAATAAAAAAATTGATTTGTTCGAGTTAGAAAAGCCAAAAGAATCTAAAAAATCTAGTAGTAAAAAATAATTATGAAATTAAAAAAAAGAAAACCTACATCGCCAGGATTAAGAGCACAGGTGTTTATTAGTAAAAAACATCACAGCAAGGTTGCGCCTTATAAGCCTTTATTACGGCCTCTTAAAGGTCCTAAAGGCCGTAGTAAAGGTACTATATCTGTAAGGCATCAAGCTAGAGGAGCTAAAAAACATTATAGAATAATTGATTTTTTAAGGGATAAAAAGGATATCAAAGCTAAAGTTTTAACTATAGAATACGACCCTAATAGAAATGTGGATATATCCTTAGTACAGTATGAAGATGGTGAAAAAAGATATATATTGCGGCCTAAAGGATTAAATGTTGGAGATACTATAATTTATGGTGAAAAAACCCCACCAAAGATAGGTAACTCTATGCCTTTAAAAAATATTCCAATAGGTGTTCCTATATATAACTTAGAGTTACAACCTGGTGCTGGAGCTATAATGGTTAGAGGAGCGGGTACTTTTGCTACAATTTTGTCTAAAGACAGTGGTTATGTTAATGTAAAAATGCCTTCTGGTGAGGTAAGAAAGTTTTTAGAAACTTGTTATGCTACTATAGGGCAGCTTAGCAATGAATCTTTTAAGCATATCAAATTAGGAAAAGCTGGTAGAAATAGACATAGAGGTATTAGACCTACTGTTAGAGGAGTTGCAATGTCTAGTTTAAAGCAGCATCCTCATGGAGGTTCTTATAAAACATCGGGTATAGGTAGACCTAGCCCGGTTTCACCTACAGGTATTCCCTCTAAAGGTTACAAAACCAGAAAAAGAAAGCATACAGAAAAATATAAAGTTAAAGATAGGAGGAAAAAATAACCTATGGGACGTTCTCTAAAAAAAGGTCCTTATGTGGATCCTAAATTATTAAAAAAAGTAGAGAAAGCTAAAAAAGGTGAAATATCTCAACCTATTAAAACATGGTCTAGAAGATCTACAATTTCTCCTGAAATGGTAGGTATAAAGTTTGCAGTACATAATGGTAGGGATTTTATAGAGATTTTAGTTAATGAATCTATGGTAGGTCACAAATTAGGTGAATTTGCGCCAACCAGAACTTTTAGAGGTCATAGTAGTAAAAAAATTAAATAATTATGGAAGTACAAAATAAATTAAAATTATTTAGCTATAAAAATGCATTAATATCTCCAAGAAAGGCTGGGTTAATTTTGCCTTTAATTAAGAAAATGAGTATAGATAAAGCCTTGATAAATTTAAAGTTTAATGATAAAAAAGCATCTGTACTTTGGGCGAAACTTTTAAAATCTGTAATTGGAGCTTATTCAAATGTAGATTCTAAAAATTTATATGTAGAGGAAGCTTATGTAGGTCCTGCTTCTACCATAAAAACAGGTAGAGTAGGAAGCCGATCTAGATTTAAAAGAATTTTAAAAAGAAGATCTAATTTATATGTTAAAGTTTTTTTAAAGCAAGAAGTTGTTAAACCAAAAAAACAAAAAGTTTTAAATACTAAAAAAAAATAAATTATGGGAAATAAAGTATCTTCAACAGGTTTTAGAGTAGGTATCACCAAAGATTGGAAGTCTAAATGGTTTTATCCTAAAAATTCTTTTGGTGACTACGTAGTAGAAGACGAAAAAATAAGAAGATTTCTAACAAAAAAGCTAAGAACAGCTGGTGTAGAAGATATTATTATAGAACGTAATATAAATGAGTTAAATATAAAGTTGAGAGTTGCTAAACCAGGTTTTGTAATTGGTAAAGGTGGTGCAGGTGTAACTTTGTTGCAGGAATCTTTGAAAAAACTCACAAAATCAAAAGTTTCTATTTCTGTAGAAGAAGTTAGGTATCCAGAACTTTCTGCCCCTATAGTTGCTAATGATATTGCCTCTCAAATTGAAAGGCGTGTGCATTATCGTAGAGCTGTTTTATCTGCTATACGTAAGGGCATGGATCAAGGAGCTTTAGGAGTAAAAGTAATAGTTTCTGGTGTATTAAGCGGAGCTAATACTATTTCTAGATCAGAGACATATAAAGAAGGTACTGTTCCTTTAACTACATTGAGGGCAAATTTAGAGTATGGAGAACGACCTGCTGTAACTACTTATGGTGTGATTGGTGTGCGAGTTTGGATAAATAAAAAAGATTAATTTTAATTAGACTTATGTTAATGCCAAAAAAACAAAAATTCAGAAAACAAATGAGACGTAAGAATAGAGGTTTTTCTTATAGAGGTTCGGTTATATCTTTTGGAGAGTTTGCTCTTAAAGCTGTTGGTAGGGGTTATTTAACATCTAATCAAATAGAATCGGCCAGGCGAGCTATAACCGCTACAACTAAAAGATCTGGGAAAGTTTGGATTAGGGTATTTCCTGATAAACCAATAACAAAAAAGACTTTAGGGGTAAGAATGGGTTCTGGTAAAGGTGCTGTAGACCATTATGCTACCCCTGTAAAACCTGGAAGAGTTTTATTTGAGCTTTCAGGGGTTTCCGAAGAAATAGCTAGAGAGGCTTTTAGAAAGGCTTCTCATAAAATACCGTTTAAGACTAAATTTTTACAAAAAGAGGTTTAATATGCAAGTTAAAGAATTAAGAGAAAAAAGTATAAAAGACTTATATAAATTACTTCGGGATTCACTAAAAGAATTGCATCTCTTGACATTAAATTTAAAAATTGGTAAAAGTTTTGATATTAAAAAAAAGAGAAATTTAAAGAAGACTATAGCAAGAATAAAAACCGTTATAAAAGAAAAGGAGGTACTAAACAATGAAAAAGTTTAAAGGTGTTATTGTATCAACCAAAATGGATAAAACTGTAGTGGTTAGCGTAAAAGTGTTACGTAAACATCGTAAGTATCCTAAATTTATAAAGCGAACTAGAAAGTTTTTAGCGGATACTAATGGTTTAAAATTGCAAGTGGGAGATAACGTTATAATTGCTGAGAGTAGACCTATAAGCAAAAAAAAGGCTTTTAAGGTAGTGGAAATTTTAAAAAAGTAAATTTATAAATTATGTTACAAAAAGGTTCAATTATTATTTGTGCTGACAATTCAGGTGCAAAAAAATTAAATGTAATTACTGTATTGGGAGGTACTAAAAAAAGGTTTGCCCGTATTGGAGATGTGGTAGTTTGTTCTGTTAGAGGCGCCGTACCTAACTCTAATGTACAGGATCATGCAGTAGTAAAAGCTGTAGTAGTAAGAACTCGAAAGGAGTTACGAAGAAAAGATGGTAGTTATATACGTTTTGACGACAATGCAGCTGTTGTTATAGACAAAAACAAACAGCCAAAGGCTACACGTGTTTTTGGGCCTGTAGCTCGTGAGTTAAGGAAAAAGGGTTATAATAAAATTGTTTCGTTAGCTCCCGAAGTTTGGTAAAAATTATGAAAATAAGAAATAAAGATAATGTAAAAGTAATAGCGGGAAAGTATAAAGGAATTGTTTCTGAAGTAGAAAGGGTATTACCTAAAAAGAACAAAATTATAGTTAAGAATGTTGGTATTAAAGTAAAGCATATAAAATCAAGGGAAGGTGTACAAGGTGGGCGGGTAAAGGTTATTAGGCCTATCCATATTTCTAATGTTATGTTGATTTGTCCTAGTTGTAAAAAACCAACCAGAGTTGGGTTTGTAGTTAAAAAAACAAAAAAAATGAGGTTTTGCAAAAAATGCAAGAAAGAAATTTAGTTTTAGTAGAGGGTCTAAACCCTGTTGTAGAATTACTTAATTCTACTCGGTACATTAAAAAGATATATTTAGATAAGAATCTTAAATCTCCAAAAAAACAGAAGATTTTAGAATTATCTATACGTAAAAAAATATTAACTAAGGAGTGTAAAAGATCTTATTTAGATTCTTTATCTAAAACGGGTTCTCATCAAGGAGTAATAGCTTTAGCAGAAGGTATAAAATTTTCTTCTCTAAAAAAATTTTTAGAAAAGACCAAAAAAGAATCTAATTTGTCTATAGTTATAGCGAGGAACATAACTTATGAACACAACTTAGGAGCTATTATTAGAACATGTGTTGGTGCAGGTGTTTCTGGATTAATATTAACTGGAAAGTCTGGTGTTAAATTAACACCTGTTGTAGAAAGAGCTTCTATGGGGGCTATTAGCGAAATATCTTTGTTTAGAGAATCTTTTTATTCATCTCTAAAGCTTTTAAAATATTTTGGTATAAAAATTATTGCTTTAGAGGTTACGGGGTATAAGTATTATTTTGAAGAAGATTTGACAGGTAGAACTGCTTTTATAGTAGGTAGTGAATCTGAGACTTTAAAAGAAAATGTTGTTAATAAGGTTGACAGTTTGGTAAAAATACCTATGATAAGTAGGATACCGTCATTAAATGTTTCGGTATCACTTGGTATTGTATTATATGATAAAATAAGACAACTATATGGAAACAATGTATAAAGAATATAAAAATAAAATAAGAAAAGAGTTAATGAAAGAATTTGGGTTATCTAATGCCTATGAAGTACCTAAATTAGTTAAAGTTAGTGTAAATATGGGAGTAGGATCTTACAAAGATAACAAAGAATATTTAAAAGAGGCGGAAGAAGATTTAACACTTATTTCAGGGCAAAAAGCTTTGGCTAGAAAGGCAAAAAAAGCTATCTCTGGGTTTAAGCTTAGGCAAGGTGAGGTGGTTGGTTTTTTTGTTACTTTAAGGGGGCAAAAAGCTTGGGCGTTTTTAGAGAAGCTTATAAGAATAGTTTTACCTAGGGTTAGGGATTTTAAAGGTGTTTCTGTTTCTTCTTTTGACGGTTCTGGAAATTACTCTTTAGGCATTAAAGAACACTTTGTTTTTCCAGAAGTTAATACTGAAAAAGTTAAATATTTAAAAAGTTTGCAAATTAATATTATTACATCTGCAAAGGATGATAAAACTGCAAAAGTATTTTTAGAAAAAATAGGTATGCCTTTTAAAAAACAAATTAAGTTAAAAGTTAAATAATTTTATTATGCCAACAAAAGCACAAATTGCGGATGCACAAAAAAAGAAAAAATTTAAAGTTAGACATTATAATAGGTGTCAGTTATGTGGTAGATCTAGAGGTTATTTAAGAAAATTTAAAGTTTGTAGAATATGTTTTAGGGAATTGGCTCACAAAGGGCACATACCTGGAGTTAAAAAATCAAGTTGGTAATATTATGTATCCTATATCAAACTTTTTAATCAAAATAAAAAATGCAAAGTTAGCTGGCAAGAAAGATGTTTCCACAAATTACAGTAAGTTAATTGAGAATATATTAAAAGTTTTAAAAAAAGAGGGATATATTGCTAATTATAAAATTTATAAAGAAGGTCATTTTAAATATATAAAAGTTAACATAACTGATGCAAATATATCTGACTTAAAAATTATCTCTAGTCCTGGAAAAAGAATATACTATAATGTTAATGCTTTAAAAAAATTAAGAAATACTGTAGGGGTCACAGTTGTATCTACTCCTAAGGGAGTTGTTTCTCACAAGGAAGCCTTAAAAAATAATGTAGGCGGAGAAGTAATTTGCAGAGTTTGGTAACAAATATATTTATGTCTAGAATAGGAAAAAAACCAATAAAATTAAATAGCGCTACTGTACAAGTAGGCACAGACAATATTTTAATTAAAGGTCCTAAAGGTGAACTGACAGTACCTACCTTTAAAGGATTAAATGTTGAGGTTAAAGATGATATGGTATTTGTTAAGGTTAGTGATAAGAATAACAAAAAACTAAATGCATTGTGGGGATTATTAAGGAGTTTAATTAATAATGCTGTAAGAGGTGTAGAGGAGGGTTTTGAAAAGAAATTAGAAATGATTGGAGTGGGTTATAGAGCTCAAAAGCAAGGGGCAGATCTTATACTACATGCAGGTTATTCACATCCTATAACGGTTAAAGCTCCACAAGGTATTGAATTAAATGTAGAAAATAATACTATTATTACAGTTAAAGGGATTGACAAACAGTTAGTAGGTTTGGTAGCTTCTAAAATTAGAGCTATAAGAAAGCCAGAGCCTTATAAAGGTAAGGGCATAAAATATATTGATGAAGTAATAAGACGTAAATCAGCTAAGGCTGGAGGAACAGGAGAATAATTATGTATATAAATAAAGACAATAGAACTAAAACAAAAAGAAAAGTATATTATAGGACCCAAAAGAATAGAGAAAAATATTCTTTAAAGGTATTTAAAAGTAATTTGTATACTTATGCTTTAGTTTTAGACGAGAACAGAAGAGTTTTAACTTCCTTTATTACTAAAAATATCAACAAAAAAGGTTCCAAATTAGAGTTAGCTAAAGAAGTAGGTATAATGGCTGGTAAATATTTGTTAAAAAAGAAGATAACAAATGTTTATTTTGATAGGAATGGTTATAAATATCACGGTAGAGTAAAAGCTGTTGCAGAAGGTGCAAGAGAATCAGGAGTAAAATTTTAATAATATATTATGGAAAAACGATCAAATCTAGAAGAAAAAGTAATACAAGTTAAAAGAGTTTCTAAAAAGAATGCAGGAGGTAATCGCATACATTTTACAGCTCTTGTTATAGCAGGAGACAAAAATGGTAATATAGGATTCTATATAGGAAAAGCATTAACTCTTACTGAAGCTATACAAAAGGCTTCAAAAAAAGCAAGAACTAATTTGAAGACTGTAAAACTTGTAGAAGGTACGGTTCCTTATGAAAAAAGAATTAAAAAAGGAGCAGCTAAAATATTGATTAAACCAGCTCCTCCTGGATCTGGGCTAATTGCGGGAGGATCTGTACGTAATGTTTTAGAATTAGCTGGTGTAAAAAATGCGTCTGCTAAAATTTTAGGAACTAATAATAAAGCTTTAAATGTTTTAGCTACAATAGAGTTATTAACTTCTTATTAAAATTATGGATTTATCAAATATACTTAAACCAAGATGGCAAAAAAAGAAAAAGACACGAGTAGGTAGAGGTGTTGGTAGTGGTCACGGTGGCCATACTTCTTTAAGAGGACAAAAAGGTCAAAAATCACGTAGTGGAGGTAAAGTACCTTTGAGATTTGAAGGAGGTCAATTACCTTTAGTAAAACGCCTCCCTCATTTAAAGGGTTTTAAACCTTTAAAAAAAGTTACATATACTGTAATTAAAACTTCTGTATTAAATTCTTTAAAATCAGACAAAGGAGAGGTAATTACACCTAAATTGCTAGTTAAAAAAGGTTTGGTAAAAGATAATAAATCTAAATATTTTAAAGTTTTAAAAGATGTTCCAGTTGATAAACCTTTGTTTTTGGTAGGGTTTTTTTATTCCAAAAGTGCCTTAAAAAGTATAGAGAAGGCCGGAGGAAAGGCTAAATAATCTTAAAATTAAGATTATTTAAAACCTAATCTAATTTAAATTATATGTTTAAGACTTTAAAAACTGCTCTTAAAATACCAGAAGTAAGAAAAAGTATAATTACTGTATTACTTTTAATTTTAGTTTATCGTATTTTTGCTCATATACCTTTACCTGGTATTGATAATGAAAGTTTAAAATCACTTTTTTCTTCTAATCAGCTTTTAGGTTTAGTAAACTTGTTTTCTGGAGGTAGTTTATCTAGATTTTCTGTAGCTACGGTAGGCTTAGGTCCTTATATTACTTCTTCTATTATTATGCAAATGCTTGTTTCTATTGTTCCTAGTTTAGAAGAATTATCTAAAGAAGGTATGTATGGGTACGAAAAAATAAATAAATATACAAAATTTTTAACTCTTCCCATTGCTTTGCTACAAAGTTTTGGTATTTATTTTTTATTTTCTAGACAAGGACTCTTTAAAAGCCATACCCCTTTTGATTTAATTGTTACTATTATTACATTAATGGCAGGATCTTTTATTTTAATGTGGTTAGGGGACTTAATTACTGAACAAAATATAGGTCAAGGTATTTCTATACTTATACTTGCTAGTATTTTGTCTGGGTTACCCTCCTCCTTTCAGTCTTTTTTGTTAGCTTTAGAATCTGGTAATTTTTTTAATATAATTTTCTTTGTTTTAATGGCCGGTTTTGTTGTTGGAGGGGTTGTTTTAGTTGATTTAGCTGTTAGAAAAATAGAGATTGCATACGCAAGTTCTTCTACAGCTTCTCATCAATATCAAGGTAGTTCATTTTTGCCTTTAAAAGTAAATCAGGCAGGTGTTATACCTATAATTTTTGCAGTATCTTTAGTTTTATTACCTTCTTTTATAGGTAATTACCTTACTCAATTAGGTGGTACACCTTCTCAAATTGGATATTTTTTAATAGATAATTTTCAAACCTCAAGTTTTTTGTATAATGTTTTTTATTTTATGCTAGTTGTAATATTTACATTTTTTTATACAGCTTTTACATTTAACCCCGAAAAAATAGCAGAAGATTTAAAGAGTAGGGGTGGATTTATTCCTGGAATTCGCCCTGGAAAGGCAACAGCAAAGTATTTAAATCGTATTTTAACTAGAATTACCTTGATAGGAGCTGTATTTTTAGGGCTTATAGCCATATTACCAAACATTGTAAGTAGTTTTTTAAATATTAGTTCTTTAGCTATTGGCGGTACTGGTGTTTTAATTGTTGTATCTGTAATTATTGAGTCTATAAGACAAATAGAAGCCCAAGTTGTAATGCGAGAATATGATAAAATTTCTACAAATTATTAAATTTTAAATAAAACTATGTTTGGAAAAATAAAACAAACTGGCCAAGCCTTAGCTGCTCAAAGAAAGGTTTCCGCTTTAAATAAAAAATTAGGTGAAATAAGAGTGGAAATTACCGAAGGGAATATTACAATTGTAGCGAAAGGTGCTGTAGCAACCTATGAAATTGAGTCTGTAAAAATTAATGGTGAAGATGTGCCTGCTTTTAAAAAAGCTAGAAAGAAAGCTTTAAAAGAAATTCAAAAAAAATTAATGAAACTTTCTAAAACAGGTGCTCTAGATGGTTTAGATTTAATGTAATTTTGTATGATAATTCTTGTATTAGGTCCTCAAGGCAGTGGAAAAACTACACAAGCAAAACTTATTGCTAAAGATTTTAATTTAAAACATTTTTCTACAGGAAACGCATTAAGATCTGTTTTGAAAAATACAAAACATCCTTTATATTCTAAAGTATATAAAAGCTATATTAATGGTGATTTAGTAGATGATTCTATAGTTAATAATTTATTACACAATGCTTTAGTATCTAATTCTAAAAAGGGTATAGTGATAGATGGTACACCTAGAAAGATGTCTCAATTAATAGAGATAGATAATACACTTAAAGAATTAGGTAAGCATTTAGATTTGGTTATCTTTATAAATACTTCTATAAGAGAATCTAAAAAAAGACTTATAAAACGAGCTGAAATAGAGAATAGGCCCGATGATACACCTAAATCCATTCAACATAGGTTAAATTTATATCATAAAAATATTGGACCCATTTTAAATGAATACAAAAAAAGAGGCCTTTTGGTAAAAGTAGATGGAAACCCTTCTATAAAGGAAATACATAAAAATATTGTTTATATAATAAAAAAGCATTTTAATGATAATAAGAACTTCTCAAGATCTAAATAAGGCTAAAAAAAGTGCACAAATAAGCTCTCAAGTTTTAAAAGAAGTTTTTTTGTTAGTGGAGCCTGGCATTACAACTTTAAAAATAGATGAATTCATAAAAAACCGTATTCTAGAATTAGACGCTACGCCTGCTTTTTTGAATTATGACACGGGTGAAGGGATATATAAATTTTCTAGTTGTATATCTTTAAATCATCAATTAGTTCATACGCTACCTTCTATTGACTCTTATATACAAAAAGGAGATATTATAACTGTAGATTTAGGTTCTATTTATAAGGGGATTTATTCGGATATATCTTATACTTGGGAGGTGAAAACAAATAAACAATCCAATTTTTTACAAGCGGGGAAAAAAGCTGTTTTAAAAGCTATTTCTAAAGCTTTACCAGGTAATAGGGTAGGAGATATATCTTTTGTTATGGAAAAAACAATTACTAGGTATGGTTATAATGTATCTGTAGATTTGGTTGGACATGGTATTGGTAAAAAGCTACATGAATCGCCTCAAATACCTTGTTTTGGTAAAAAAGGCAAAGGACCTGTATTAAAAGAAAATCAACTAGTAGCCATAGAAGTTATGTATATGCAAGGTAGTCCAGAACTTGTGATAGGTAAAGATAATTTTAGTTTAGATACTAAAGATAATAAACTTAGTGCCCAGTTTGAGCATACAGTATTAATTTCTAACAGAGGTCCTGTTATCTTAACTTACTGGCCCGAGTAGTATTATACTAAAGGTTGATTTTATGCTTATTTTATGGTAAAATTCGCCTTGATTTAGTTTTATGGAAAATAATAAAAATAAAAAAGGCATAATTGTTAAGGATGGAGTTGTTTTAGAAAAGCTTCCCGGAGCTACTTTTAAAATAAAATTAGAAGATTCGGAAGATGAGGTTTTAGCCCATGTGGCTGGGAAATTAAGAAAATTTTATATAAAATTAGTTCCTGGAGATAGAGTAAAGTTAGAGTTTAGTAAATATGATTTAACCAGAGGGAGAATTGTATATAGATATGCTAAATAGATTTATAAGTAGATTTTAAAATTTTTTTTGATAAAATGAATCTTGTTATGAAAGTAAGAGCTTCAGTTAAAAAGATTTGTAGAAATTGCAAAATAGTAAAAAGGAAGGGTAGAGTATATGTAATATGCTCAAACCCTAAACATAAACAAAGACAAGGTTAATATTTATGGCTAGAATATTAGGGGTTGATTTACCCAAAAGTAAAAAAATATATTTAGCCCTCACTTATATTTTTGGTATAGGGTATTCCACATCTAGAAAAATTCTAGAAAAAGCTGGTGTGGATGGTCAAAAGAAGGTGTCTGATTTAACTGATTCTGAAATAACTAGTATTAGAGGTGCTATAGATACTTTACATATTAGGACAGAAGGAGAACTTAGAAGATTGATTAATAATAATATTAAAAGATTAAAAGATATTAGGTGCTATAGAGGTATCCGTCATGCAAAGGGTTTACCTGTTCGTGGCCAGAAAACACGTACAAATGCTAGAACCAGAAAGGGAAAGGCTAGAGCTGTAGGAGGTTTAAAGAAGGTGTTAACCAAAAAATAAATTTAAGTTATGTCTAAACAAAAAACAAAAAAAAGTAAAAAAAAGAGTAACCTTGTTATTACATCTAAGGGTAGGGCTTATATTACTTGTACTTATAATAATACTTTGATTAGTATTACTAATGATAAGGGAGATGTTGTTTCTTGGGCAAATCCCGGAGTGGTAGGCTTTAGTGGAGCTAGGCGTTCTACACCTTATGCTGCTTCTTTAGCAGCTGAAGTAGCGGCTAAAAAGGCTTTAGAAAAAGGCTTAAATACGGTTGAAATTATTACAAAAGGACCCGGTTCCTCAAAAATTTCCGCAATAAAAGCACTTAAAAGTGCAGGCTTAAAAATTGTTAGTATTAAAGATGTTACGCCTATACCTCATAATGGGTGTAGGGCTAAAAAGAAAAGGAGAGTATAATTATGGGAAGATATACAGGTCCTAAAGGAAGATTAGCACGTAGAGAAGGTACAGAGCTTTACTTAAAAGGCGCAAAAACCTATACAGAAAAGAATCCTCTTACGCGAAGGCCCCAACCTCCTGGACAACACGGTCTTTCTAGGAAACGTTTATCCGAATATGGCTTGCAATTAAGGGAAAAACAAAAAGTGAAAAGATTATATGGTATATATGAGAGACAATTTAAAAATTATTATAAAAAAGCATTAAAACAAAAAGGTTTAACAGGAGAACAACTTTTAATACTTTTAGAAAGACGTTTAGATAATGTTTTATACCGAGCTGGTTTAGCAGATACTAGAGCTCAAGCTCGTCAGTGGATTGGACAGTCTAAATTTTTATTGAATGGTAGAGTTGTTAAAACCCCATCCATTCAAATAAATGTTGGTGATATAATAAAGCCTGTTGAAGGTTTTGATGTAGCACAACTACCTGATTTTGAAGAAGTTTTTTGGCTTAATTGGAATAAGACAAAAAAAGAATTAACTGTAAAGGCCTTACCTACTAGAGATTCTATTACGGAAGATGTTAAAGAACAATTAATAGTTGAATTTTATTCAAGATAGTAAAAAAATAGTATAAATTTATATAAAAATTATGTTAGCTCCAAGCAAAATGAAACTAGACAAACTACAAGAAGAAAATACTAAAGGTATTTATAGTATTAGTCCTTTACCAAAAGGTTATGGCCATACTTTAGGCAATAGTTTGCGTAGGATATTGCTTTCTTCTATTCCAGGATCTGCTCCTTTTAAAGTTTATATAAAAAATGCTTCCCACGAATTCGCAGTAATTAAGGGTATAAAAGAAGATGTATTTAATATATTATTAAATTTAAAGAAAGTACATTTTCAAATTAAATCAGAAGATTTTGACCCTATAAAGGTAACTATATCTAAAAAAGGAGTAGGATCTGTAAAAGCTTCTGATATTAAGATACCTTCTGATGTGAGTATATCTAACCCTAATCAGATAATTTGTACTATAACAGATGCATCTACTTCTTTTGAAGCTGAGATTTTTATTAAAAAAGGTTTTGGTTATGTTCCTAGAGAAGAGTATATGTCATCTTCATCTGAAGTTGGTGTTATTTATTTAGATACTGTTTTCTCTCCTATTTTATCTGTTAATTATTCTGTAGATAATGCACGTTTGGGTAAAAATACAGAATTAGACAATCTTATTATTGATATAACTACAAATGGTTCTATGAAGCCCTTTTATGCTTTAAAATATGCTTCCGCTTTGTTAAGAGATTTTTTTGGTTATATTGCCACAGATTTAGACATAGTTTTAGAAGAAGATGTTACAACAGATACTGAGAGTGCGCTTGTAGATGAGCGTTATCAAAAAGCTAAAGAGATTCTTATAGAGGAATTAAATTTACCTACACGTACTATAAATGCTTTAAAAAAGCATGGTGTATCTACCTTAAAAGATTTAGCTTTATTAGATGAAGATCAATTATTAAGTGTACGTAATTTAGGTGAAAAATCTATACAGGAAATAAGAAAATTACTTAAAAAAGAAGGGTTAACCGATTAACTTATTATGAGACATAGAGTTAAAAGGGATAAACTTAATAGAGATTACGATCACATAAGGGCTTTACGCTTTTCTTTGTCTAAAGCTATTATAGAGCATAAAAATATTGTTACTACCTTGGCAAAGGCAAAGTTTGTTAAACCTTATGTAGAAAGGTTAGTGACTATAGCAAAAAAAGGAGATTCACTTCAAACTAGAAGATTATTGCTCAAAAGATTACGAAATAATAAAGTTTTGGTTGATTTATTATTAACTAAAAGAGCTATTGCTAATAAAAATAGGCCTGGGGGTTACTTAAGAATCCAAAAGCTCTTTAAAAGATCTGGGGATA
>CAYSYH010000005.1:0-33829 GCA_964435455.1 uncultured Candidatus Saccharibacteria bacterium | reverse complement strand
TTTTATATTTTAAATTCATTTTATTGGATATTTCTTTTGCTATAATATCTGGCAAGTTGTATCCTCTTTTTTTAAACCTTTCTTTATCTGCAGGAATGCTAATTACTTCGTATTCACTCGTTATTAAATTATACCCAAATTGTTCTTTAAACAAAAAAGTATAGTTCAAAAGTTCTTTTATAGGACTAAAAATACCTGCATATTTGGCTTTTAATATTAAAGTTCTAACATTACCTTCATAATAAAAGGGAGTTATTAACATTTCTGGTTTTGTTTTACTATAGCAATTAATATGCGTTCGTCCTTCTAATGATTCTTTTTCGCAAATAATACAAAAAGGTTCATATATAAACCTTAGCGTATTTTTACAATCTTCACATATTTGGCTGTTTTTATAATATCTAGCACAAATTGGGCATTTTTGAGGAGAGAATAATAATTTATGTAGATTATATATAAATGACATTAAAATTAATTTTAACCTATTTAGTTTATAAAGTAATCCACACAAACACGTATAGTTATCCACATGAGCTATTCTTACCTCAATTTCGGCTTATTCTTCTCACTATATCCTATAGTCTCTATGTCTAATACCCTATAGCAATGATGGCTTTCTTTGTTTATATTAACCCTAATAAAATGGTAAAATTTAATATACATTTCGTGCCCATTTATGGTTATTTTATTTAATTCATCTAAAGATATTAGTTTTTTAACAAACTTACCTACAAGATATGATTTATTAATTGTAAATGTAACACCTACATTAAAGCCTAAGACTGTTATAAGGGTTTTAAAAGATTTTTTTAAAAAATATCCTAATGGTAGGGTAATTATACTTTCTAGAATTTCTTATTTAAAATCCAAAGATGTTTTATACGAAAATAAAAATATAAAAACTATTGAACGTCTGGCTTATATTTTTTCTAAAAAATACCATATTAATTGCATACGTATTGGTAATATTATTGAAAATAAAAAGAATTTAATACATAAAAAAATTAAAGAAGCACTTTTACATGGAAGGGTAACTTACAGCATAAATGAGTCTTTTTATTATTTTATAAGTAAGCATGATGTTATTACAGCAATTAAGAAAATACTTAGGGCAAATAATATATCCGGTAAAATATTTAATATAACATTAAGTAAAGTAACAGAAGAAGAAGTTGTATACAAAATAAAAGAAAAAATTTTTTTTATACCCGAGCCTTTATATACAGAAGTAGAGTCTACCAATGACAAGATTATAAATTTTTCTAATAATGATCTTATATCCTTTTATCCTAAAATAACTTTAAAAAAATATATCTCACAAATTATTAAAGACTCTAAAAGCATAAGTTCTTTAAAACAAAAACCTTTACGTAAACAGAAAAGACGTTCATTTAATATTAAAACCTTTGCAAGAAACTTAAAAAATTTAAATAAAGTATATTTATTAAAGATATTTGGTTCTGTAATAGCTTTGTTTTTCTTAATTTTATTTTTACTTTCTCTCGATTTCTTAGGAAATAATTACTTGTTCTATAAATACTATAAAAAAGGAGATTATGCTAAATCTCTAGTTTATATAAATAGACTCAGAAATACCTATTTACCTACCAAATATGGTAACAATTATAGGAATGTATATGACTCTATTTATTATGGTTTACAAGCATATTCTTTATTTAAAAACAACTATTTTATGGTTAATTCTCCTAATAAAGATGTTTTGAATAACATAAAAGAGCTTGTTTCTTTATCTTTGAATTTTGGTTCAAAAGTCAATTCCAAATATTTTCTTTTTTCTAGAGAATCTGTTTTTTTTGATAAATATTCCTTTTTATTCTCCGAAAAGTTACCTAAATATATAGATTTATTAGACTTGTTACCTCTTTTTAAAAAAGAGTCTAATTTTGTTGTTCTTATTCAAAATTCTAATGAGATAAGACCCACAGGTGGGTTTATAGGTTCTTATGCCTTGGTAAAAGTTAGAGATTTTAAAATTATAGATTATAAATTTGACGATATTTACAATATAGACGGTTTTTTAAATGAAAATTATCCTGAAATTTTAATGAAAACCCCTCCAAATCTTGTTGAACATATAGATAGTCCTTATATATTTTCTAGAGATTTGGGGTTAATTTTAGATCCTGATTTAAGAAATAAATACGCATTTTATTATTTTGAAAAAGCTTTAAATACAGATATAGATGGGATTGTTTATTTAAATTCAAATATTATAAAAGAACTTTTAACTACTAGTGGTCCTATTTATTTGGGTACTTATAAAACCGAAATAAACAAAGAAAATTTTGATGTGTTAGCTCAAGAATTTGCAGAAAAAAATTATTATTCTGGTTCTAGCCAAAAATCAAACTTTTTAAATGTTCTTGGTTCTCGTTATCTAGAGTATTTAAAAAATAATCCTGATAATTATTTAAAATTAATTAATGTTTTTTTAGACTTATTATATAAAAAGGAATTACTTTTATATCTTAAAGAACCTGCGTACCAAAAGGTTTTAAATATTTTTGATTTAGATAATTTAAGTTCTCGGAATTTATCTAAGGATTATGATTATTTATATATTTTAGAAAGCTCTTTATCTGAAAATAAAGTAAATAAACTTACAAAGAAGAAAGTTTCTCTTAATGTTAAGTATGATTTAAGGAGAAATTTAAAAATAAATGATTTAGTAATTACCTTAGAAAACCCTTCTAAAGATACAGTATGGCCTTATGGGATATATAAAGGTCTTTTAAATATACTTATACCATCTAACGCTACTGTTGTTAAAGCATTATTAACTCAGCCTAATGCTAAAGATTTAAATATTTTACGCAGGCTTACTACTCTTCCTTTAAAAAATGATTTTCTACATTTGCAAATTCCTTTTGCAGTACCGTTAAATTCTAAAGTTATTGTAACAGTTTCTTATGAACAAGACACTCCGCCACCACAAAAGTATTATTCTATCTTTGTGCCCAAACAACCTGGTACAAAAGCATTTGATTTTACATTAAATTTATATTTACCTAATAAAATAGATTTTTCAAAAAATTATTTAATAGAAAATCCAATTCATATTAATGTGCCCATAAAGTAATTATTGATTTTATATATTTTTATGTTAGAATTGTGTTTGAATTTGGGGATGTACTTGGCTTTGCTTAATAAAATGCTCATTAAAAAGCAAGCGGAGCTTAGCCAACTCCTAAAAAGGGCTAAAAGTATAAGTGCAAAAAAAACAGCACGTCTTCAACAGCCAGCTCTCGTAGCTGCTTAAGTTGAAGTGCTTCTTAATCTTTTTTTTGGCTAGGATTAAGAGGTATTATAAACGCCAAAATAGGGTAGTGCTTTTGGTTAGTAAGGCCTACTCTAAAAAATACTAACCATTTTTGTAAGGTTTTAACCTTAGATTTTATTTAGACTTTTGTCTAAATTGTAAAAGCTTGTAATACTTTTTAATGGGTTTTTATTAACACGGGAGTTCAACTCTCCCCATCTCCACCAATTTGTTTTTTTAATTCCTTTATTCCTTTATAAGCTTTATAATATAGATATGTTTTCATTTCTAAAACTTAATAGTTTTGTACTTAGTATATTATTATCCCTTTTAATAGCTATAATAATTACTTTAGTTTATATAAAGATACCTCCAATTTATGTTACTAGCTTAAATTATTCTATTGTACCTTATTTTAAAACAGGATCTGATTTTTATGATTACAATGGTTTTTACCAAAGACAAACTTCTTCAACCATTTCTAATAGTATATCCTTATTTGCTTCACAAAATGATTTTAAAAATGCTGTTCAGAAAGAACTAAATTCCACTCTTATTTACATGTTGTCAAAAACAAATGGAGATAGTTTATTAAATATAAAATTGGTTAGTAAAAAAGAACTAGACTTAATTAAAACACAAAAAGTTATAAAAGATAATCTAAACCTTGTTTTAGTTTCTATACTTCCCCAAAATCTTGATGTAACTTTAAAACCTTTAGATTTTTACAACTATTCTTATAAAGCAGGTATATCGCCTGTTAAGATCTTTATATTATCTTTTAGTTTTTTTCTGATTTTAAGTTCTATTTCTTTATTATTAAGACGTTTTTATTATGATTCCACAAAGTAAAAAGGCTTTATTATTTACTGATGGGGGTAGTAGAGGTAATCCTGGACCTGCTGCTATAGGATATATCTTTTATTTAAATGGTTCAAAAGTTCTCTCTAAAGGAAAAAAAATAGGAATTACTACTAATAATATTGCAGAGTATACTGCACTAATAGAGGGCCTAAAGGATGTTTTATCTACTGGATTTTCTCAAAAATTGCTTTGCTTTTTAGATAGTGAATTGGTTGTTAAGCAATTAAACGGACAATATAAAGTTAAAAATATTAAATTACGACCTCTTTTTTTTAAAGTTTTAGATTTATCACAATCCTTTAAAAAGGTAGATTTTATACATATTCCTAGATTTAAAAATAAAGAAGCTGATACTCTTGTAAATAAAGCTTTGGATAACTTTATTTAAACATTTATGTACTATGTCATTAAATACAGCAATTATAGATACTCTTAGATATTCTCACCAATTTAAATATCCTTTAACGTCTTATGAAGTATATAATTATTTAATTTATCCAAAAAAAACAAGTTTTGACATTGTAAATAAACATCTTGCATCTCTGACTAAAAAAAAGAAAATAGTAAAAATAAAAGATTATTATATGCTAAAGAGATCCCCCACTTGGGTATATAATCGGGAAACTTCTCAGGTAAAGGTTAAAAAGATTATTGCAAAAGCGGAGAAAGATTTAAAATTCTTAGGAAAGTTGTTTTTTATTAAATATATAGGTATCACTGGTAGTGTTGCTGCAAATAATCCCTCGTTGTATTACGACGTGGATTTGTTTTTTATAATGCAAAAGAATTTTTTATGGATAGGACGTTTTTTTGTTTGGTTATACCTAAAAATTAAAAAAATATATCGCCTACCCTATTGTCCCAATATATATATTTCGCAAGATTTTTTAAAATGGGAAAATGAAAATGTATATATAGCTAATGAGATTGTTCGTATGAAAACCTTAATAAATAAAGAAAGTCACTATGAACTCTTTTTATTTAATAATATGTGGGTATTGAATTATCTACCTAATTTTAAAATATTTAAATTTAAAAATACTTCTTGTAAATCCTTTAGTATTATTTCCCTATTGTTTTTACCTATTGAATATATGTTCTATTCAATACAATATTTATATATGCGTTCTAAGATTACAACAGAAGTAGTTACTTTAAAAAGGATACTTTTTTTTAAAAATGATTATTCTGTAAAAATACTCAATAATTTTTATCAGACCACTTGACAGATTGATAAAAAATACTATACTAAAAATGTAGTGATAAATTTCTTCTTTAAAAGGAGGTGAAATTTATGGCTATACAAAAATATTCAAATCCCTTAGCGGCTTGGTTTGGTTCTTTTCCAAGCTTTAGTGATTTAGATGATTTTTTTCCAACTTTTAGTAGGTCTGTAGAGGCTCCCATTAAATTATATGAGACTAATAAGAGTGTTGTAGTTGAGGCTCCTGTATATGGTGTTGATCCTAAAGATGTGAACGTAAGCATTGATGGGAGCACTTTACGTATAACAGGATCTGCTAAAAAGGAGGAAAAAGAGGATAAAAATAAAAAAGTATATTATTCTAATATACAAACTTCCTTTAATTATGAATTACAGTTGCCTACTCAAGTAGAAGGCGGAAAAGCCAAAGCGGAGGTTAAAAATGGTGTTATTAAGATATCTATACCTAAAACAAGTGAAGCAAAAGGCACTACAATTAAAGTTATTGCTAAGTAAGTATAATGTTGTATATACACTACTACTAAAAAACCTCCCCTTTTACGGGGAGGTTTTTTATTCTATTTCTTAATTAACTATATTTAATCTCCTTAAATGTATTTCTACAATTTAAATTACATTCCCATATTGGGCATGCTTGCAGGTCCGGTGGACCCATTCAAGTCTCCTTTTTCTTTTTCTTCTTTAACTTCTGCAACTAATGCTTCGGTTGTTAAAATATTTATACTTACACTTACTGCATTTTCTACAGCGCTTTTAGTAACTTTTGCTGGATCAATTATTCCTGCATCAATCATATTTACCATTTTCATGCTCATAACATCAAATCCTTCATCTCCTTTAGATTCTCTAACTTGGTTTAAATAGTATCCTGCATCTACTCCAGCATTTTGCAATATTTTTCTAAAGGGTTTTTCTAACGCCCTTTGTAGTATTTCTACACCAATTTTTTCATCTCCTTCTAATTTTAAGTCGTCTAAAACTTTAGTTGCTTTTATAAGCGTTATCCCACCCCCAGGTACTACTCCTTCTTCTATTGCTGCTTTAGTGGCATTTACTGCATCTTCTACTCTGTATTTTTTTTCTTTTAATTCTGTTTCTGTTGCTGCACCTACATTAATTACTGCATCTCCGTCTGCTAGTTTGGCTAATCTTTCTTGTAGTTTTTCTTTATCATAATCATTATTTGCTTGTTCAATTTGTTTTTCAATTTGTGCAACCCTCTTTTCTATTTCTTTTTTATCTCCAGCTCCTCCTAAAAATAATGTTTCGTCTTTTGTTGCTACCACCTTTGTACACCTTCCCAAATCTTCTACTCTTACTGAGTCTAATTTTCTGCCTAACTCTTCACTTATAAATGTCCCTCCTGTGAGTATTGCCAAATCTTGAAGCATCTCTTTTCTTCTATCTCCAAATCCAGGTGCTTTTACAGCTAGTGCATTAAATGTACCCCTTAGCTTGTTTACTACTAATGTTGCTAAAGCTTCTCCTTCTACATCTTCTGCAACTATAACAAAGTTTTTACTTATTTTTACCAACTCTTCTAACATAGGTAATATATCTTGCATAGATGATATCTTTTTGTCAGTTATTAATATATGTGCATCTTCAATTACTGCCTCCATTTTTTCTGAATCTGTTACAAAGTAAGGGGATATATATCCTCTATCAATAACCATACCTTCTTTTACATCAATATATGTATTTAATCCTTGGCTTTCTTCTGTAGTAATAACCCCTTTGTCCCCTACTTTTTCTAGAGCTTCTGCTATTAATTTACCTATTTCTTCGCTTTGTGATGAAATTGTAGCTACTCTTGCTCTCTCTTCTTTTGTTTTTATAGGTTTGGCTTGTGAGCTTATTTGTTCCACAACCTTTTTAGCCGCTTTTTCTAATCCTCTCTTTATAATCATTGGGTTTGCTCCTGCTGTAGTTACTTTTAATCCTTCTTCTACAATTGCTTGTGCTAAAACAGTAGCGGTTGTAGTACCATCTCCCGCAACATCGTTTGTTTTACTGGCTGCCTCTGCTAGCATTTGTATTCCCATATTTACGAATGGGTCTTTAGCTTCTATTTCTTTAGCTACAGTTACACCATCGTGGGTCACAGTAGCGCTCCCAAATTTAGAAAGTGCTACATTTCTACCTTTTGGTCCCATAGTTACAGCTACTGCATTAGCTATCATATTTACTCCTGTTTGGAGTTTTTGTTTTGCATTTGATCCGTAAATTACTTTTTTTGCCATAGTTTTTATAATTAAAATTTAATACTCTATTGTTGTACAATTGCTAAAATATCATCTTCTTCTACTAGTTTATATTCTGTTCCTTCTATAGTTATGTCTTCTCCACCCCACTTTTTAAAAATAACAACATCTCCTACTTTTACACCAGGTTTTATAAGATTCCCATGCTCAAACTTTCCTGGTCCTACAGCTACAACTTTTCCTTTTTGTGGCTTTTCTTTTGCCGATTCTGGTATATATATTCCAGATGATGTTTTTGATTCTTCTTCTAAAGGTAATATTAATACTCTATTTGCAAGTGGTTTTACTTTTACACTCATAATTTTTAATTTAAACTTATTACTTAATAATTTAACCACTATAGTTTATAGCAGACTAATAGGTAGAGTGTCAATAGTTTACTTGGAGGCGCAGGAGGGAATCGAACCCTCGCATCGAGGTTTTGCAGACCCCAGCGTTTCCACTTCGCCACTGCGCCTTAGTGTTTTCTATCAATTATTTACCTATTATACTATACATATAAAATAAATAGGTATTCGTTAATTTACTATAACTACCTCTTCTTTTAAATCTATATTAAATTTACTTTTTATACTTCTTTTTAAAGTTTTTGTAAATTTTAATAATTCTTCTCCAGTAGCTTTTTTATTGGTTACAACAATAGCAGCATTTTTATGGTAGCACCCACAATTTTTTATCCATTTTCCTCGCCAACCTGCTTTATCTAGTAATTGTCCTGCAGATATTTTTACCTTTTTGTATTTTTTTATGTTATTTGTATATACTAATCTTTTTGTGGGAGGGTATGCTTGAATGTCTGAATATCTCTTTTTTAGATAATTATATTTTTTTTTGCTTATTATAGGGTTTAAAAAAAAGCTTCCACAAGAAGGTATTTTGTTTGGTTCTGGTAATTTACTTTTTCTTATGTCTGTTATTGCTTTTGCGATATCTTTTACTTTATAAGGCTTTTTAAAATGTTGTTGTAAATATTCTTTAATAGAGTTTTTTCTTATACCTTTTTCAAAATAATTTGTATTTATTTTAGGTTTTTTGCTCAATTTTATATATACATATGTAATTATTTTGTTTTTTTCTTTTTTAAATAGGCTGGTTCTATAACCAAAATCACATTCTTTTTTTAGGTAGGTTTCCCCCTTTTTAGTTTTGGTATCTATTGTTTTAACTTTAATAAGAACATCTTGAAGATTTCCGCCATAAGCCGCAATATTTTGTACTACTGCAGCTCCTACAGTTCCTGGTATATATGCTAAATTTTCTATACCTCCCCAATTTTTATTAACGCAGTATTTTACAAGGTTTATCCAATCTTCTCCAGCTCCTATTTTTAAATAAACATAATTATTTTTTTCTTTTATTACTTTAATACCTTTTATGTTTATATTTAATATATCTCCTTTAAAATATTTTGTAGCAAAAAGAGTATTAAAACCCTTTCCCAATATAAAAAAATCTTCTTTTATGTCTATTTTTCTAATATCTTTAGGGTTTTCTATTACTATTAACCTTTTAGCTGTTATATTTGTTTTAAAGCCATTTAATCTTTTTAAACTAGCATTTTTGCTAATAAGCATTTTTAATTTTTTTTACTTGAATTTTTGCTCCTAGTTTTCTATATAATTTAAATATATTTGGATATCTCCTCTTAAGTATTTCTGCTCCTTCTATTACAGTTTTCTCTTTGGTACTTAAAGCAGCTAAGAACAAGGCATATGTTGCTTGTATTATACCTGGTGCTGTAACAAACTCTCCTTTAAAGGTTACGGGTCCTTTTACAATTATTCTTTGTGGGTCGCTAATAAAAATATTCGCACCCATACTGTTTAATATATTTGCAAAATGTAAGCCAGTTTCGTACATCCAATTTTGAATTAATACTTCCCCTTTGCTTTTACAGGCTAATACAACCAATGCTGGTAATGCGTCTACAGGAAAGCCGGGCCAGGGTTGCGCAACTATCTTTGGTAATCCTTTTTTTGCTAAGGGCAACTCATCTAAGTGTTTAAGTATATTTAATTCTTGTTTTTCCCCATCAATAATTATATCTTTATCTCTAATTTTTATGTTAACACCAAATTTTCTAAGTATTTGTATTATGCCCCCCATAATTTCTTGTTTATAAGAGTTTACAATTGTCATTTTACCCTTCGTAATGCTAGCCGCAATTATTAATCCCGTTATATCTACAAAGTCGGGGTCTATATGTACTGTAGTACCTTTAATATTTCTTGTCTTGTTTCCTTGGATTTGTAATTTATTTGATCCTACACCCCGTATACTTACTCCCATTTTTATTAACATTTTTTCTAATTGTGTTACATGGGGTTCACTTGCTGCATTAAAGATAGTATTTTTTTCTTTAATTCCGGATAAATATAAAATTAAGTTTTCCGTAGCGGTTACACTGGTTTCTGTTTGCCATATAAACACATTTTTAGGTGGTGTTTTTATTTCTATAAGTACACCCTCCTTTTTATATTTTATATGTGCCCCCATTTTTTTGAAATTGTCTATATGTGTAGCTATTGATCTTGCACCTAGTGAGCAGCCTCCCGGTAGCGGTAAGAATACTTTGCCAAATCTAGCTAACAAGGGGCCTGCTAATAATATGCTAGCTCTAAACTTTTTTCCTGTCCCATAATCTATTTTGTAACTATTGATGGTTTTTGTATTTATATTAATTGTTCCTCCTTTATCCTCTCTCCAGTTTTTGGGCACTTTTATTTTTGCACCTAAAATTTTAAGTATTTCTATCATTTTTAATACGTCGGGACTTTTAGGTACATTTTTATAAACTACTGTTTTACTAGTTAATATACTTGCTGGCAATAAGGTTAATATGGCGTTTTTGTTTGGTATAGGTTTTACTTTGCCAAATAATGGTTTTCCTCCATTTACAATAATTACTTCCCTCATAGCCTTGACTATATAACTTATATGTTATAATGTCAATAAATATGAGTAAAAAACTAGATTTAAAAAATTTGGGTTTTCTTATTTCTAAATATAGGGTAAGCAAGGGATTAACTCAAAAGGAATTTGCTAAATATTTAAATACTAGCCAAAGTGCTGTTGCAAGGATTGAGAAAGGGGAACAAAATTTAACTACATTAATGCTTAGGAAAATTAGCCAAATACTTGGGAAAAATCTAATTTCTTTATCAGAGCCTTCTTTAAATTTACACATTAGTGGTGGGAGAGTTCTTTCTGGTAGTTTGTCTGTTAGATCTTCTCGCATAAGTAGTGTATCTCTTGCATATGCTTCGTTATTAAATAGTGGTACTACACTTATAAAAAATATTGCTATGTTTCCTGAAATGGACAGAATTTTACTTTTTTTTAAATCATTAGGCATTAAATATACTTTAAAATCAAATGGAGATATTCTTGTAGTTGGCAGTGACATACCTTCTGTTATTAATAAACAATATCTTTCCATATCTAAAGAAGATTTTCCTATTAGTTCTTTACTTATTTTAGGTAGCTTATTTAAGAAAATTACTAATATTGAGTTGCCTATACAAGAGCGTCTTTATGCTATAAATCCAAGTCTAAAAGTACATCTTAATGCTTTAGAACAGCTAGGGGCTCGTTTTAGCTTTAAGGGAAACATCTTAAGCGCAGATTTTAAAAATGTTTTTCCTGGGGAAGTGTTTATTGCTGAATTTAGTAATACTGCTACTATTAATACTATTTTGGCAGCTTCACAGTTAAGCGGAACCACTATTATTAAAAAATCTTCCATGGATTTTCCTGTTGTAGATGTTTGTTTATATCTTAAAAAGCTTGGTGTTTCTATTTCTGGGGTAGGAACTCCTACAATTGTTGTACAAGGTAATTCTTATTATAAAAAGATTGTTGAATATTCTCCTATTCCAGATGTCTCAGAATCATTGTTTTATCTTTCTTCTGGATTGATTACAAAATCTAGCATAACTATAAAAAATATTCCTTTAGATTTTTTAGAACCAGAATTAAATCTTATTAAAGGGATGGGGGCAAACATTGAAGTTAAGGTAATGTCTAAAAAGCCCTATAAGTTAGGTGATATAACCACAAAAAAGTCTTCTTTGCGAAACATTACCAATGTTTTTTATCCTCAAATATTTCCTGGAATAAGGTATGATAGCTTACCATATTTGGTTGCATTGTTTTCTATAGCTGAAGGTAGAATATTGGTTCATGATTGGATGTCTGATGAAAGAAGCTATGGTTTTATGGCTTTAAAAAAACTAGGAATAGATGTATTTGTAGCGGATTTACATCATTTTTTCATACCTTCTAGTAAAAACCTTATGCCTGCCACTATAAATTGTTCTCCTGCTTTGCACCCTGGTGATGTGTTTTTACTATTAATGCTTGGTATAAAGGGTGAAAGTAGGTTATTAAGCTCTTATTCTGTTAGTAAATGGCATTATGATTTAATTACAAATTTAAATTCTATCGGTGCTAAGATAGATTTTATTTATGATGAAAAATAATTGGAAAGATATAAAAGTTTGTTTGGACTCACGTTTAATTAAAAAGGGGGATTATTTTGTTCCCATTAAAGGGGAGAACTTTAATGGTTATGATTATATTGAGTCAGCTCTAAAAAATGGAGCAAAAGGTATTATTGAAGAGTCAGATTTATACGATATTGCAGTAAAAAAACTTAAGGAAATCAAACCTATAGTTATTGCAATTACTGGTTCGGTAGGTAAAACTTCCACATCTAGGTATATATACAAATTACTTAAGAATAAGTATAACGCTTATTTAGGTTATTTAAACACAAAGTTGGGATTGGCTGTAAACATATTAAATGATTTAAAAACTGATGCTGATTTTTTTATCGCGGAGTGTGGTATGGATAGAAAAGGGGAGTTGTTTGAGACAGGTACTTTTATTCAACCTGATTCAGTAGTTTTAACTAATATAAGTGAATCACACGCCGAAAAATTAGGTACATTGGAAGATATAAAGGAAGCAAAGAGTGAACTAATTAAAACGCTAGATCCTAAAAAGGGAGTTTTATTTTTTAATTCTAGTTTTAAAGATGTGGTTTCTGTAGCTGATTCTTTTAAAACAATTAAGAAAATTCCTTATGGTATTCCTTCTAAAAATTCTATTGTTTATAAGGGTACTCCAAACTTAATAGGTATACATCAAAAAACAAATGCAAATGCTGCCGTTGTTGTTTCTAAATATTATGGGTGTTCTGTTACTAAAAAGTCTTTAATGTCTCTGAAACCCGAAAAAGGAAGGTTTAATATTTTAAAAGGTATGGGTGGTAGTACTTTAATAGATGATACATATAATGCTTCTCGTGTTTCTACTCTAGCTTCGTTAAAAGCTTATAAAAATTATGTAGAAGGTAAGGACTTTTCTAGACGGTTTATTGTCTTAGGTCATATGGCGGAACTTGGTATTTATGAAAAACAAAGTCATATATCTGTAGGGGATTTTATAGGTAAATATTCTGCTTTTTTTGATTTGGTGATATTGGTTGGTTCTAAATCCTTGCTTTATTCTAAAAGCTCTTTTTTTATTCAAAAAAAGATACCTTATAAGTATTTTGAAACGCACAAAGAAGTACTAGATTACATAAATAACCAGATAAAACCTACCAATAAAGATATATTTCTTTTTAAAGGTAGCCAATCTGCCCGACTAGAGCTTGTTTTAAAGAATTTGCTATATAATCCTAAAATTGCTAAAAAAGTACTTGTTAGGCAAGATGCTAGATGGGTATAGCGTTTTTTGTATGATATAATTTCCTTATGAAAACATTACCAAATAAGCCTTTAAAAGGTTTTTATGATTGGTTTCCGGAAGAATTCAAAATTAGGAAGAAGATTTTTGATATATGGAGAAATGTATGTTTAAAATTTGGATATGAAGAGTATTTAACACCTACTATAGAGATTTCTAAACTATATAAGGAGAAATCAGGAGACGAAGTGGGTGAAAAAGAGCTTTACTCTTTTTTTGATAAAGCTGGTAGAGAATTAGCATTAAGACCGGAGATGACACCTGGATTAGCCCGGATGATATCTAGAAGATATAATACACTTCCCAAACCCATTAGATATTTTAGCATAGCCAATTTTTTTAGGAACCAAAAACCACAAAGAGGGAGGAACAGGGAATTTTGGCAATTAAACTATGATATCTTAGGTTCAAATTCTTATTTAGCAGATGTAGAGGTTTTGCATATTGCTTTTGAAATAATGTTTAAATTAGGTGCACCTAAAAACTCTTTTAAAGCTTATATTAATAATAGAAAACTCTTAAATTCTATAGTTTTAGATTTGGCAAATATAAATAAATCCTTGCTGTTACCTGTTTTGAGATTATTGGATAAGTATTCTAAGTTATCCCAAGATATTTTTATAGAGAAGCTTGTTGATTTGGGTATAAAAAACTCTTCTATTGATACTTTATTAAACTTTATGCACTTAAATAATATAGAATCCCTAATAAATACCTTTCCACAAATAGAAGCTTCAAGTGGTTTTATTTATACAAATAAAATAATAAAAACTTTAAAGGAACTGGGTTTTGGAGATTATTTAGTTTTTACACCTAATATTGTTAGAGGTTTTGACTACTATGATGGTTTGATATTTGAATTTTTTGATCTTTCTAAAAAAAATAATCGTTCTCTTTTTGGGGGGGGCAGATATAATAATTTGGGCAAGTTGTTCGGTGTTTCCGATATGCCTGCGGTTGGATGTGCCCCGGGTGATGAGCCCTTAAGACTTTTTATAGATTCTTGGGATTTATTCGATAAATTTAATAAACCCACCTTTAAAAAAATATATGCACCCTTACTAGATTTAAATTTATTATCTGAGTATCAAAAGCTAGTTTCTAATCTGCGTAATAAAGGGTATTTTGTAGAGGTGTCTTTAGATAAACAAAGTCTGGTATCTGCTTTGCGAATAGCAAATAAAAGGAAATTTAATTATTTATTAATATTTGGTAGTTTAGAGCATAAAAGAAAAGTTTATAAAATAAAAGATTTGTTTACTGGCAAAGAGCAAGAGCACTCAATATCTATGCAAAAATAAAAAGCAATTTTATATATTTATTTATTTATTTAAATTGATTAAATCGTTTCCTATTATTTTAAAGAATGAGAGGCCAGATTTTTAGAACGTTTTTAGAAAAACCTATTTATGCTGCTTTATTTAAGACATTGTTAAAAGGTTCCTTAAAATCTGGAGATTCTATACTTTTAACAAGTGATTTTTTATTACAATTTGAAGATTAAAACTTTTTATAGGCTTTCTTATATACGTTTTATTTAAATGACTTTTTAACATAGATAGTTTAAAATAAAAATATGTTTAAATATATTTCATTAGGTATATTTATTTTAATTATTTATTTATTTTTTGCGGAAATTTACCCTATTTTTAAAAATACTAAAACGTGTGTGGATACTTTTTCAGAGAACTATGTAAGGCTTGGTCTTTTAGACAATAAGCCAAATGGGGATAGTGGAAAAAGTTTTTGTAAATCTCAAAAAAGAAAAATAATAAATTTAGAGGAGTGTTTAAACCAAAGTAGAGAAAAGGAAACCATTAAAGGATTGACGGATTTATTCTTTAAAATTAGGAGACTTTTTAGTACAAATATAAACAGTGTGAGTTTTGAAAAAGAACAATATAACAATACCTGCGAAGCTTATCCCCGCCTCCAATTTAAATAAACACCATCAGCTTGATGTCTATTGTCTTGCAACTTGGCTATAAAAGGCTATAATGAACTTGATGCCCAAACAAAATAACATACTTATGCTTGCCTTTGAATTACCTCCGCATAATAGTGGGGGTTTAGGAGTTGCTTGTTTGGGAATGACTAAGGCTTTGGTAAAAAAAGGTTTTAATATTACTTTTATGTTGCCAAAAAAATTAGTATACCCTCATACACATATGAAAATAATTTTTTCGGATGATTTTGATAATACTTCTAATTGTTCTACATCATCCATATATTCTAACCAGAAGCAGCAAAATTTATACACTAGGGGATACATGTTAGAGTATTTAAACCCTACTTTTGATGCCCAGATAGAAAATTTTACACAGTCTATGGTAGAGGCCAGTAAAAAACAGGATTTTTCTATTATTCATGTGCACGATTGGATGACTTTTGAAGCGGGTATTAAAATAAAGGAACTTACTGATAAGCCGTTAATAGTACATATACATTCTACAGAGTTAGATCGTTCTCCCGAGTTTGCTATGGATATTCGTAAATATGAAATAGAAAAAAAGGGTATGCATTTTGCTGATGCAGTGGTTGTGGTTAGTAATTATACAAAAAGGATAGTTAACAAATACTATAATGTTCCCTTAAACAAAATTGTTGTAATGTATAATGCGGCTGATGTGGATTTATCTTATAAAAGTCTCTACCCTGTTAATCTAAACAACCCATTAGTTGTTTTTTTAGGTCGTATAACACATCAAAAAGGCCCTTATTTTTTGTTAGAGGCTGCAAAAAAGACAATAAAAAAAGACCCAAAAGCTATCTTTGTTATTGTAGGAAATGGTGATATGTATGAATCTATGATTGAAAAGGCCTGTAATTACGGATTAACCGGAAATATAATATTTACCAATTTTTTAAGAGGTGTTTTTAGAGATAGTTTATTAAAACGTGCCGATGTTTTTGTTATGCCTTCGCTCTCGGAACCATTTGGAATAGTTGCTTTGGAAGCTGCTTATTTTGATACTCCTATAATTGTATCTAAGCAGTCGGGTGTTGGGGAAGTGCTTCGTTCTAGTATAAAAGTAGACTTTTGGGATACTGATTTACTTTCAAAAAAAATTTACGAGCTTTTGAGGAAAAGACATCTAAGGAAATCCCTTGTAGACAAACATAAAAGAGAATTAAAAAATATAACGTGGGAAACCACTACAGAAAGTTTGGCATACCTTTATAAAAAATTAATGAGTAAACACATTTAAGCTATGCAAAAAAAGTATATTTGCTTATATTTACATGTTCATCAACCATTTAGGCTTAAGAATTATAATATATTTGATATTGGGACTACTTCTGATTATTTCTCTTTAAAAAATAAGCAAATATTTAATAAGGTTTCAAAAAAATCTTATATTCCTGCTAATCGTATTTTTTTAAGATCCCTAAAAAAATATAAGAACTTCCATTTAAATTTGTCTATAACTGGTACTATTTTGGAACAAATGAACTGTTGGGATTTAGATGTTTTAGATTCCTTTAAAAGTTTAGTTTTAACCAAAAAGGTGGAGATAATTTCTGAAACATATTACCACAGTTTAGCTTCACTTTATTCTCTTAAAGAATTTAAAGAGCAAGTTATCCTTCATAAAAAGATTATAAAAGACTTATTTAATCAAACCCCTACTTATTTTAGAAATACAGAACTTATTTATTCTGACAATATAGCTCAACTGGTAGAAGACCTTGGTTATAAAGGTATCTTAGCTGAAGGTACAGAAAAAGTACTTTATTGGCGTTCTCCTAACTATTTATACCAGACGAATACTAATAAAGGTATCAATCTACTATTAAAGAATTATAAGCTTAGTGATGATATTGCATTTAGATTTAGTAATAGAAATTGGAATGAGTATCCACTAACTGCCGAAAAGTATTTACACTGGATAGACAATACCCCAGGGGAAATTATTAATTTATTTATGGATTATGAAACTTTTGGAGAACATCAATGGGAAGATACAGGAATATTTAATTTCTTAGAGGCTTTTATAAAAAAAGCAGTACGACTTGGATATAAATTTTTAAAAGTTAGTCAAGTAAACAAATATTTATCTAAAAAAGGGGTTGTTTCTTCCCCCTTTATTATATCTTGGGCCGATACTGAAAGAGATATTTCTGCATGGGTAGATAACTCCTTGCAAAGAGATTCTTTACATAAGCTTTATTTGCTAGAGAAAGATGTTTTAAATTCTGGAAATGAATATATAATTAAACTGTGGCGTAATTTGCAGACAAGCGACCATTTTTATTATATGTGTACTAAATGGTTTAACGATGGTAGTGTTCATAAGTATTTTAGTCCTTACCAAAGCCCGTATGAGGCCTTTAATAACTTTAACAATGTTTTAATTGATTTAAAATCAAATTTATTAAGGAGGCGGTGAAATGGCAATTTATGTAAATAAAGAAAAAGCAAAAAAAATGTTAGCTGACGCTCCAGATCAGAGGTATTTTTATATAGACAAAAATAGGGTATTAAAAAACATTTACGATCTTTTAGACTTTTTCAGTGTGGCGTCACAACAAGAATTTGAAAGGTTTGTTAATAGAGAAAAAAATGATTTTTTTAATTGGTTAAAAGATGTATTTGAAAATGAGCGTTTAGCCAAAGCTATGTATAAAGCTAGAACACCTGGTGAGGCTAAACTTTATACTCAAAGAAATATAAAAATGCTAGAAAGAAATGCCAAACGGTAAATTTAAGTTTATATGCCCAGAACTTCTTCAATAGGCAATGGCAATTTATTAGTTTTATTTGATAAAAAGGGATTAGTGAAAGATCTCTATTTTCCTTATGCAGGTCTGGAGGAACATACTTTAGGTTTAAAACATTATATTGCACTAGCTGTAGATAAAAAAATATATTGGTTACATAATTATTTAGTTAATATAAAACAAAGTAGCATTTCATTAAAATCTATATCCACTTATTTTATTAAGGAGGAGAACATTAGTATAAAAATAGAAAGTATAGTTTATAACGAAGAAAGCATTTTTTTAAGAAAAGTTTTAATAAAAAATAAATTAACCCAAAAAAGAAAACTGAAAATTTTTTTCCATCAAGCCTTTAAGATTACAGAAAACAAATTTAGAAATACAGGTTACTATGACCCGCACAGTAATTCAGTTGTTCATTATCGCGGAAATAGGTCTTTTTTAGTTGGAATTTACTATAACAAGGTTGGTTTGGATGATTATACTGTAGGCTTATATAACTATAGAGAATATGTAGGTTCCTATAAAAATATAGAACAATACTTTTTAGCAAAAAATAGTGTAGAACACGGTCCTGTAGACTCTGTTATAGCAAAGGAATTCACTATTCCCGCTAAAAAGAAGTTAAAAATATTTTACTATTTAGCTGCAGGTAAAAATATAAAAGAGGTAAAAAAACTTCAAAAAATCCTTTTAAAAAAAACTCCAGAACATATTTTAAAAACAACTACCGATTTTTGGCATGTATGGTCTCGTCAAAGAAGTATTGATTTTCTAGGGCTTTCAAAAAACGTAGAAAATCTTTTTTATAAAAGCCTTTTTATTATACGTTCTCATATAGATTCAAAAACAGGGGGTGTTATCGCTTCTGGGGATTCTTCTACGTATGAGTTTGATAAAGACTCTTACGCATACGTTTGGCCTAGAGATGCTGTATATATAGCAATATCTTTAGATAAGTTGGGTTATTTTAGTCTAAGCAGAAATATATATAATTTTTTAATATCTGTTTTAGAGGATGGTGGTTACCTATTGCATAAGTATCAACAAGATAAATCTTTAGGATCAAGTTGGCATTCTTGGATACTAAATGGCAAAGAAATACTTCCTATTCAATTAGATGAGAGTGCTTTATTAATTTGGGGTTTATGGAATCATTATCAAAAGACTAAAGATGTTGAATTTGTAGAAAAGAATTTCAATTCAGCCATAAAAAAAATAGCTGATTTCCTTTTACGTTATAAAAATAAAAAATTAAATATTCCTAATCCTAGTTATGATATTTGGGAAGAAGATTATGCTAATTATGTTTACTCTATAAGTTCTGTGGTGGGAGCTTTGGATTCTGCTGCAAAACTGTCTTTTTTGCTAAAAAAAGAAGTTTTGGGTGAAAAATATCTAAAGCAATCTAAGGCTTATAAAAAATCTTTACTTGAGTATTTATATAATCATAAAGATGGTTATTTTTATAAAAAAATTCAATTAGTTAATGATTCCCTTTTAAAAGACTCTACACCTGATATGAGTATATTTTTTAGTTTATGGTACTTCAATGTTTTTGATTTAGAAGACCCTATAGTAACAAAGGAATATGCACGAGTTAAAGAACTTTTACAAAAAGAATCAACTTATTTTATTAGGTATAAAGGAGATCATTTTTTAAGTAATACTCAAGATGAAAATATTTGGATAATAACCTCCTTATGGTCTGTTATGTATGATATAAAGAGATCCAAAAATAAAGAAGAGTTATTAAAAGCGGGTGCTCTTTTAGACACTATTGCTAAATTATCATTAACTTCTGGCGTTTTCCCCGAACAAGTTTCATATAAGGGACACAATCCTTTAAATGTGGCTCCATTAATTTGGAGTCATTCTTGTTTTTTGGAAACCATTGCAGAATATATTGAAAAGTTGGAAAAATTTGGGTTAATAAAAATATGTCTGCCAAAGTAACTTTATCCCCGGCTATTTTAAGTATTGATGGGGGTTCAAGTACAATTAAATATGGGGTTATTTCTTATTCGGGCAAAGTACTTTATTCTGCTAAATTTGCTGACACCCCACTAAATTTACATGCTTTTGTTAAAAATTCTTATAGAACATCTTTATTAAAGATATTAGAAATCGTGCTAAATAAATATTCCATAAATTATATTATTTTGGGTGTTTCTGGTATAGATTCAATTACAGAAAATAAGTTTGTAGAATCTTGCCTAAAAAACTTCTTTGCAAAAGAAGATATGAACATACCTTTTTTTGTTTTAGGAGACATATACTTATCTTTAAATTTGGTATCCTCTATACCTAGAATATGTTTGATTGCTGGTACTGGGAGTAATTGTATTGGTGAATCAAAAGCTGGTTCTTTCAATAAGTCTGGGGGTGTTGGTATGTATCTTTCTGATGAAGGAAGCGGATATTTTATTGGTGATCTAGCTTTACGTGCTGTAATTAAAGATTTAGATAGACGAGGACAAAAAACTATTTTAACAAAACTTATTTTAAATAAGCTAAACGTATCCACAGTATTTGAACTAAAAAATTTTATAAACAAAAGTACCTATATAAAAAGCGCTATAGCTAGCTTTACTCCTCAAGTTGTCCTTGCTAGCAAAATGGGGGATTCCGTGTCTAAAAAAATACTTTCTAGGGCGGTAGCCGAACTTTTTAGCCACATTAAAGCTGTATATATGCAATCTCCCAGTTATTCAAAAAATACGGTAAATATTATTTTAACAGGCAGCATTATAAAAATTCCTTATATAAAAAATACATTGATTTCAAATTTAAATAAATTGGGTAAAAATATTAAAATTATTATTCCCACCCAACCTTCTTATTATGGAGGATTTAATTTATTAAAATCTAAAGGGTTATTCTATCAATAAATAACAAAGGTGCCTCTCCCACTCTTTTATATAAGTGTTTTTGTATAGACTTTTCTAATCTTTTCTTAACTTTATCAAAATTTTCTATACTTTTATCATCTATATCTTCTAAAGTTTTAGTTATTGTTTTTTTTATACTTTTTATTATAGATTTATTATCTTTTACAAATATAAATCCACGGGTATATATCCCTGCTTTATCGGCTATTGGTTTGTTGTTTTTATAGGGTATAACAACTACTAATATGCCATTTTCTGATAATGCTTTACGGTCTCTAAGTAGAGTTTGGTTTATAGCTCTCTTACCTTGTTCATTATCTATGTAAATTCCCTTAATAGGTACTGTGTCCCCTTTGGTTACATAGTTGTTGTCTTTTATAATTAAAGAGTTTCCATCCAGCAATTCAAACACATTCTTTTTTTTGTATCCTAATGAATACATTAAATCCTTATAAGCTCTTAAATGTATTATGTCACCACCAATAGGTGCAAGGTATTTTGCCCTTACTAGCTGGGCCATTAATGTAATATCTCCTTTAGACCCATGCCCTGATACGTGCAAGTTTTCTTGTATATCTGAATAAATTACATTAGCTCCTCTTAATATTAATTTAGAAATAAGCCTATTTACTTGTGGTTCCATCCCGGGTATTGGATCTCCTGAGAATATGACGGTAGCTTCTTCTCTCATTTTTATGAACCTGTGCTTGCCCTCGGCTACTTTGTCCAGTGTTGATCCTGTTTGACCGTACGTTCCTGGTACTATAAATAAAATTTTTGAGTTTTCTATATGTTTTAGTTCATGTTTTTCTACAATAGTCCCTTTTGGGGGAGATATTAGTTTTTGCTCCACAGCTACTCTAAAATTATTTTCAATAGATCTCCCACTAATGCATACTTTTCTATTATGTTTTAGGGCGCTGTTAATAGCTTGTTGTATCCTTGATATATTTGATGATATTGTGGTTATAAATACTTGCTGTTTAGCATCATTTAACAAAGAGTCAAACGTATCTTCTATATGTCTCTCTGATTCTGTGTATCCTTTATGAGTTGAACCTAAGGAATCACTTAATAAAAGAACTGGTCTATATTTACTTGCTAAAGATGCTATCTTTTGTACTTGCGCAGGTTTATCCATTACAGGAGTCCAATCAAATTTAAAATCGCTTTGATGTACCACTACTCCCGCTGGAGTTTTTATAAAAAACCCCAAAGTATTTGGTACGGAATGATTTACTCTATACGGTATGAACTCAAAATATCTCCCTACAGTAAAAGATTTATTTGGGTCAATATCTATAAATTGTGGTGTATTGTAATTTTTAAAATCCTCTAATTTGTTTTTAACAAAAGATTTTACTAAAGGGTGTGCATATATTTTCAAAGGCATTTCCCTTAATAAAAAAGGTGTTGCGCTATAATGATCTTCATGAGCATGGGTTAAGACCAATCCTTTGATTTGTTCCTTTTTACCTAATATGTAGGAAAAGTCTGGTATGGTTATATCTACACCAAAGTCTTCTACTTCAGCAAATCCTATACCACAATCTACTAATACCTTTTCATCTTCATATTCATAAACAAACATGTTCCTTTGTACGCTTACGCCGCCTAAGTTAATTATTCGTAAGGGAGAGCTATTTTTTATACTTGTTAAACTAAATTTCATAAAATTACTAAATTAAAACAATGATATTTTATCTTCTTCTGTATCTTTTTGATTTCCATAAAAAGGTATATCTTTCTTATCTAATTTTAATATTTTTTTTATATTAATAAAATCTTCCAATAACACCTTTTTTAATGATCCGTTTCTTAGAGCCGCTGCTGGATGATATAAAGGATAAATGATAAAACTTTTTACTCTATAGGGAGTTCCATGCACCTCTGAAATTTTTGCTTTAGGTAAAAAAAAGTCCATAGCAAATCTACCTAAAGTAATTATTAATTTAGGGTTTATTAATTCTAACTGTTTTTCTAAATATGGAGAACAAGCTCTAATTTCATCTACCATAGGGTCTCGGTTTTCTGGGGGTCTGCATTTAATTACATTACCTATCCATACGTCTTTTCTAGATAGCCCTATTTTCCTTAGCATTTCTTCTAGCATGTTGCCACTCCTGCCTACGAAAGGTCTTCCTAATGCGTCCTCTCGTGCTCCTGGGGCCTCTCCTATAAAAACTATATCTGCATTTATGTTTCCTTCTCCGGGTACTGCGTTTGTCCTATTTTTATGTAATCTGCATTTTTTACAATTGTGTACCGCTTCGTTTATTTTTATAAATATTTCTCTTTTTGATTTTGTATCCATGTTTAAAATAAAGGCAAATACTCTTTAAAATTTTCTGGGGTTATAATAATTTTATTTTTTCTTTTTGTAACGATCTCATACGCTGCTTTTCTTGCTACACTATCTAAAATTCTTTTTAAACTTCTTATACCACTATCAAATCCCAAAGGTCTAATTAATAAAGGCCAAACCTCTTTTTTAAACTGTATTTGGTTAGGTTCCAAACCATTTTGAATTATAATTTTCGGTAAAAGGTAATCTCTAGCTATAACTAATTTTTCTTCATCTGTGTAGCTGGGCATCTTTATTATTTCTAAACGATCCATTAGCGCAGCGCTAAAAGTACCTGTACTGTTTGCGGATACTATAAACATAACTGGCGATAAATCTATTGGATAATCAATATAATGATCTCTAAATAATGTATTTTGTTCTGGATCCAATATTTCCAACAAAACCGCCATCATATCAGATCTAAGTCCTGTTTCTCCGGATACTTTGTCTAGCTCGTCTAAAAGTATCACAGGATTCATATTTTTTACTCTAATTAAACTTTTTATGAGTTGCCCCGGTTCTGCTCCGGGCATTGCTTTATTTCTACCTCTTAATTCTAATGTAGACCCGAGGGCTCCCATTGAAATTCTTACAAAAGGTCTGCCTAAAGCTTTAGCAATACTTTTTGCCATAGTGGTTTTACCGACTCCTTGTAACCCTACCATACAAAGAATGGGAGATTTTTTTAAAGCCTTTTGGTATATATTATCTTTTTTTACCTTCTCCTTTAGTAATAATCTTGTAGATAAATATTCTAGCACTCTCATTTTTACTTGTTCTAACCCATAATGGTTGGAGTCTAATATGTTTTTTGCTTTAGTTATGTCTAATTCCTCTTTTTTAAATTTTCCCCAAGGAACATTTATAACCCAATTTATATAGTTTTGTATATACTCAAAATCTTGAGTATAATTGCCAAATTTAGCCATTCTGTTTAGACGGTCAAGCATATTAAAAATGGAATCTTTTAGTAATTCGGGTATATTAGAGCCCCTTACTTTATTGTCCAACTCAATAAGCTCTTTAAATGTATAATTTTCTTTTTTTTCTGCCACTTTAATCTATAAAAACAATTTCAAATTTATTATTATTTTTTATCATTGCAAACGATTTAAAATCAATTCCTTTTATATCTGCATAAATATTTTCCATATTTAGTAATCTAAGATCTTCTAAAAATCCGTTTTTTGCATATGTGTCCGAAAAAGTATATGCAAAAAACAAAGAATTTTTAGGGGCTTTGGACACTTTTGAAGTAAATCTCGAATCCTTATTAATAGTTAAAATTGTTTTATCGGATGCGCTTCTAATTTCATTTAAATATTCTTGGCTATTAGAAAATACAAGGTATTTACCTATTCGTGCTGTTATTATATTTGCTTCTTCTTTTTTATTCTTTTGATAATTAGAAAACGCCCTTTCAAAGAAATCTACAGATGCGGGTGATGTAATAATTGCCCATTGTTTTTTACTATTTTTAACATATGCAAACTGATTATTGGTAAAAGTCAAAAGTTCTTTGATAGGTGTTTTATATGTTTCTTCTAAATATTTTATTTCATCTTTATTTAAAATATTATTTAAAATTGTTTGTAAGTTACCTCCTTCAATATAAAAAAGAGGTTGTTGAGGTACTATGGAATAAAAATCTAAACTTAACACAAGATTACTTGGTGTATCTTCTCCGAAAATGTCTGTATCTACTTCTATACTATTAATTTCTATAGTTGGAGAAATCTTATTGGTATAAACTTGTCTTATAGATCTAAAATATAACCCTATAGTAACTATTAAAAAACTTGCTGCCAAAATATTTATACCAATTACAAAGTTAAACCATTTTTTGGATAAATCATCTCTAGATTTTTTAACATCAGAAATATTACTTACAGTGAGAACTGTTTGTTTTTTCTCTCTCTTCGATACTAAATTTTCTTTGTTACCTTGGAGGTTCTCTGAATTAGATTCTTTGTCTTTTTCTTTAATATGTGAAAAATCTGCCCTCTTTGTTGGTGCTGGTAGTTTTTCTCCGCAATTATAGCAAAAATGTGCCTCAGGATTTTGTATTATTGTAGAACATTTTGGGCAAATTTTCATTTATTTATACTAAAATTTTAAAGTAAGTACATATTTATTTGGTCCTTCAATATCTTTAAGTTTTACCCTAACTTTGTCTCCCTCTTTTAGAAAATCAGCTACGTTAGATACATATTCATCTGCTATTTCGCTAACATGTACTAATCCCTCTTTCCCAGGTAAAAATTCCACTAAAGCGCCAAAACTAAGTATTTTTGTTACTATTCCCTCATATATTTTTCCTATTTCTGGCTTTTCTACTAATTTTTCCACCATATTTTTGGCTTTTTTAACGGCTTCTTTGTTTGTGGAAGTTAAGTAAACTATTCCTTTTTCTTCCTTCTCAATAATATCTACAGAAGCTCCTGTTTCTTCTTCGATAGATTTAATAGTTTTTCCTCCAGCACCTATTATTAATCCTATTTGATCTTTATCTATGATTACCTTTTCAATTTTGGGTACACTACTTCTTATATCTTGTCTGGGGGATTTTATTATTCCTTCCATAAATTCTATTATTTTTACTCTAGCTTCTTTTGATCTTTCTATAACTTTTTCCATTACGTTTAAGGGGACTCCTGCAAGTTTTATATCCATCTGAATTGCGGTTACCCCTTTTATTGTTCCTGCCATTTTGTAATCCATAAAGCCCGAAAAATCCTCTATACCTTGTATATCTGTAAGTATCTTAAATTCTTTTTCTTTGTCATCTGTTATTAGACCAATACTTACGCCTCCAACTAAGCTTTTTATTGGTACTCCTGCGTCCATTAACGATAAGCTAGTTCCGCAAACTGATGCCATAGAACTAGATCCATTTTGGGATAGTACTTCTGATACTACTCTGATAACGTATGGAAAATCTTCTATATCTGGAAGTACTGGGAGCAATGCATTTTGTGCCAACATTCCATGTCCTATTTCCCTTCTTCCTACACTGCCCATTCTTCTAGGTTCTCCTGTAGAAAACCCTAAAGCCACATAATGGTGAAAAAACCTCTCTTCTTTTTCTCCGTATAGTGTTTCTGTAATTTGTGTATTTGCTGGTGATCCTAGTGTTGTAATAGAAAGAACTTGTGTTAACCCTCTTTCAAAAAAAGCACTTCCGTGAACTCTAGGTATTACCCCTACATCTCCGCTAAGATTTCTAATTTGTTCTAAGCTTCTTCCATCTACTCTCTTATTTTTAGTTATTACATCTTCTTGTATAACTGTTGAAATAGTTTTATTTAAAGCTTCTAGTACATCTTCCCTTTTTACTTTTTCTTTTTCTATATTTTCTTTGTAACTTTGTATAACTTCTTCTTCTAAATTTTTAAGCTCTTTTACTAAATTGAGTTTATCTAACTCTTTTGCAAAAATATTTTCAATTTTTATTTTATATTTTTCTTTAACATCCTTTAATAATTCTTTGGGAGCTTCAAAAGCATTATACTGCCTTTTTTCTTTCCCGGCTTTTTCTACAAAATCATTAATTAAAGAGAATAATGGGTTAACCGCTTTATACCCGTAGTTAAAAGCTTCTTTAACTTTTTCGTCGGGAATTTCTTTTAGAGTACCTTCTACAGCCTGTAATCTTTCTCCTTCTAAAAATGTTAAAAACAAGTGCATGTCTAATTGTTCCGAAACATTTAACTTAGGATTTACTAAAAATTCATTGTTTTTATATCCTAAAAGTACACTTGCAAAAGGACCTTTAAAGGGTAGGGGGGATGAGGTTAATAATGCCGAAACAGCCAATAAACTTATTATCAAAGGGTCGTTTTCTCCATCTGCAGATAAAACAGTTACAACAACTTGTACTTCGTCCCTAAAATTTTTTGGGAATAAAGGCCTTATTGCGTGATCTATAAGGCGTGACTTGGCTATATTTATATCACTAGGTCTGCCTTCTCTTTTTACCCATCTACTAGTTTTTATAATTCCTCCAGCATATAGTTTTTCTTCATAAGTTACTGTTAATGGTAAAAATCCGGGATCCTCTTTTGCTTCAGAACTAACTACTGTGGCTAGCACGGTTGTTTCTCCATGTTGTGCAAGTACCGCCATATCTGCTTGAGGTGCCCATTTTCCTGTTTTAAATATTATATTTGTGTCGTTATATTTACAGCTTACTTCTATTATTTTATTCATATTATTGAAATGTTGTTTGCAACTATAGGGGCGCTAAAAAATACAAACGAGTTTAAAACTCCTCAGCATTTTTAAACAACCTTATAGCTACAAACCTGAATTTATTACTTTTTTAATCTTAATTCTTTTATTAATTTTTCGTACTTTTTAGGGTACTTATTTTTTATATAACTTAATAACCTTCTTCTTTTATTTACCATTTGTAATAATCCTCTCCTAGAATGATTATCTTTTTTATGCACTTTTAAATGTTCACTTAAAAGGTTTATTCTTTCTGACAATATTGCTACCTGAACTATAGGGGAACCTGTATCGGTTTTATTTAGGGCATATTTATTTATAATTTCTTGTTTTCTCTTTTTATCTATAGACATAAGACTTAAGAATTTTAGCATATAGTATCAAAAGCTCAACAACTAGATTACTTTTATCCTTTATGTATAAGTATATATTATCCTATAAAAATTTAAATACCTAAAATTGATTATTTTGCAGAAGTGCTGCTTAAGTATGTGAAAAAAGCCAAACTTGCTGTTTTATTGGGTTTTATTTTTTCTTTGTAAAATAGATCCATTATACCCTCTGTCAAACTTTTAGAATTAAGATTCTTTATATTGAATATCTCCTTTCTTTTGGCGGTTTCTATTTCTTTATGGTATTCTTCAAAATTTTTTATGTCTTTAAATCCCATCCCAATTATCAAATCAAAAGTTTCTTTTACTTCTTTAAATTTAATATCTTTTTTTAATGGTATTTTCCCTTCAAATCCTATAAGGTTGATTTTAAATACTTTAGCTTTTTGTTCATAATTATATGTAACTTTACTTGTATTTGTTGTGGGAAAGGTTATTTCCAGACTCTTTTCTCCTAGATTATTTTTTATTTTTGAAGTATCTTTTAAAATCTCGCTACCAAAGGGAAGATTGTCTAAATAATAGATATCTACAGAGATATTTCTGTTTTTGGGTATAGCTGATTTTATTAATTCTTTTAATGCTATAGAGGCACACAATGAATCTAATCCATTTAAAGGGTTAGCTATTATAGCAATATTTACGAATTCTATATTGATTTTACTGACAATATTGTCTGTAATCATACTTAGTTGTATTTTGGGCTGGATAATCCTATAGTGTTATAATACTTCTATGATATATCCTTCTTGTAGTTTTTCAAGGTTATTTTTTAATAGTACTCCACCTTCTTTTCCTGCTTGTATTTTATCTATATCCTCTTTTCCGTGTTTTAATTTCTTAATTTTACTTTTAAATACTTCTGTTGAGGATTTTTCCTCTGCTCTTACAGACACTTTATTTCCTACTTGCAACTTGCCATAAAGAACTTCTACTCCTGCAACTATATCACCAGATGGTAGCGGAAAGAGTTTTTTAATAAATGCCCTTCCTTTTATCTTTTCTTCTTCAATTTCAATTAAGCCCTCTAATGCTCCTTCTATTTCTTCTAATAGCTCATAAATAACATTGTATTCTCTAATAATTATTTTATTTTGTTTTGCCCTATCTTTTACCAAAGGGGGAACTTTTACTTTAAAGGATAATATTATTGAATTAGAGGCTTTTGCTAATAGTATGTCGCTTTCTTTTACATCTCCCACTCCTGAAAGAACTATATTTACACTTTTATCTTCATACTTTAGCTTTTTTAAAGTGTTTTCAATGGCTTCTAAAGTTCCTTGAGTATCTGCTCTTATTATTATTCCTAAATCTCCTCCCCCCCTTTCTTCTATTTGTCTGCCTTTTTTATTCTCAATTTTTTGTCCTGTATATTTTTTATTACCTCCCCCGGTTTTACAATTTCTTTTAAACCTAAAATTTCTGCTGGATCCCCGGCCTCAATTTCCATAGTTTGTATGTTTGGATATTTAGTAAGTGCTCTTATTTTAGCTTTATGCTCTTTTCCTACTAATATCTCATCTCCTACTCTTAACTTTCCACTTGTTAAAATTATGTTGGCTACATAACCTTTTTTTGTGTCATGCTTACTTTCCAAAACATATCCCTTTAATTCTCCTTCTTTAGATTCCGTCGATTCAATAAATTCTGCAACAACAGCTATTGCCTCTAAAAGTTTATCTATATTTTTTTTTGTTTTAGCGCTTACCCCTATACAAATTGTATTTCCTCCCATATCTTCTGGTATCAATCCTTCTTTTGTTAATTCCCCTTTTACCTTTTGTATATTAGTTTCTGGTAAATCAATTTTATTTATTGCTACAATAATAGGTAATTTAGCTGCCTTTGCATGCATTATTGCTTCTTTAGTTTGAGGTTTAACTCCATCATCCGCTGCTACAACTAGTATTACTATGTCTGCTATTTTCCCCCCGCGAGCCCTCATTTGTGTAAAGGCTTCGTGTCCTGGAGTATCTATAAATGTAAATTTATTACCTTTATACTCAATTTGAGAAGCTCCCATATGCTGAGTTATCCCCCCACTTTCTTTTTTTGCTTCGTTTGTTTTTCTAATTGCATCCAGCAAAGAGGTCTTTCCATGGTCAACATGTCCCATTACTGTAATTATTGGTGGTCTTTTCATAGTTTATAACTTAATTGAATTATTAATTTATTTAGTGTACCGACACGGCTTTCAAAACCTTTTCAGCTGATCTAGACCCTATACCTTCTATTTTAAGCAAATCTTTTCTTGACATTTCCTTTAATTGTTCTATTGTGGTTATTCCTGCGTGCCTTAACGATTTTTCTATTTTTTTATCCAAATTTAATATAGCTATACTTTTACCACGTTTTTTAAACTTCTTTTCCTTTTCTTCCTCTTCTTTAGTTAGCTCCTCTTCTGCTTTTTTAGCTGCTTGCATAAAGTCTTCTACTCCTTCTATATCTATTTTCCAGCCTGTTAGTTTATGTGCTAAGCGAACGTTTTGGCCTTGTTTTCCTATAGCTAGAGATTGCTGATCCTCTGGTACGGATACAATTGCTTTTTTCTCCTCTTTTATAATTTTTATTGCTGTTACTCTGGCAGGGGATAACGATGCTGCTATATACTTTGCGGGATCTGGATTATATGGAACTATATCTATTTTTTCACCATTTATTTCGTTGAGTACACTCTGAACCCTAACTCCTTTGTGTCCTACACATGCTCCCACAGGGTCTATAGATGTATCTGTAGACTCTACTGATATTTTTGTTCTTGATCCAGGTTCTCTAGCAATAGAAACAATTCTAACAGTACCTGCTGACATTTCTGGAACTTCTGATTTAAACAACGCCTTTACAAATTCTTCATCTGCTCGGGATACCAATACTTCCGGACCTCTTCCTATATCTTGAATGTTTTTTACTAATACTCTTATTCTCATTCCGGGAGTATATTTTTCATTTGGTATTTGTTCTTTTAAAGGCATAACACCTTGGGCTCTTCCTAAATCTAGCACTACTAATTTTTGTTCTGCCCTAAAAATCGTACCTTGTACAACTTCTCCGATTTTTTTTCTGTATTCTTCTAGTATGCTATCTTCTTCGGTTCTTCTTAATTGTTGTAGTATTACTTGTTTGGCTGTTTGTGATGCTATCCGTCCAAACCCTGCTGGGGTAATGTCTTTTCCATTTTTTAATATTTTTGCCTCTCCGGTTAACTCATCCACTTTGGCAGTTATGCCTTTTAAATTATTTTGAGGTTTGGCAAAATCTTTTTTATATGCTGCTATTAAAGCTATTTCAATAGCCTGTAAAATATCTTTTTTATCTATACCTCTTTCTGTTGCAACTTGATTTAAAGCCGCACTAAATTCACTAATCATAAATTTTTATTATAAATTTATCTAAATTTTAAGAGAATATCCTAAATTACTGTGAAAAGTATAATATAAAGCATTAAAAAAAGCAAAGAATCGTAATTAGCTTACTGTTTTAGCTAAGGCTTCTTCCCCATGAGATATTAAATCATTTTTTAATCTTTCATTATCTACAACGTATAAACCTCTTAACTTATAGCTTTTTTCAAATAGGTTATTGTTTTTTGTAGGTATTAAACATATATTTGCTTCCTTTGGATTTTTTGTGGGTCTTAATTCTAATTCGTTTACCCACCAATCTAATTCTGTGTCCTTTATATAAAAATGTACTATAGTAAATTCTGGTATATCGTGGTGTAATGACAGTCCCCCATACATTGTAGCTGCGTATTTTCTTTGTGTTTCTGTGCTTAAATTGTTTATTTCTTTGGCTAAATCTATTATGCTTTTGTTCTCATTTACATAATATAGCCATTCTTCTTGTTGGCTTTTTTTAGGATTAGAATCTGGCTTGTCTTTTTGTGTAATGTCTTCCACTTTGTTTGTTTGTTTGGAATTATCCTCTTCTAAAGATTTCAATAATTTAGATAATTCTTTAGTGTGTTCTTGATTTTCATTTTCTTTAAATTTACTTACATTTGCTTTAGGAGATATCTTTTGCTCTTCATTTTTTATGTTTTTTTGTATGGGCTCTAATTTAACATTTTGTTTAGATTTCTCATTATTATTTATGATATCGTATAAAGAGTTTTCTTCTTTTTCATTTTCTTGAATTACTTTTATTATTTGTTTATATTTTTTAGGATATAAATATCGGTATATTTCTTCTCTGGTAAAACGTAATGTCCCACTTGCTGTACGTGTTTCTGCTCTAATGGAGCCATTTTTTACATATCTATATAGTGTTCTAGATGTGACTCCTATTATCTCCGATACTTCTTCGCTTGTATATAATTTATTTTTTAAGTAAATCATAACTTTAATTATATCTTTTTGATATTTTTTGACAAGCATTACCTTAACGATAAAAGGTATGACAAGTATACATTTGACCTATAAATAAAGCTACTTGATTTTATCTAAAAATATTTTTTTTGTAGGATAAGCAAATTCTATTTTTTCTTTGTTTAGTTGTTTTATTAATTCTAAGTTTATATGCTCTTGTATATCTAGATATTTAATATATTCTTGGCTGTTTATGTAATACGCTATTTCAAATAATAGGCTGTACTCCCCTAAAGTTTTAAAATGTATTCTCTCTATTTCTACGTCTTTAATGTCTTCTAAAATATTTTGTATTATTTGTTTGGTTTTAATGATTTTTTTAAAAGAAGTTTCATATGTTATTCCTATGTTAAATACAACTCTACGTTTTTTCATTTTTCTAAAGTTGTGTATTTCGGAATCTGTGAGTTTTTTATTGGGTACTATTAACTCCTCCCCTTGTAATGTTGTAATTCTCGTTGTTTTAATGCCTATATGTTTTACTCTTCCTTTATTTTGGTCAAAAGCTATAAAGTCTCCTATTTTAAAGGGTTTATCAAAAAAAATAGATATAAAAGAAAAAATATCCGATAATATATTTTGTAATGCAAATGCTATTGCTATTCCGCCAATTCCTAACCCTGCAATAATAGTCGATATGTTGTAACCTAAGTTACTTAAAATTATAATTACGGCGAATAACCAAATGGAGTATTTAGCAATGTTTTTAAAAATGTATAAAGGGCCACTATCAAAGTTTTTGTCTTCCTTTGCCTTTTGTTTAGTTATTTTTTGTGTGCCGTATTCTATAAAAAATTGTATAAATAATGTAATATAATAGGTACTTCCTATAAAAAATGTAAGATTAATAGTTTTTTTAATATTTCCTAAAAAAAGATTAGTGCTTTGGTTGGATATATACAAGGCTGTGATTAAATAGAATATGCTGTGTATTTTTTCTAAAAAAGTAATAATTAAATCGTCTAAATCGTTTTTTGTTTTTCTTGATATCCTTTTTAGTTTTTCTACAGCTATAATTTTTGCTAAGTACAAAATTATAGCTGTAGATAAAAGTATTGTCACAAAAATATTTACTTTGTTTTCTAGTATAAATAACTTCATTTTTAATTATTCTTTTTTATCTAATTTATCTAAACCCAATCCTTTTACGCCAAAATACACTATAGCAGCAATTACTACAAAATCTAGCATGGTGCTTACAAAGTGTCCCCACATAAAGGTTACTTTTCCTAATTTTAAAACAGCATTGTCTAAGTTACCTGCTGCGCCTAATACTAGCCCAAGTACTGGACTAACTAAATCATCTATTAATGCTGATACTACTTCTTTTACAGCCCCACCTAGTATAAAACCTACGGCTAAGCCTACAACTCCTTGTTTTCGTATAAATTCCATAAATCCACTCATTTTTTATCACCTCCTTTTTGGCTATTTTTTAAAATTTTTTGTACTATTTGTATTATGTGGTCGTTTACTCTCTTTTTTGCTATTTT
>CAYSYH010000004.1:0-39568 GCA_964435455.1 uncultured Candidatus Saccharibacteria bacterium | reverse complement strand
AATATCATGTGAATCTAAAATTATAGATCCTCCCACAATTTTTAAATTAGGATCCCCCATTAAAGTATTGGCTAAGGTACTTTTACCAGATCCATTTGGACCCATAATTACATGCACAGTATTAGGATTAATTTGCAAATTTAATCCATTTAAAATTAAATTTTTCTCTCTTTTTACTTTTAGATTTTTTATATTTAACATAAAGTTTTTAAATTATTACAAAACACATTTACTCTTTGTATGCGGACAAACGGAAGAAATTTTGTAAAAAACAAACTTTCCGCTTTTAAAAGAGTTTAACAAACCTACAGATTTTAACACACTTAAATGATGAGAAACTGTAGGTTGTTTAATATTTAAATTTTTGCAAATAGATCCAACATCTAGCCCGTTAGAATACTCTTCCAATAAGTAATAAATTTTTAATCTTTGTTTATTTCCTAAAGCTAAAATACAACTTTTACAAATTTTCCGCATATATTGATTTTAATCAATATGTATTATTTGTCAAAGTAAAATTAATAAATGATATATAACATTATTAAATCTTGTATTTTATAAAAATTTAAACTAAAATCTAGCCATGGATAAAAAGTCTATTGCTTTTAGAATAAAAAAAGCTAGAAAAGAATCTAAAATGTCGCAAAAAGAATTGGGGGAGGCTCTAAACCTATCAGATAAAGCAATATCGAGCTATGAATCTGGCAGAGCTATACCTCCATTAAAAACTCTAAAATTATTATCTAAAATAACAAAAAAGCCTTTAGCATATTTTACAGAGGAGCAAATAGATTTAAACGAATTTTCTGTAAAAACATTACTAAACAATATAGAAAAACAGCTTAAAGAAATAAAAAAAATAATACAATCCTCCGAATCTAAAAAGCAAGATAATAAATAAGGCCATTTTTTGAATCTGCAACAAGGATACCTTTTTTATAAGGTATTATATCTTGGATACGTGGGACAAAGGTATCTTTATTAACTGAGTCTTTCCAAACAAAAAGATCTTTGGTAGTCTCGTTTAAATCGTAATAGAGTATTTTTGATTCTTTTAAGGAGTTTAAAGAAATAAGAAAACCAGAATATTTACTATTATTAACATATCCTAATCCCGAAGGTATAAAGTTTGGTTCAAATGTTAACAAAGGAGGAACCGCATTTTTAAGTTTAAAGGCCTCAAAAGGAGTTTCGGGTATAGGAACATTATTACCATACAAAGCTGGCCAACCATAAAAAGAATTCTTTTTTAGCTTATTTAGTTCGTGAGGTATAGGAATCTTTGAAGAACGCATACTTTCTTCTAAAAGATAAATAAACCCCAAACGATACTCTAGATCAGTGGGATTTCTAAAGCCAAATGCAAATATCTCCTCGTTAGAACCATCCAAATTATAAGTTACAACAGAAGCCCTTCGTTTATCCTCTTCTATACAAGAATTACAACTAGAACCAACAGCTACATATATTTTTTCATTAGGGCCTACTAATAAAGGCCTTAATTTTCCAAGGCTTCCTGTAGGTAATTCCGAAACCAATATATCTGATTTTGCAGTAGAATTTTTAAGTTGTTTTAAAAAGTTTTTATAAACTAAAATAGAACCTTCTGCAGCCACATATAAATCATTTTTATAATAAGCCAATCCATATGGGTATCTTAGTCCACTTTCAAAAATAAATTTTTCGTCTGCGGAGTTATCTTTATTATTGTCTAATAAAACTACAATGTTTCCTGATTTAGGTTCTGTAACTATTACATAATCGCCTACCAAAATCATTTGTGAGGGATCATTTAAATCTGCCGCGTATATAAGATGGTCTTTTTTATTGTTAAAAGAAAAGAATTTTTTATTACGAACAGGTGTAGAATATTTTAGCCAAAATGGGGATACTTTTAATTGTACAGGATATAAATTTTCAACAAAGACATTGTTTTTTTTTGTAATCTCTTTTTTACTAAATAATACATCTTTATTTATAAATATATATACAATAACAGCTAAGCCTGATAAGATAAGAAGAGCAATTAAAAAGTCATACAGTTTTATTAACATAGGCAAGTATAAATTAAGTATTAAGTATATTGTATGACAAAAACATTGGATTTTAAACACATAAAAGGAAAGACAAAAAGAGGACTAAGATATTTAATATTTAAGGATACTAATACATTATATACAAGTGTATATATTATAATAAGAGCTGGAGCTATGTTTGGTAAAAAGCCAGGATTAGCCCATTTTTTAGAACATTGTTTTTTAGGTTTATCCACAAAAACAAAAACAAAAGAAAGAAGATTAAAAGAAACAGAAATTAAGGGAATTTATAAAAATGCGTCAACAAGCTACGATTTAATAACTTATTACCTAGATGCCCCATATAACCAGATTAAATATGTTTTTGAAACATTAAAAGAAGATTTTACCCAGATTAAATTTGATTATAAAGAAGTAGAAACAGAAAGAAGCATAATAAAAGACGAAATAAGTAAGAGAAATAATAATATTTTTAGTATTCTTGCACAATACGAACTTAAAGATTATTTTAAAAAAAACACCCCTTATGTTAATAGCATACTAGGCACAAAGAAAGATTTAAATAACATTAATATTGCAGACTTAAAAGAACATTATAAATTATTAAATAACCAAAATATGATTTTTGGTATCTCTGGAAACATAAAAGAAAAGGAAGTAATAAGGCTTATAGAGGATTTTTCTGAAAATATATATTTAAATAAAGGCAAAGATTATGAAATCAAAACAAAATTTAAAAAATATAAATATGCTATCCCAAAAAGAGTAGTGATAAAACCTAGTAAATTATCTAATAACACCGTATTTTCTATATCAAAATTATTTAAAAATACACATAAACCCAAAAATAAAGAAGTAGCTCTTAAAAACTTAACTATAGAAAATGTAATTAGTAGTATATATGTCACAGCAGAAAGTTCGTATTTATGGAGATCTTTAAGAGAAAAAAGTGGTTTGGTATATGGATATTGGTTTGATATATGGAAACAACATTATTTTAGTATTGCAACAATAACATTAGAGGTACCTCCTAAAAATGTAAATAATGTATTAAATATATTCAAAAAAGAGACGGAGAAATTACTAAAGGCAAATATTTCTAAAAAAACATTGGAATATTGGAAAAATCATTTAAAAAATAAAGTAATGCTAAGTACAGGTGAACATAAAAAAATATTATACTCATTAGTAAGAAATTATTACTACAATAAATTTATAATTACACCTAAAGATATAATAAAAGCCCAAGAAAAACTAAATAAAACCCAAGTCAACAAATATATAGAAAAGATAAGAAAAGATATACAAAAAGATCCTATTGTAGGAGTCTTTACAGGAAATACCAAAAATATAAAAAGCGTTGTTATAAAAAAATATTTAGATATTAAGTAAATCTTTCTATATGTCTTATTCCCTTTTTAGTAATAACTCTTCCTGATGGTGTCCTTTTTATAAAACCTTTTTTTATTAATAGAGGCTCTATGACTTCTTCTATAGTTAATCTATCTTCGGAAAGAGATGCGCACAATGTTGAAAGGCCTACAGGGCCTCCATCAAAATCATCTTTAATTATTTTTAAAAACTGCCTGTCTTCATTATCTAAACCTTCAAAATCTATATTTAATATTCTGCAAGCCCTATCAACTGATTTTTTAGTTATGACAGATTCTTTATTCATCTGCGAAATATCTCTAATTCTTTTTAAAAGTCTATTTGCTATTCTTGGGGTACCTCTACTTCTTTTTGCTATTTCTAAATCAGCATTACCACCTAATTTTACACCTAATATACTAGCACTACGCCTTATAATAGTAGAAAGGTCTTCGTTAGTATAAAATTTTAATTTGTGAATAGATCCAAATCTATCCCGTAAAGGTTTTGTCAAAAGACCTACACGAGTAGTAGCCCCTACCAAAGTAAATGGCTGCAAATCAATTCTTGCAGTACGAGCGCTTGGTCCCTTACCCAAAACAATATCTAAAGCAAAGTCCTCCATTGCAGAGTATAAAACCTCTTCTACAGCTCTGGGTAGGCGATGAATCTCGTCAATAAACAAAAAATCTCCTTCAGACAAATTAGTTAAAACAGCAGTTAAATCACTAACCTTACTAATAGAAGGACCTGTAATAGTTTTTAGGGTTCTTCCCATTTCATTAGCAAGAATATGTGCTAATGTAGTTTTACCTAATCCGGGAGGACCATAAAACAAAAAATGCTCTAATATATCTCCCCTTTTTTTTGCAGCTTCCACAAATATTTTTATTTTTTTTGTTTCTTCTTGTCCAGCAAATTCTTTAAAAGAACGAGGTCTTAATGTTTCATCTAATTCCCTTAATTCTTGGTTATCTTTAGATATAAAAGTATTATTTAGCATGCTTAGATATAAATTTTATAGCCTGTTTTAATTTTTCTTCTTCAGTTAAAGAAGAGTCTAAACTTTCTACAGCTTGCCTTGCCAAACCTTGATTAAAACCTAAATCGCATAAAGCTTGAATTATTTCTTCATCTTTTGGGCTTAATGGTTTTAAATTTAATTCCTTAATTTTACCTACTTTATCTTGCATTTCTACAATTATTTTTAAGGCTAATTTAGGGCCAACACCCTTTACCTTTTTAAAAAAAGAGGCTTCAGCATTACTTATTGCAAAGATTATTTGTTGTAAATCAGAATAATCTAAAATAGTAAAAGCTGTACGCGGGCCTACTCCAGACACGTTAGTTAATAACAAAAAGAAATGTAAAGATTCTTCTTGCAAAAAACCAAATAAAGATGTTTGATTATCGTTAATTACAAAATGAGTGAATAAAAAATAATTTTTATTTAAAACTAACTTATCTAAATCTCTGTTTATAAGATATACTTTATAGCCAACACCATTAACATCTACAACAACAAAAGTGTCTTTTTTTAAAATAATTTTACCTTCTAGTGAATAAATCATATTTTATAACTTTCTAAACCAGCGCAAATTGCAATAGCCAAAGCATCTGCAGCATCATCTGGCTTAGGTAAGCTATTTAATTTTAATATATTTTTCACCATATATTGTACTTGTCTTTTATCAGCTCTACCATAACCTACTAAAGAGTTCTTAACCTGCAAAGGAGTATATTCCTTTACAATCAAATTATGTAAGCCAGCATACATTAAACATACACCCCTAGCCTGACTAACACTTATAACAGTTTTGGGATTAGTATTATAAAAAATCTTTTCAATTGACATTATATTTGGTTTATATTTATTTAAAAGACTAGATAAATCTTTAGAAATCTCAGCTAGCTTTAAATGTTGATTTGTTTTGGGAGGAGTTTTAATCACTCCAAAATCAATAACCTTTAAATTATTGCGAGATATCCTTTGCAAAAGAGCAAACCCTAAAGTAGTAGTACCCGGATCAATACCTAATATAATCATAAATATATTATAAACTAAGTAAATTAAAATGTAATTCTAAATTACTGTTAAAATTTTACTTAATGTGCAAAATACAATTATGGTATTGTTAAAAATAATAATGATATGTATAATGAAAAAACAGTAAAAATTTATAATCTTTATAACATGACTTTTTTACTTAAATCCAAAACTTTTGTAATCTTAGGTATTACAGCAGCCTCATTAGTTTTAGGGGGGTGTATAAATAAATTAAGTAAAACATCAACTTCAAAAAAAGAAGAAACAACAAGCCAACAAGTAAACCAAAAACTTAAAAAGGTAGCAAAACTGGAAAAAAAGGCATTTGGTGGAAAAACATTTATGTGCACAAGCAAACAAGAATCAGGAGGATTTGGTACTATAATGACAGATGGAGAAAACATGAGAATAGAAAACACAGAAAACGGAAAAAAATCATATTTAGTTAGAAAAGGTTCCGTTATTTATTTTTGGTCTGAAGGAAAAAACAAAGGATATAAAATGGATTTAGGATGTATAATAGGTGACGATGGAGAGAAAGAAGATAATTCTAATTTTGCAGCTCCTTGGGGAGAGAATTTAGGAGTAGATCCAAAAAAATTATATGAGCAAGCCCAAAAACAGAAAGAATTTGAAAAAGAAGGTGAAAAGGTAAGTTGTAAATTAACCAAAGATAAAGTAAACACAAAAGTACCTGATGATATAAACTTTGTAGACCAATGTGAGTTAATAAAATCACTTAAAGATTCTGGATTAAAATTACCAGAAGGCGTAAACATACCTAAAAGATAATTTAACCAAATGAAAAATATCGCAAAGAGTTATATTGGTCTTTATAAAAATTATAGTGGTAATTGAGTTTTTTCAGATTCTTTTTAACTTCTCCTTGTTGTTTTAAAGTACCATTAAACTCTATAAATACCTTGCCGTTTTTTCTTAAGTGAACTTTTGAATATTTTATAATTTTATTTATGGTACCCAATCCGTATTTACCACTATAAAGGGCTATAGAGGGTTCCCATTTTAAATCTTTGTTTTTTAAACCAAATGGAATATAAGGAGGATTAGACAAAATTAAATCGTACTGTTTATCTTTTAATTTATAAAAAAGATCACTTAAAATTAAAGTATATCTAGAAGATTTTATATTATTCAAATTTAAATTCTTCTTTGTTTGCTGCAAAAAAATACTTTCTATATCTACAAAATCCACAAAAGTATTATCAATGTTTTTTAAAATAGATATACCTATACAACCACTCCCACAACCTAAATCTAAAATATTCAAAGAAGAATTGGGTTTAAATTTCTTATACTTAAAAATAATTTTACTAACCCAATACTCTGTTTCGGGACGAGGGATTAAAGGCTTAAAAGATAAATCTATCTTACAATTTAAAAAATCTATCCAACCTATTATGTAATTAATAGGTTCACCTTTAAGTAACCGATGTAAATCCTCTTTTTGAGAATAGGTTAAAGATACTTTATCCATTAAAACATCATTTATTTGTAAATCGGAAAGATGGTATTTATCTTTAAGAATCCACCTAAAACTTTTTTTTAGATAAGGGTTTGTTAGTATACTACGCAAACTTTCCATGACAATGTTTATACTTTTTCCCACTACCACAAGGGCACGGATCGTTTCGTCCAATTTTTTGATCTTTTGGTATTACAAAGGGTTTTGAATTATTACTTACAGATAAATTAGAAGAATCATTTAAATTTAAGTTAATTTCGTTAGCCACTCCATATTCTTGGCTTGTAGTATCATTATAAACTAAATTTTCTATGGATGATTTTGAATTATCTTCTAGTTCACCTTGCGAGGATAATACTTCTTTTATTTCTATGTTTGCAATTCGCTTATCCATAGTACCCCAAATAGTTGCCAATAATTTATCAAATAATAATCTTCCCTCTCTTTTATACTCTACCAAAGGATCTAACTGGCCATGCGAACGTAATCCAACACCTTGTCTTAAATCCGACATTATATCAATATGGTCCATCCATAAAGTATTAATAATATTTAAAGTGTCTACCTTTACAAATACAAGCCAATCTTTTTTATATTTTTTAAAATATTCTTTATATTTCTTTTTAGCTTTTGAAGATAATATTTGTGATAAGTACCAATTGTTAAAAGAATCTAAAGTAAATCTTATAGATTCTTCAATAAAAGGGTGAACATTTTCAAATTCTGGGACTTGCATAATTATTCTACGTAATCTGTAAATATGCTCTCTTTGAACATTTAAAACATCATCAAAACGTACGATACTTCTTCTATAATCAAAATTCACACCCTCTACTTTTTTTTGAGCATTCTCAATAGAACGGCTTACTACTTTAGAAGAAAGAGGTACGTTTTCGTCTAAACCAAACCTTGTCATTAAACGTTCTACTTGAGCACCTCCAAAAATCCTTAATAAATCATCTTGTAAAGAAACATAAAAACGAGATTCTCCAGGGTCACCTTGCCTCCCGCTCCTCCCCCGCAATTGATTATCAATCCTTCTAGATTCATGTCTTTCGGTACCTATTACATATAGACCTCCTAGTTTTTTAACTTTAGACTCTTCCCTTTTATCTACAGGATCTCCTCCAAGTTTAATATCTACTCCTCTACCTGCCATATTTGTAGCTACAGTAACAGCTCCTACTTTACCCGCTTGAGATATAATAAGGGCCTCTACTTCGTGATGTTTGGCATTTAATATTTTATGGGGCACCTTTAAACGTTTTAATAGGTTACTTAAAAACTCCGATTTTTCAACGCTTGTAGTTCCAATCAATACAGGCTGGCCTTTTTGATAACGCTCTTTTATATCTTTTGCTACAGCCCTAAATTTAGCAGATTCTGTTCTATATATAACATCGGGATGATCTTTTCTTATAACCGGTTTATTTGTAGGAATTACCACAACTTCCAGGCCATAAATCTTGTAAAATTCTTCTTCTTCTGTTTTAGCGGTACCCGTCATACCGGCTAACTTTTTATATAATCTAAAATAATTTTGGTAGGATGTAGTAGCTACTGTTTTGGATTCGGGTTGAACAGGAACGCCTTCTTTTGCTTCTATAGCTTGATGCAAACCCCCACTATATCTATTACGTTGTAAAATTCTACCTGTAAATTCATCTACAATTTTTACTTGGTTATTTTGTACTACATAATCTTTATCTTTTTGATAAAGTGCGCGAGCTTTTACTGCGTTTTCTACTTGCCTAACAATATCAAAATCGGTTTCATACAAATTCTCTATTCCTAACATCTTTTCCACTTTTCTAAGCCCTATTTCAGTAAGAGAAGCTGTTTTATCTTTTTCATCCACTTCAAAATCAGTATTTTTTTGTAATTTTTTTGCTATATTAGCATATAAAGCATAGTCACTTTGTTTTACATCAGATGGTTGAGAAATAATTAGAGGTGTTCTAGCCTCATCAATTAGTATAGAATCTACTTCATCTACAATAGCAAAATAATGGGAATTATATTGCCCTAAGGGGTTTGTTTGTACCATATCTTCAAAAGAATTTTGCATATTATCTCGTAAATAATCAAAACCAAATTCGTTGTTAGTTCCATACGTAATATCACATTTGTAAGCCTCTTTTCTTGAAACAGGTCTTAAATGCTTAGAGTACTCATCATCAAAGGAATCATTTGTAAAAGCAGGGTCATAAACATAACTAGCATTTTCTACAATCACACCTACACTCACACCTAAAAAGTCATATATGGGACCATACCAGCCTGCGCCATGTCTAGACAAATAGTCATTAGGTGTGACTAAATGAACTCCTTTTCCTGTTAAGCTATTTAAATAAAGGGGAAGAGTTGCCGTTAAGGTTTTACCTTCACCTGTTTTTTGTTCAGCTATATTTCCCTTATGCAAAGCTATACCAGCAAGAACTTGAACATCATAATGTTCTATATTCATAGTTCTTTTAGCTACCTCGCGAACCAATGCAAAAGCTTGGGGGAGTATACTATCTAAATATTCCTTTTGTTTTTCAACTCCAATAGCCCTCAGCTCTTTTTTGAATTCTTTTGTTTTAGCTTTTATTTGTGCATCAGATAACTTCTTTACTAAATCTCTTTGCCTATTTACTTGATGTAAAATAGGCCTTAATTTATTTAATCTTCTTTCATTTGTATCAAAAACTTTTTTTACTAAAGATAACATAACGATATTATAATATACCAAAGGTCAAGTAAAAGCTAATTTTAGAATAAAAGAAATAAAAGTATACCCGCCAACAATATTCTGTATAAAATAAAATACTTAAACCCATATTTATTAAAAAAAGATAAAAAAGCTTTAATAGTAATAAGACCTACAAAAAAAGCTGTAAAAAAAGAAACTAGAATTGGAACATTTAAAAAGTAATCAAAATTTTGAACATCTTTTAAACTAACTAAAAAAGCACCAAAAATTAAAGGAACCGCACTTAAAAAAGAAAACTCTATGGATTTATTATTAGTTACATTCAACAATTTTGCAGTACCAATTGTTAATCCACTACGAGAAGATCCGGGAATAAGTGCAAACATTTGAGAAATACCTATCAATAATGCTTTATTAAAATTAATTTTAGTAGTTTTGTTAAAGTTACCATTGGAGGAAAATTTATAAATTTGAATATATAACATATATAAAGAGACTGTTAATAACATAAAAACTATAGTGGGGACAGAACGGTATTTTTTTAAAATATCTTTTGAAATATACCCTAAAATACCAGCAGGTATAGTAGAGACAAAAAGATAAAAAGCATATTTAGAATCATAAGAATACCTACTTAAATGAAAAAAATTTTTTTTAAAATCCTTATAAAAAGAATAAAAAAGCTTAATTATTTCCTTATTGTAAAAAAATATTATTACTAAAACTGTAGCTAAATGTAATAAAATATCTAGACTAATATCTTGAGGAACAGATAAAAATTTATGAAGTAAAAATAAATGGGCACTTGAACTTATTGGAAGAAACTCTGCAACACCTTGTATTAAACCAAGCAATATATAATTAAACATTCTTTTTTCTCCCCAAAATTAAATGTACCGAATATTTATGGATAATAAAAGTACATAAGATACCTATAAGCATACCAGCTATTACATCAATTAAACTATGTACTCCCCCTAAAACCCTACCTAAAGACACCAAAATAGCACCTATATAAAATATATACCCTAACTTTCGGTCTACATAAAAAACAGCTGTGGCTAAAGCAAAAGAAACAGAGGCATGTGTAGAAGGAAAACTAGATCCCTCCCTATATCCTAATAATGGAAATTCAGGACGAGACGTAGGTACAAAAGATTTAATTAACTCAGAAACCAAAAATGCAAACACAGATCCTAAAATTCCTAAACTTAACAGATCTTTTTTATAAAAATATTTAATTGAAATAAATAAAAAAATTAAAAATAGCAAGGCTATAAGGATTTCTGCAATAAAAAAAACAAAAAGATAATAAAAAGGAAACATATAAAACTAAAAAGTTTATACTTTTAATATTATAACTTATTAGAACCAAAAAATAAGTAATTTAACATATTTGGGCTAATTCTTTTATAATAAACTCTTCTAAAATAATGTTTAAAAATATTTTCTATAGTAAGCAACTTAGTAGAGGCTAAAAAATCCCCCACCACATAGTTATATATGTAAAATCCCTGTAAGGACAAAGACTTAGATACTTTAGTTAAAAATGGCTCATTTAAAAATTTTTTTGGGAAACAGTTTTTAAAATAAATATCAGTATAAATCAAATCATATTTTATATTATTCTTAAGCATGTAATCATAAGCATCAGCTAAAATTATTGTTGGGTTATGTTTTTCTTCTTTAAAAAACTTATTATAAATTTCTACTATTATAGGATCTAACTCTATCACAGTAATATTTAAAATAGGATGTTTATTTAAAAGATTCCTTATTATCTCCCCCCCACCTAAACCTAGCAACAAAATTCTGGAATCAGGAGACACATTAACCAAATTTGTAGCAATTTCCCAGTAATTTATCCTTTTGTTTTTTAACATTTTTACTGTTTGCACAGCTCCATTTATATGTAATTCTAAGCCATGAATACCTCTAATTACTTCAATAAAACCGGATATGGGAGACTTAACAGAGTAAAGAACATTCCTTTTATTAACAATAAAAGTCATTATTTAGGAACTATAATATCTTTACCTACATATGGCCTTAAAGCTTTGGGGACTAACAAAGAACCATCTTTTTGCTGATAATGATCTAAAACAGCAATTAACAATCTGTGAGTAGCTCCAGTATCATTTACAGTAAATGCATATTTTAAATCTTGGGAGTCTTTATATCTTATGTTTAATCGTCTAGATTGATAGTCGGTTGTAATACTATCAGAACAAACTTCCATATATTCTTGCGAAGAAGGTAACCAAACTTCTACATCATATTTTTTTGCAGCTGCAAAGTACCCCAAATCAGCTGTACACATATTTATAATATGATAAGGTATCTCCAAAAGTTGCAAAAGCCACTCATTTATAGATAATAAATATTCTTGGACTTTACGAGCTTCATTTAAAGAACCTTCTAATATTACATCCATTTCTAACTTATCAAACTGATGTGTACGCTTTATACCACGTACATCTTTACCCCAAGACCCTGCCTCGGACCTAAAACAAGGTGTAATAGCTACCATTTTTATAGGTAAATCTTGTTTTTTATAAATTTTATCCATATGATAAGCAAATAAAGAAGGTTCTGAGGAGCCTACAAGATATAGATTATTTTTATCTTCTACATTATAAGAATCTATTTTATAAACTTGATCTACCTCCTCAGGAAAATGACTGGTACCAAATAAAGCCTTTTCACGGACTAGCAAAGGAACAATCATAGGTATAAAATTTTCTTTTGTGACCAAGTGTTTAAAAAGTAAATCAAAAATTCCATATATAAGTAAAACTCCTTCATTTTTTAAGTAATAAAACCTATTACCAGAAACTTTGGCACCAGCCTCTATATCAATAATATCTAAGTTTCTACCCAGTTCCCAATGAGGAAGGGGTTTAAAAGATTCTTTAGAGTGACTAGCCTTCTTAGGCATAAAAGCACTACTACCGTTATAGTTACTTAATTGTTCTTTAGTAAGATAACCTTTTTTAGGAATCCAAGCTTTAAACTCTATATTATCTTTATCAGATCCTCCTAATGGAACATCATTCAAAGGTATATTAGGTATCCAATATAAAAGATTATTTCTTTCTTTTTCTACTTCTTTTAGTTCTTTTTCGTATTTTTGAAGTTCTTTTTTTAAAATAGAAGCTTCTTTTAATAAATCTTTGGAACTTGTTGGATTTTTTGAAATTTTCTTTGTAAGATTATTCCTTTTAGTACGAAGGTTATTTACTTTCTTTATTAAATCTAACCATTTCGAATCTAAAGTTAAAAAATCTTTAAAGTTTACTTTATCCTGTACACCTCTGTTTTTTATTGCATCTAAAACCTGTTTAGGGTTTCTTCTTATATAATTTATATCTAGCATATACTAATTTAAATTTGAGTAATATAATTAGGGAGACGACTAAAAGAGCCGCGGTACCACTCCCCTTGCCTTGTCAAGGCCTCTTGTGTAAGCATTTTACGTTTGCAAAACGATTAGGTTAAAATTCTAAAAAGAACCTTTCCCTAACAGCTCCAAGGGCGCTACCCCTCTTCAACGCTTTTAAGATCAGCTTTATTTTACAAAAAAAAAACGCAAGTGTAAATAAGCGTATAGCAATTATGCAGAAATATTTAAAAAATTTATTTTTCCAACTCGGGCATGTTAGAAAAAACATCTATTAGTATTTTAATAAAATCATTCCTTTCTTCGTCTATTAAATCCAAAGCTTCATTTACTTCATTACGGTCTATTTTAGCTGCAAATCTTTTATCTTTAAGCTTTTTTACTACACTTGTTGGGGTCATACCCTTAAACCCTGTAGGTCTCATCAAACTATAAGCATACATCAAACCGCTTAATTCGTCAGTTGCATATAAATATTTAGCCAACAGGGTATCAGGCTTGGGTGCGTTTATTCTAGAATAAGCATGTGCCTCAATAGCCCTAATTAAATCTTGAGGGTACCCCCATTTTACAAACCATTCTAAAGATTTTTTAGGGTGCTCTTTAGGATATTCATAATAATCTAAATCATGCAAAAGCCCTGTAACATACCATAAAATAGCATCTTCATTTCTTTTTTTAGCTATTTGTTCTAAAGCGGTGGCAACCATAAGACTGTGTAACTGCTGATAAGAATCTTTAACATGTTCTTTTAGAAGACTTAAGGCTTGTTTTTTAGAAGGTAATGGCATGCTTTTTAGAAATATTATAAATTGTAAATTTTTTTAGTAGTTTCGTCTAATTCGTGTTTTAGCTGTGGAAAAGGAACACCTTCTCTAGCAGGAACATCCTCTAAAAACCAAAAAACGCGCTCACTATGGCCATAACCAAATGTAGGAGGCATACCATACTCTAACATTTCCACAAAATCAATATCTAACATTTGGGCTTCCTCATCTCCCTTTTCCCTAAGTCTTTGCTGTTCCATAAAACGTTCATACTGGTCTAAAGGATCATTTAATTCAGACCAACCATTGCCCAACTCACTACCTGCTATAATAGGTTGGAACCTTTCAACAATTTCAGGTTTTTTAGGGTTAGATTTAGCCAAAGGAGATAAAAATTTTGGATGATTAATTAAAAAAGCAGGTCCTGCTATAGACTTTCGTAAATTTTTCCAAAGATTATCAATACCTCTAGCTACATTTAAATCAAAATCTATTTTTATATCATTTTCTTTTAATAATCTTTCCACAGTCTTTAAATTTACATTTTTAATATCTATATTGTAATGTTTTTTCATTAACTTGGAAAAATCAATTATTTTCCATCCTTTTTTAAAATCAACTTCAAAACCTCTTATATTAAATAATGTTTTGTTACCGTAAACTCTTTTTAAAACATAACTATAGAGGTCTTGTACCATTTGCATACCTTCCTTCCAATCTGCAAACGCCCAGTAAAATTCCATAGCCATATGTTCTGGTAAATGCTCATCTGATAAACCTTCGTTTCTAAATCTAGGTCCTATTTCATAAACTTTTTCATAACCCCCACCAATTAATCTTTTTAAATATAATTCTTGAGAAATTCTAAGATAAAAATCCTCATCTATAGAGTCCATATGAGTTATAAATGGTTTGGCATCAGCACCCCCGGGAACAGGCTCTAAAACAGGTATATTAATTTCTAAAAACTCTTTTTGATTAAAAAATTCTCTATGAGCCTGCCAAAATAGCGCTCTTCGTTTAAAACGTTCAAAAACCTCCCTATTAACAATTAAATCTAAATAACGTCTGCGCATACGGAGTTCTCTATCCTTTAACCCTTCTTTTGCAGGTATAGGTCTTAGTGATTTAGATAAAATTTTTATTTCTTTAACTAAAACAGATATTTCACCTCTTTTTGTTTTTGTAATTTCTCCAAAAGCTTGTACGAAATCCCCAATATCAAGTAAATTAAGTTCTGAAAAACCTAAATTTTGAGACCTTTTGCTAAATTTTTTTAAGATATCTTGACGAATATAAAGCTGGACTTTACCAGATGCATCTTGTAAATCGGTAAATAATAATTTACCGTGTTCTCTCCAAGACATTAAACGGCCTGTAACATAAACTTCTTTTCCTTCTATTTTTTTAAAATTCTCTAAAATGTAACCTAAAGTACAAGTTCTTTTAGATTGAGAGGGGTAAGGATTTATACCTATTTCTTTAAGCTTTTTTAACTTTTCTAAGCGTATTTGTCTTAATTGTTCTAAGGGCTTTTGTGTAGAATCTTTCATAGCAATAGACATTATACCTTTTTATAAGAGTATTTGTCCATTAAATTAATCTTTTAAGCCTAAAAGGGTTTTTAAAGGTTTTTCTTGTATAAAAGGCTCAAGAAAAGCTTTAGCTTGCAATTCATTACCTTCTAAAAGGAGATTTAAAGTTTGTTCAGAAACTTTAAAGATACAATCTAAAACTTTTTTTGGATAAATTACTAGTTTATTATCTTTGGCTATTTCAATAGCTCCCTTTTGTAAAAGACAGTTAAATGTGTAAACATAACCATACCAATGTTGAGTTTTGTATTTATTTTTATAATATTTTTTAAAAGATTGCACTAAATCTAAAACGTGAAAATAGACTATATTTTTTAAATCTTTTTCGGATAAGGAAGTTTTTAAAAGATAATAGATATAACTTTTAATTCCGTTTACATCCGAATTCAATTCTCTAATAGCTAAGTATTTATTTTTTAGTCTCTCTTCATCACCTTCAAACTTCATTAGAGATTCCACAATCTCGTGAGATAAGACCACTTTTATCATCCCATCAATATAATCTTGTGGGGTTAATGTTGTATCATGCATTAACTTCTTAGATAAAGGATAATGTCCTTTTAGCACTTTATCTTCTATAACAGTTTGATACAAATTTATTTTAGCTCCCCAGTTTTTAACAAAATTTCGTTCATTAGGTAAATTCTGTCCGATAAAATTAAATTTTACAGTAGCTCCGCCTCTTAATAACGATAAATCAACCCTGAATGTGAGTTTGGAAATATCCAACATTTCGTGTACTTGGGAAAAAACGGGGAAACTTTTTACTATTCCTCGTAAATAGTTTTGATAATCTTTATTAGAATCAAATATTTTTTGGGGTGAGGTTATTTTTAAATATGACTCAAAAGAAAGCATTGTTTCAAATTCTTTATCTAAATATGGTTCTGTAGGGAAAAATATAAAATCATATTTAATATCAGAGGGTAGGGTTACCCATTCACGATATGGCTCTATAAAATTATTATTTGTATAAGCTAAAATCAAAGATTTTATATAATCTTTAAATTTAGGATTTTTTTCTAAATCTGCTAACTTTTGTAATAATTTTTTTATTTGTAAAAAATCTTTTGCAAAAAGGTCGCTATATTTTACCAAATAAAAACGGTTATCTTTTTCTTCAACAACAGAATATTTACCTATTTTTATTTTTCCCTCTTTTACTGCATTTTTTAATTTATTAATATCTGTAACCCTATAAAAATTTTTTTCTAATTTTTCTTGGACTTCACTTATTTTATAAGTTAATTCTTCATATATAGGCAATTGGGGCTTTATACTAAAAGGTATATATTGTTTGTACCTTTGTATGTCATTAATTACAAGAGATTTATTATTCATTTATAACATCTAGAATTTTATAAACTACAGATAAAAAACCTGTTTCTACGTAAACTTCTTGGCCTAATTTTGCTCCCAAAAGGGCTTTACCAACAGGGGATTTATTAGATATAAATCCTTTGGTAGGGTCTGCTTCTTCCTCACCTAATATTGTAAAAGAGTCTTTTCTTCCATCTACTTCCACTATAACTTTGCTACCTAAAGAAACTGTTTTTTCTCCTTTTTTTGAAGATTTTATAATTACAGCGCGAGATAATATATTCTCTAATTCGTTAATCCTTTTAGTAACAAGAGCTAATTCTTCTAAAGATCTATCAAACTCTGAGTTATCATCTAAATTACCCAATTCGCGAGCTTCTTTAATTTGTTGAGCTAGCTCAGGTTCTTTTATAGATTTTAAGTATTTTAACTCATTTTTTAGTTCTTTTAACCTAAGAGAGGTTAAAAAAACGTTACTATCTGCCATAAGCATTTTTAATTTTTAAGTTCTTTTATCTTATAGGTAATTTCTCCTGCTGGAGTTTTTACCACTATTAAATCACCTGGTTTCTTTCCTAAAATTCTTTTACCAAGGGGAGATTCATAAGATATTTTACCTTTAGAAGGATCTGCCTCAGAAGGACCAACTAGGGTATAAGTTAGTTGAACATTGTTAGAGGTATTTTGCAAAACAACTGTAGAACCTACAGATACTTTGTTTTTAGATAAAGCTTTTGTAGTAGCTTTTGCTGTTTTTAATAATTGCTCTAATTCGCGTATTCTTCGGTCAATAAAACGCTGCTTTTCTTTAGCTGCTTGGTATCCACCATTTTCACTGAGGTCTCCCATAGCACGGGTAGTCTGTATTTCTTCAATAACTTTAGGTCTTTCAACCTTAACCAAAGTTTCATATTCTTTTTTTAATTTTCTCAACCCCTCCGGGGTCAAAATAACTTGATCTTTTACCATAAATGTCGTTAATCATAAATAAATTTATATAATAAAGGACTTATATTAAATCAAACTTATTAAAAAAAATAAAGGTTTTTATATATCCAACATAAAAGATTATACCAAAAGTTATTAAAAAGCAAAACTTATAATAAAAGACCAATAAACGACTGTATTACAACAAAAAACAAGTAGGTAACAAAAGTGCTATTTATTTATTAGGTGATTATAAAGAATACTCTGAAATTATAATAATTATTGAGAAACCCCCAATAATTTAGCTAAAATAGGCTTATTAAAACCAATAACATATTCCGAATCCATATCTTCGTATTGTATTTCTGTTACGGGGACACCCATTTGACCAGTCTTTTTTACTAACTCTTGTCCGGCCTCTCTATTTAAATCTACATAAACAATATCAAAATCTATCTTTTTTTGTTCTAGCCAAGATTTTTCCATACTACAATAAGGGCAAGTCATAGTTGAGTACAAAATAACTTTAGAGGGTTTTAAAGGGCCAGCCTGAGTAACTTCATCTATAACCGTATTTAAAATTTGCTCAATATTTACGGCTAGTTGTTGAACTTCAGGGGAATTATTCAAAGCGGAAAGGACAGTACCTTTACCGATACCTAAATAAATATTTGTATTTTTAGAATACAATACAAAAGGATTAGGCATAAAAGAAATTAAAAGAGGATCTTTAGCAGATAACTTGTTAAGCCAATCATCCTTTTTATAATATATTAAAGTAACATTTTTTAAATCGACTATATCTAATATTATAAATTTCTCTTTTTTTAGAGTTTTCTTTAGCCTATCTAAAGTTTTAGTTAGGTTAAATTTACTTTTTCTTGCATATGATATGTTCATAGTTAATTTTTAATTAATTTATTAATAATTTTATACAGTTTTATAACTTCAGGATTTTTTATTGAATAATAAACTTGTTTACCTATTTTTTTTGATTGCAAAAAACCTGCATCTTTTAATACTTTTAAATGTTGGGACACCGCAGATTGTGTAACACTGCAATTACTCAATAACTCACTAACTGTTTTGGGACCGTCTTTTAAACAACTTATTAAATTTAATCTAGTAGAACTGCTTAAAGCTAAAATAACTTTATTTTCCATATTTATATATTAGCATCTGCTAATATAATGTCAATATTAAAAAAAACCTTGCTGCAACATGGCGTTAGCAACTTTTATAAATCCTGCTATATTTGCTCCTTTTACATAATCTACTTTTTTACCGCTTTTGCCATATTCATAAGCAATTTTATGTATAGAACTCATTATATTCTTAAGTTTTTCTTCTACTTCTTCCTTACTCCATTGTAACCTTAAAGAATTTTGAGACATTTCTAAACCAGATACGGCCACACCGCCAGCATTAGAAGCCTTACCAGGGGCAAAAAGAACATTGTTTTTTTGAAAATAATCAATAGCAGATATGGATGTAGGCATATTAGCACCTTCTGCTAAAGCTAAAATACCTCCTTTAACTAGTAATTTTGCATCGCTTAAATCTATTTCATTTTGAGTGGCACAAGGTAAAGCAATATCAGCAGATTCGCCCCAAGGTTTTTTGTTTGCAATATATTTTACATCTTTAAACTTATTAGGCACTTCTTTTAAGCGACCTCTTAAAGTATTTTTCAAATACTTAATATATTCTAAAAGCTCTGTATTTATACCCCGTTTAACATAAATATAGCCATTAGAATCAGACATAGTTAGGACTTTAGCATTAAAAGATATTGCTTTTTCTACAGCATACTGGGCTACATTACCAGAACCAGACACTAAAATAGTTTTATTTTGTAAATCTAAATGGTGCGCTTGTAGCATTTGTTGTAAAAAATATATTAGACCATAACCTGTTGCTTCGGGTCTAATATAGCTACCTCCCCAATTTAAACCTTTGCCAGTTAAAACCCCTGTAAACTCATTCCTTATTTTTTTATAAGAACCAAAAAGAAACCCTATTTCACGAGAACCTACACCAATATCTCCTGCCGGAACATCTGTATTAGGACCAATATGCCTAAAAAGTTCTAACATAAAGGCATTAGTAAAACGCTGTATTTCTTTTATACTTTTATTTTTAGGATCAAAATCACTACCTCCCTTTCCTCCCCCCATAGGTAAACCAGTTAATGCATTTTTAAAAACTTGTTCAAAACCTAAAAACTTTAAAATACTTAAGTTTACACTAGGGTGGAACCTTAAACCACCTTTGTAAGGACCCAAAGCACTGTTAAATTGCACTCTATAACCTTTATTTACGCGTATGTTACCTTTATCATCCTCCCAAGAAACCTTAAAAGAAATTATTCTTTCAGGTTCCACTAACCTTTCTAAAAGAGAAAAATCGGTATATTCTGGATTTTTTTGTAAAAACCCTTCTATTTTTAGTATAAACTCTTTTACTGCTTGGTGAAACTCAGGCTCATGAGGATTTTTTTGCAAGACATAGTTAAGAAATTTTTGTGAATTAAACATAACATATTAGTGAAAATTAATACATAATAATTATAGTATTTTGTAAAAGTACAAACAAGTAACAAACAAGATATATTTACGATAACCAAGAATTAAGCAACTCTCCTACCACATAGGCAACTACAGCAGCTATTATTCCTAAAAGGAGGGTATGTAAAATAACATATTTGTTGTTATGTTCCACTTTTTTACGGGCAAACCCAATAAAGATAAAACCAAAAGCTGTAGCCAAAGAAGAAATTAAAAAATCATGTTTTGTATTAAAATTTAAAAAAAATTTTAAGACATAAACAGTTAAAGGAATAAACCCTATAACAAAAAAGCTTATAAAAGTGATTAATCCTACAAGTAGAGGATTATTACCCTTTCTAATATCTGATTTTTCGGCCATATAAGCCCCTATACTCATAGAAAATCCATCCGCAAAAAGATTAGCAAAACCTAATATTAATATTACTTTAGAAGATAAAGAAGCCCCTGCAGAACCACTAACAACCGCAAATGTAGTAACAATACCATCAATACCTCCATAAACGACTTGGGGTAAATAACGTCTAAAAATAAACATACCTCATAATTTTAACACACTGATATTATAAAAAACTATGTTTTAAATAATTAAAGAACCTTTTACAGTTAGAGTAAAAAATATAAAAAATTCTAATCTGTTCTGTTTAAAATCTAAAAAGGTAAGCGAGTACTGATTTATCTTTCACACAGACTATTTTTAACCGGTTTTAACTAAGACTTATTTTGGTTCTCTTTCCCCAGCCATTACTAGGAGTATTAGTCTTAACCACATACATGTTGATAATAACTTTCACCCATCACTTCTGCAAATTTTCCTCTCGAAAGTTTTAAATATATCTAGAAGTGTTTAAAATTTACATTAAGGCAATTACAGCAAGGTTAAAGATGCTTGATTACTAACCAATTCTTAAGCTATTCCCTTTTGGTGACCCTACCGGGATTCGAACCCGGGTTACCAGGATGAGAACCTGGCGTCCTAACCACTAGACGATAGGGCCATTATTAGCATAATTATAGTAAAAAATAAAATTAATATCTATAAACTTAAATGACAACATTTAAATAATAGTTTATTATTTAAATACTGCCTTTATGTTAAAAAGTAATAAGCTAATAAACAAATTCGTTAATGTTAAAGACAGATTGCTGTTTTTTAACTCCCTAAGCCCCAAACAACAAGCCACCTTATTGTTAGATTTATCTAATTATTATAAAAAATTAGTCATGCAAAATATTTCAACAGATAAGCTTATAGATATTTTAGAATATATGGACCCAGATACAGCTACTGACTTAATACAAAAATTACCTCAAAAAAAACAAAAAACAATAATAAAAAACTTAAATAAAAAACTTAAAGAGGATGTTGTATTTTTATCTAAATTTAATCCAAATACAGTAGGAGGTTTAATGGATTTAAATTATATTTTAGTAGACAAAAATACAAAAATAGAAGATATACATAAACTAACTTTAAAACATGAAAAAAGAACAGGCAAATTTCCCATAATATTAGTTGCAAAAGAAAACAAGCTGCTTGGTGAATTACCTGCTTATTTATTGCCAATACTAAAAAAAGGAGATATTGTTAATAAGCATATTAAAAAAATCGCATTAATTAAACATTCTGCAAAAAAAAAGGATTTGCTTAAGTTAATTAAAAAACATAAACATAAAAAAATAGCTGTAATTGGGAATAATAATCAAGTATTGGGCATATTAAATTCAGACGATATATTAGAATTTTTAACTAAACAAACAGGAAAATCCTTATATAAATTTGCAGGGGTACACCCAGAAGAAGACATTTTTGACCCAATAAATAAAAAGGTAGAAAATAGATATCCGTGGTTAATAATTAATCTTTTTACAGCATTTTTAGCAACTTTAGTAATAAGTTTTTTTGAGGACACTATATCTAACTTTATATATTTAGCAGCATATATGCCCGTTGTAACAAGCATGGGAGGTAATGCAGGAACGCAAACCTTGGCAGTAACAATAAGAGGGCTAGCCTTAAATGAAATTAATAAAACCAATGCGTGGGAAATTATAAAAAACGAGGGAACAGCTGGGTTATTAAACGGAGCTTTGGTAGGAACAATTGCAACGGCAGTAGCATTAATATTTAATTATAACGTTATTTTTGGAATTATAATTTTTTTAGCTATGGTTATAAATATGGTAAATGCAGGAATATTTGGAGCAAGCATACCCTTAATACTTAAAAAAATGGGTAAGGATCCTGCAACATCTGCCACAATTTTTATTACAACTGCAACAGATATATTAGGTTTTTTTATTTTTCTATGGTTGGCTAAAATATTGTTATAATAAACTTGTATGAGTAAAAAAATAAAAAATACTAAAGTAAAAAATGTATGGGTATATATTTTTTTAAGTATATCACTAATTACTTTAATAATATCAACACAAATTTTAATAAAAAAAGGAAACTCAAAAAAAGTCCGTGGAATATACAACCAAGAAAAAATACCCATACCCATAGAGGCCAAAAAAGTTTCAGAAGATTCACCCAATAATGGAGAGCCTAAGGTTGTATATACAACAAAATTAAGTGTTAACCAAATTAAAAAATTTTATAATAATTACGCAAAACTTTCAGGGTGGAAAATGCAAAACCAAAATTCGTACAAAAAACAAAACAAAATATTGAGGTTTTATATAGAAAATTCTAATAACAAAAATACAAAAGAAACAATAGTAAAAGTTAAAATAAAAAATCAATAATATTATATTATTCCTTTATACCCCTTTTATACACAGCAGGCCAAGGAGTATAATAATTCTTGAAATCATCTTTATACATAACATTACCATCTTTATCCTTAACTATACGTGTATATGTAACTAATCCCCCCCAAGCAGGGTACTCTAATTGAACTAAACTTCCTTTAGGTAGAGTAGGATCATCTATATATCTTGCTGGAGGTGGCGGTATTGGATTTTTATAAGAAGGTTTTGTAATAGTGACAGTTCGACCATCTTTAGTACCATATATTTTTACAGAAAGACGGCTTTCCCTTTCATCAAGCTCAGTATAAACCAAAATATAATTTTTAGTATCATTTTTAAAAACAAAATCAACACTAGGTTGATAAATAGTAGCATCTAGCCCAATAGGAGCTTTTTGTTCATAATAACTTACTCTATAAGCATGTGATGTTCTTTTTACAATAGGCAACCCTGCATTTAAGGCAGCCCTAAAAACAGTCGTAGAAACCTGGCATACCCCCCCACCAGTACCTAAAGTTGTTCTCCCTTTAGAGATAATATAAGCTTGATTAAAACCAGCGTCTAAAGTTATTGGTCCAACCGCTTTATTAAAACTAAATTCTTCCCCAGGAGCTACTAAAGTACCTTTTATTTTTGAACTAGCAGTTACTATATTACGCACCCTATTATAGGAAGATCCCTTAAAATAAGACACACCCTCTGCTATTAGCTCTGTAATACCATAATCATTTTGCGTTTTAGGGGGGTTAATTCTAGTAAAAGGAACTTGAACAATAATTTCTGAAGAAGTTGCATCTAAAGCTTTTAAAATAGAGGATTTTAAATTATTATATAATTCATCTTGTAATACCGATATTCCTTGCAAAGGGGGCTTAAAATCTATAGTATCCCCATTAATTTTTAATAAAGTACCTCTTGGTGTAACATTATATTTATTTGAGAGCTCTACAGTTAAATTCTGTAATTCTTCTTTATTTAAAACTATATGTAAATCGCCTGATTCATTTTTAGAAAAATCCAAAAGTTTTAAAAACCTATCGTTGGGTAACTCATATAAACTATTTTCAAAAGAAATTTTAAAAGGAATATTTAAAATTTTTTCTAATTTAGGTTTTAAAGAAACTAAATCAGAAGCATAAATACTAGGTTTAAAATCTTTTAAAGTTAGCTCTATTTTTGTGGAACCATTTTTAAAAGCATTAATTAAAGATTCTCTAAAATAAGAAGCATCTAAATCTTTCCCAAAAGAAGCATCTTTTATATTTAAAGACCCTTGTTTATCTATATAAAAATAAGCATTTCCTACTTCGGGATAGTACTTTGCAGAAATAGAAGAAATAAGTACATTTAAGGTGTCCTCATTATAAGAGTAAATAAAGTATTTATGGACAGTATTACCTAAAATAAAGTTTACATAGTGAATATAAGGCGAAAAAAAAGAATCTCGACCTACTAAAAAAATTTGCTGATACGTAGAGTCTAGATCATAAGAAAAATCAACTTGAGTTAAAGGTAATTCAAAAAAATCTCCAGTATTTAAGAGAACTTTTATATTATTTTCATTTTTTAGATAAGCATATTTCTTTAAGAATTGTTCTTTATTTAAGTAACTTACAGAATCGTCACCCAAATAAACCCCTGGTAAAACTTTATTATAAAAATATAAATTAAACACACTTAAAGAAAGCAAAAAAATAGAAAGGGTATAGAAAAGGTAAAAACGCTTTAATCTAAATAAAACCATTAGGATCTTTTACTTGAAAATTTATTTTTTCTTTTAGCTTTTACCAAAAACTCTCTTTTATGTTCTCCCAAATCAAAAAAACTATCTACAGAATCAATTAAAGCATTGCTAGTAGTTTTTCTAAAAGACATTAATTCTACCCTACAACCCTGATTATTTTGCAAATATCTTACTAAAGGAACAAAGTCACCATCTCCCGTAACCAAAACAGCAACATCTATTTTTTTTGCAACGGTAACTGCGTCTATAGTTAAACCTACATCCCAATCACCCTTTTTTTGTCCACCTACAAATATTTGTAAATCTTTAGAACGGACTTCGTAACCTTGCAAAGTTAAGGCATCAAAAAAATCCTGTTCCTTTCCAACATCGGCTTTAATTACATAAGCAAAAGCCCTAATTAAGTTACGTTTTTTAACAGCATATTTTAATACATTCCCAAAATTTAAATTAGCATTATACAAATTTTTACAAGAATAATACATATTTTGAACATCTACAAAAACCCCAACTCGTTGCTCTGTATAAAATAATTTAGCCATAGTAACCTTTTTTAAAATAAAAAATTAAATTACAAATAATAAAAATAATTATTTGCCTTTTTTCCTTTGTAAAAATTTATAAGTCCCTATCAATACAATAACTAAAGAAAAAAATACAAAAATAAAGGCGGCTATTAAAGAACTAGGTCCTTTAAATAGTTTAAATATGCCAAATCCAAAAATAGCAGAAGCCGAAGCAGTACGAAGATATGATAAATAAGTTCTTTCTATAGCAAGCTCTGTACGTCGCCTAGCTAAAAGTTCTAAATTTTTAATACTTTTTTTCATATTTTACCTAAGGATTTCTTGTTTCTTTAATTAAAAGTTTTGAATGATACAAGGGCAAATCGGTTTCATCCTGTATATCACCAACTAAACGTTCTAATACATCTTCTAAAGTAACTATACCATAAACTTTTTTATTTTTCATTACAATAGCCATATGTGTCCTAGTTTTTTTAAAAATATTCAACATATAATTTAAATTATGCATCAAATCTACAGAAACAGCCGGTTTACATACTTTTTTTACTTTAATTTTCCCCCAATTTTTTTTAGGTATAAAAATCAAATCACGCAAATACAAAATACCTACAATATTTAAATGATTACTTAGTACAGGTATCCTAGAATAAGGACTTTTTTTAACATAATTTTTATAATCTTCCAAAGTTTTTTCGCTATTAAAATAATGTACGTGCTTTAAGGGAACAACAATATCTTTTATTGTATGTTTATTAAATTTTAAAAGATTTTTTAAGATTTTATGCTCGTTTTTTACCAGAAAACCCTCCTGATAAGCTAAATGTGCTAAAGATTTTATGTCCTCTTTGTAGTATAAATCTTTAATAGCGGGCTTTTTTAAAAAAAGCCTATTTAGAAATTTTAAAAGTAGTTCAAACAAAAAACTAAAAGGATAAAATAATATTTGCAAATAATAAAAAATGGGAGCAAGTAATAAAGCAATAGAGTGTGAATACCTACTAGCCAAAGATTTAGGCAATACCTCTCCAAAAGTCAATATTAATAAAGTCATTATTCCTGTAGCTAAACCAATACCCAAACTTCCAAAAACAGAAGTTGCAATATATGTAGCTAAAGAAGAAGAAGCTATGTTAACAATATTATTACCAATAAGTATTGTTATAAGTAGTCTATCCGGATTATTTTTTATTTGTAAAAGTTTATTTGATCCTCTATGTTTTTTTCTTACCAGAGTATATAAACTTGCTTTACTAATGGAAAAAAAAGCTATTTCTGCACCCGAAAAAATTCCCGATAGAAGAATTAAAATAAATAAAAAAACAAAAACTAGGGGAGAAATACTACCCATATAAAAAAGTATGATTCATATTTTTTATTTTTTTGATCTATTATAATAATTACTGATGGAATGCTTTGATTTAAGGTCCTCTAAAAACGAGTTTATCTGACTAGAATATTTTTGTTGTTGTAAAAGATCTTTAACGTAAGATTTTAATTCATCATCACTTTTACCTTTGGGTAAAGACTCTTTATTTTGTTCAATATAATTATTAACCTCTTCATCAGTCACTTTTACTTTATCACCCATAATTTTTAATAATAAAAGTCTAAATCTTAAATTTTCTCTAAGAACTTTTTTAGTAATACCTTGCAAAGACAACATTTGATCTAAAGTACCACCTTGTTTTTTAACATCTTGCTCTATTTTTTTTATTTCCTCATCTATATCTTTTTCGCTAACAGTTACACCAGATTTAGAAGCCTCAGATTCAATAGTCTTTTTTAGTATAAGTTCATCCAAAACTTGCCCCCCTGCTCTATTTTCTAATTCTTTGATTAAATTTAATCTGGTTATGGGTTTACCATCAACAGTAGCAACAATAAAAAGATCTCTTCTTATAAAAGCAACTGTAACTAACAAAATAATAAATAAAGAAAAAACTAGGTAAACAACTTTTGATTTGCTTAAATAAGACATTTTTTCTACCCTTATAGTATTTTTAGATTTAGAAGGCTTTTTATTTAAGGATTTAGAAGTTGAATTTCTTTTTTTGTTAGCTGGTTTTCTATTTTCCATTATATTTAATTTAAATTAGTATAAAGTAAGTATACTGTAAAATTACATTAGTTAAAAGAGCCTTTTAACTTTTTATTAAATAACCCATATAAATAACCAAAAGCAAAACCGCCTATATGAGCCCACCAAGCTATTCCCCCACTACTTTGAGTATTTGTAAAATGAATTAGAGAAGAAGTACCATTAAAAAACTGAGTAATAAACCAGTAAAATAAAAGTATATATGCAGGTAAATCTACAGTAAAAAATAGAGGAAATAAGGGAACAACGGTTTTTACATAATGAGAAGGAAATCTAACAAAATAATAACCCAAAACAGCGGATATAGCTCCACTGGCTCCTAAAAAAGGAATAGTTGAATGAGGAATTATAATATATTGCGTTAGAGCTGCAAAAATACCTCCAAATATATAAAACAAAAAATATTGAATATGTCCTAAATCATCTTCTACATTATCCCCAAATATTCGTAAAAACCAAAGGTTAGAAAAAATATGGAAAAAGCTTCCATGTAAAAAAATAGATGTTATAAAAGGGTATAAAGTACGAAGGTTAGAGAAATTTATATTTGAAGGAACCAACGCCCATTTATAAACAAAAGAATCTATATTAGAAACTGTTAACTCAACTAAAAAAACCAAAGATGTAAAAATTATTAATAAATAATTAATCAAAGGAGTTTTTTTGGTTGGTGCAATATCATAAAGGGGAAACATATTTATTTACTTTTAGCTAACCAGAGATCCTCCGCAAAAAGTTATAAAATTTAATAAATCGTCATAAAATTCTTTTACTTTATAAGTGGAAGTACCACTAAAATTTAAACGTAACAAAGGTTCTGTTTTTGAAGGCCTTAAATTAAAATACCAATCTGAAGATTTTATAGAAACTCCATCAAGCAAAATAACTGAACCTAAGGATTTATATTTATTTAATACCAAATCAAGTAATTTTTGAGTATTAGGCACTATAAAGTTAGCCTCTTCGGGAACAAAATACCTTTTATAAAGAAAAGATAATAAATTTTTTAAAGTTTTTCTGTTTTGAGAGACAGCTTGTAAAAACATTAAAGACATAAGTAAACCATCATCTATTTTATAAAAATCTCTAAACACATAATGCCCAGAAGTTTCGCTACCAAAGATAATAGATGAGTCTTTTTGCATAGCATATTTTAGTTCTGTATGCCAAGCTTTAACAACTTTAACAACTCCCCCGCTTTTTTCTACCAAATCTTTTACTATCGAGCCAGTTCTTATATCAACAACTACTTTTTTTCTATTTTTATCATTTAAAACCATATAAGAACCTACTATAGCCGCAACAAATTGTGGAGGTATTGCATTACCAAAAGAGTCTAAAAAATAAACTCTGTCAGCGTCACCATCCCAAAGTATACCTAAATCTGCTTTATACTTTTTGATAGCTCTAGCTAAAGGCTTTTGATTTTTTAGCTCTTTTGGATTTAATCCATGGGAGGGAAAAGAAGAATCTACTGTATCATAAAGAATATAGGTAGAGTTTAAGCTTAAACCAGAATTAAATATTTTATGTACAATATCAGAATTTACACTGTTCCCACAATCTACAACAATATTAAAAGGTTTAAAGGAATAATTATCAAAGCTTAAAACATCGTTAACATAATCTTTAGATATATCTAAAAATTCATATTTACCCCTTTTACTACTAGTACTAAAGAAGTTAAATTTATCAAGAGATAAAAATCTTTTTTTTAAACTTAATAACTTGTCCTTAGAAGGAGGAAGACCCTTTATAGTAAATTTTAAGCCAACATATTCTTTGGGTTCATGAGAAGCTGTAAACATTACACCAAAAGGTATATTACATTTGAAAGAAGAATAATAGAGGCGAGGGGTTGACACCATTCCCACATTCACAACATCTACGCCTAAATCTAATAAATTTTTTTTAAATATAGAAGCAAGATGTATAGAACCTTCGCGCGCATCAAAGCCTAAAACCACTTTTGAGGGTTTAAATTCTGTAACATAGGAATATGCTATTTTAGTTATTACATTTGAATTTATTTCTTTTTTATATAGTCCCCTAATATCAAAAGTTTTAAATATAGAAGAAACTTTTTGCATAAATAAATTATAGCATAGAGTAAATTATAGATTATTAATCTTTATTTATGTATAATTTTAATATGAACTTATTACAAAAAGTACTCTCCTTCGTTAGAGGGCTATTTGGCGGAAAAAAAGGGAACACAGAAGGAGAATAATTATAAAAAACCCCTTACCCCTTAAGGATAAATATTCTTAAGGGGGATTTTCATTTTTTTTAAAAAATCCAGGGAATCATTCTTTTTGTAGATTTTTTATATTCTCTATACCCTTTTATTTTAGTAGAAAGTATTTTTTCTTCGTAATTTATTTTCAAAGATAATATTATAAAAAGAATAAAATATAGCAAAAAAGATGTAATGTCAAAAATAAAAGGTAATAAAGAAACTAAAATAGAAATATACATGGGGTGCCTAATATAAGCATAAGGTCCTTTTTTTAAAAGTTTTGTAGATTTTTTAGGAGAGGGAAATATAGAAAAAGTACTATATTTACTCATTGTAAACAAAGACCAAATACCTAAAAAAATACCTAAACAAAAAATAATAAAAGATAATAAATTTAAGCGGTATTTAAAAGAAAAAATGGCGTGCAAAAAGAGCAAAAACAAAAAAGAAAATTGTAAAGCAACTAGTATAAATTCAAGGCGTATTTTTTTATAACCCATTGACAGTTATTATATTGATAATCCTAGAAAAAAGTATTTTAGATTGAATGGGAGATAAACCTTCAGTAAAAACAGCCATAACAAAAGGATCTGAAGTTAAAAATAAAGAGCTCTCTTTTGAAGATCCTATTTTATTAGCAAGTGTAAAATAATGTGAATAATCTTTAAACAAAGATAACTCCTTTTGACTGTTAGTTAAAGTTAATAAATATTCAGTATAATTATCGTCTAGGTAAGACCGTGTATAAATATTTTTCCATAACAAAATAGAATCAGACACAGTAGTAGTTTGTTTAATAATATCTGTATTATTTAAACCATAGTTATTAACCTTTTTTTGTAGGTAAGGCAAACCTAAGAACTCCAACAAATCATTCTTAGAATTTTTATATATAGGCTTAACTAAAAATAAATTTTTTAAATGATTACTAATTTTTATACCTTTTATGGTGTCATTTAAATCTAAGGATTTTTTATTAACTCTCTCTAAAGTAGATAAGGCAATTATTAAATTTATCATAGCAGGAAACTTAAAGGTCCTATTGGAATTTATTTTTATACTGGTGTTAGAGTCAATAAAATAAACCCCGAAGGAAACATTTTTTGAATATTTAGAAATTGTTTTTTGTAGGGAGTCTTCTAAATCTATAGTAACTTTTTTATTATAATCCGATATACCAAGTACAGCTTTTTTATGAGGGTACACAATCTCAGGACTAGCAACAATTAAAGAGCTTTTTTTTTGGTCAATATGAGTAATAGATGAATTATCAAAATATCTACTAAAAAAATAAAAAACAAATAAAAAAATAAATAATAATAATAATACAGATAGACTATAAAAAATAAATACCTTATATTTTCTAAAAATCACCGCCATAGGCATTTAAAAACTCTTCTATCTTATTCCAATTAACTATTTTCCATAAAGAAGATAGATACGTTGCACGATCATTATAATAGTCTAAATAATAAGCATGTTCCCAAACATCAACACCAAATATAGGGTGTAAAGAAGAGGCCATTAATGGATTAATTTGATTAGGCGTTGTTATAATTTCTAATTTTTTAGAATTAAATACTAACCAAACCCATCCTGAACCAAATACAGAAAGCCCTTTTTGTTGAAAAACTTCTTTAAACTTAGATAAAGATTTAAAAGATTTTTCTAGAATATCTAACATTTTCCCAGAAGGAGTAGTAAAAGAAGGACTTAATACCTGCCAAAAAAAAGCATGGTTCCAAAATCCTCCTCCATTATTTTTAACTATAGTTGCGATATCTACAGGCAAGGAATCTAAATTATTAAAAAGGTTTTCTAAAGTTTCGTTTTCGTATTTAGTTTTAGCTAAACCACTTTTTAATTTATTTAAATAACCGGCATGGTGCTTATTATAATGCAAATCCATAATTTTTTTAGAAATAACGGGACTTAAAGAATCTAAAGAATAAGGTAAAGGAGGCAGTGATAAATCTTTTACCAAGGGCATAGTTTTTTATAAATTTAAAGTGTTACTTATTATAACACAAAAGGAACCTGAAAATCAGTAATCCAAAAAGCTGAATTAGATTTTGAATATACAGTATAATAAGAAATTTTGAGTTTTATTTTCAAATTTAAATTTTTTAAAAAATTTAATTTTCTATCAGCATCTTCATATAAAACTTTATTGGCTAAAGTTAAATGGGGAATGTATTTTTTATTTTTAACACTAAAAACAGTAAATCTTTTATTTAAAAGGCTAACTAAAAAATCATGTAGATAGGATATTTTTTTATTATCTTTAGAAAGCAACACCAAAGTAACATATTTGGGATGCTTAAAAAAAGTAATTGTGTCAAAAGTCATCTTAAAAGTTTCTATATGGGGATTTTCTTTAAGTAGAAAGTTTTTAAGGTCAAAATCATTATCTATCCTAAATGGCGGTACTAAAGTAATATGGGGTGGACTAGCCAACTCATTTTTATTTTCTAAAGATTTACGCAAGTTTGAAATAAAAATACTCTCTTTTTTAGGTAATGACACTCCAATAAAATAATCTTTTTTTTCTAAAGTCATTTTTAAAAAATTAATAAATTTTTATAAAGCATAAATACTGTTATAATAAAATAAATAAACCACTGCCCAATATGCAATTTAAAAGCCGTTATAAACATCATAATAATTTTACACTAAACCTAGATAAAACAATTAAACTTTTAAGTAAAATAATAAAAGATAAGAAATATAAAAAAGAAGAATCTTTTGTATACACTCCATTTGATAAAAAAAATTTGATAACGACAGTATTTGCCTTAAAAAAACTAAAAATTGCAAAAACAAAATTAATTATAGTAGTAGGGATAGGAGGATCGTCTTTAGGTATAAAAACCGTATATAACGCTTTAAAAAAGGATAATACAGCAGAAGTGTTTTTTTTAGAAAATTTATCTAAAAACACGTTATTAAAACTAGAAAAAAAAATAAATAATAAATTTGTGTATGATAATGAAATTACAGTTTTTTTAATCAGTAAATCGGGAGAAACATTAGAAACGCAAACAAACTATAGTTGGTTAATACAAAAATGGCCCTTTTTAAAGAAAAGAACATGTATTATTACCCAAAAATACTCTTTGCTAGATTCGTTTGGGAAAACCAACAAATTACCTACAATATATATACCAGATAAAATAGGTGGAAGATTTTCAATTTTTACAGCGGTAGGATTAGCTCCCTTAATAACTGCTAGAATAAACATAATAAGATTTTTAATAGGAGCCCAAAAAGAATTAACAAAAATATTGGATAATAAAGGAGAACCCGTACTACAATACACCAATAACTTAAAGCAAGATGTTATAAAAAGAAAAAAAAATATTAAAGTTTTATTCATATTTAATGAAAGACTAAAGTACTTTGGCAAATGGTATTCACAACTATTAGCAGAAAGTTTAGGCAAAAACGGTAAGGGCATTACACCAATCTATGCTATAGGTACAACAGATTTACACTCTTTAGGTCAGCTTTTTGTAGGTGGTCCTAAAGACAAAATTTTTGAGTTTATAATAATAGAAGAAAAGTCTAAATATTATATAAAACAAAGCCCACTAGGAAAAAAAGTTAAAAACTTATTAAACAACAAAAGTATTACAGAAATAAAAAAAGCTATTTACGAATCGGTTTTAAAAGATTATAAAAAAAATAAAATTTATTATTCACAAATAGTTTTAAAAGGAGAGTCTTTAGAAGAGGATTTAGGAAGATTAATGATGTTTAAAATGATAGAAATATATTTTTTAGGAAAAATACTAAAAATTAATCCATTTGGTCAACCTAACGTAGAGAGTTATAAAAAAAGTTCCAAAAAACTCTTAAAATCTCTTTAATCTTTTTAAGGTTTCTTGTTTACCTAGTACTTCTAACATATCAGCAACAGGAGGTGAAAAACTCCTACCTGTTACAATTATTCTTATAGGCATAAAAAATTGTCTTGGTTTAATATTTAATTGCATCATTAATTTATGCAACAAAGTATCAATATAAGAAGAGGTCCAGTTAGAATCTTTAATTGAATCTAAAATATCAATAATGTGATGTAATACTTCTTTAGTTTGTTTATAGTTTTTTTTACTTTCCTTAAGAGCTAATTCTCTAATTTGTTTAGTACCTTTGGGATATTCAAAAAAATAAGATATAAGATAAGAAAGCTCAGAAAGCCTTTTTACTCTATCACGAACTAATGGAAGTATTTTTTTTAAATAGTCTAAATTTCTAGTATATTCGCTAGGTAAATAATCTAAACTTCTTTTTAAAAATTCGTTTAATGTTAAATTTCTAATATAAATACCGTTAATCCACTCTAACTTAACTAAATCTAGTTTTGGAGTAACAGGAGATATATCTTTTAAATCAAAATATTTGATAAATTCGTTAAAATCAAATATTTCCTTTCCTTTAGGATGACTCCATCCTAATAAAGCTAAAAAATTTAATATAGCTTCTGGCAAAAAACCTTGTTCTTTATACCAATTTATATCAGAAGAGGAATCCCGTTTAGAAAGCTTTCCTCCAGACATATTAATAATAGTAGGGGTGTGTAAAAAAATAGGCATCTCCCAACCTAAATAATCATAAATAAGTTTATGTTTAGGAAAGCTAGGAATCCAGCCAGCATCTCTAACAACATGAGTTATATTCATCAAATGATCATCTACAACAACAGCTAAGTGATAAGTAGGAAATCCATCGGATTTAAGTATAACTTGGTCATCTATAGTATTAGAATCAAAAACTATTTCTCCCCTAATTAAGTCGTGTACTACAATCTTCTTATTTTTTGGAACCTTTAAGCGGATAACATAGCTTTTACCTAATTTTAGATTTTTTTGTATAACATTTTTAGAAAGAGTTCTACAATGGCCATCATACATAGAGGGTAACCCATTTTTTTGTTGGTTTTTTCGGACTTTTTCTAACCTCTCCTTGGTACAAAAACAATAATAAGCGTGCCCTTTTTTAACCAAATCTAAGGCATATTTTTTGTAAAGGGAAAGGCGTTCAGATTGCCGGTAAGGTCCAAAATCACCACCTTTTCTTGGTCCTTCATCTTCGGTTAAATTCAACCAATCTAAAGCTTTATATAAACGTTTTTCTGCATCTTCTACAAAACGTGTGCGATCCGTATCTTCTATACGAATTACAAAAGAGCCTTTGTATTTTTTAGCATATGCTTTATTTATTAAAGCTTGATAAGCAGTTCCTAAATGAGGGTAGCCTGTAGGGCTTGGAGCAATTCTTGTTCTTACTTTCATATCAACAAAATTATAACACACATAAACCAACCTATTTTAAAAGTTTCAACTATCCAAGTGTAATGTTAAAATTGTATAGAATGACATTAAACGAATCTGCCGAACTAACAAAAAAAAGTGTAGCTTTTTTCTTAATTTTCCTAGTATTATACTTACTAGGTGATTTAATAATTAGTATATTTGCAAACTTGTATACCAAAGTATTCCCCAACCCACCACCTCCTCCAAATTTTATGTATCAAAAAATAGAAAAATTAGAGATACCTACTTTAGCAATTAATTTGGACAACGTAACTTTTAGGCAAGAATTAAACACACCAAAATTGCCTGACTTTGGTAGAAAAGCAATAGTATACAAAAATATAGAACCTAGAGTTTCTGTAATAAGAGAAGAAAATTTTAAGAAAATAGCTAATACTTTAGGTTTTAATTCTTCCTCTAAGAAAATATCAAAAAGTAGAAGACTTTGGATAGATCCAACACAAAACAGAAAATTTGAAGCGGACGTGTTTTTTGAAACGTTCAGTTTAGAGACAAATAAAGGTTATTTAGAAAGAATACTAACGCCAGGGGTGGCCCCTACAAATAATGAAGTTATAGATACAGTAACAAATACTTTAAAAAAAATAGGATTTTGGAAAGAAGACTTTAACAAATCCAACTATATAATTAAAAAAGCTTATATTGAGGAGGGAATTATTAAGGAAACACCTTTACCTAACAAACAAACAATTAAATATATAAGCGTGGTCTTAAAAAAGCCATATATATATAAAACAAAATTAATAGATAAAAAAAAGGGAACATATAAAAACATCCCAGTATATAAGGATTTATTAGCTAAAAATCCTAATATATCAAATATATATGGCTTTGTAGCTAAAACAAATAAAGGGACTATATTAACAGATTTAAATTATTATTTTTATGATATTGAAAACACATATGGAACATATCCTATAATTAGCACTAAAGAAGCTTGGGACAAGCTTAAAAACAAGGAGGCTAGTTTAGTATACATTAAAAAAGCAGGAGCTGATTATTTTGCACCCAATCAATCTATAAAAAATATAAAAACTATTGATATAAGAAATATTGATTTAGCTTATTATACTACAAAAAATTTTACTAAATATTTACAACCTATATATGTATTTTCAGGAAAATTTACTACAGAACAAAGACAAACAGGAGATGTTTATTTTTATCTTCCTGCAATAGATAAACAGGCTATCACAAATAAAACAAAAAACTAATTTGAATTATTTTTTATATTTTTGACAATTTGAGCCAAATCTAAATCTATCCTAAGACTTTCTTTTTTAAGTTTTATATGAAAATTCTCAATATGGTTTATTAAAAAATTTAAGGCATTTTTGTGCTCTTTTTTTACAATAAGTAAAGATAAAAACTCTTTCTTTTTTTTAGAATCATTTAATTCAGAAAGACAAAAATCTAACAATTCTGTAAGAAGTATTTCATGAGCTATTTTTTTTAATGAATTAACCTTTGTTGGAGAGATATTTATGCTTTTTAATTCTAGTTTAAAATTTGATACCTCAATTTTTAAAGTTAAAAAAAAAGGATTCATTATTTACAAATTTCTTATAAACTTAATGTTATCTAAATCTAAATGTTTTATAGGTCCTAACTTTATTTTATCATCTTTATCATTTACAAAAAGTACTATAGCCTTACTTTTACGCCTACCGTCTACCATATTTAGATAATGCATTACTTCAGGGCTGGCCCCAAAATGTTTACCAGTCCATTTAGCAGGACCTACATCACCTATAACAGCAACTACAGCCTTATTATTTTTAGGGTTATAAACAAAAACTTTTCTGTAGCGATACCAAGGTTTAAGGGTAGTCCATTTAGTGTTCCAATTAGGTAATAAATGAAGAGGTACGGCTATATAATATTTTTCCTGTTTAGCATTATCGAAATAACCAAAAGCTCCATATTTTGGAGCTATTCCATGATATAAATAATTAATATGTTGGGATAAGCTATCTCCCGGCCATCTATATAAGTGCTGCTCTTGACCAAAGTATCCCCAAATAGAGGACCCAGATACATTTGGTAGAATTTTTCCCTCCAGTTTTATAGCTAAAGGTATATTAAAGTATTGTGAAAGAAAATCCTTTACCTGCTCTTGTTCTTTGTAACTTAAAACATTTTTATCTTGAGAAGGAATAACATTTTTTGAATTATTGGGATAGTTAGATAAAAAACTAATTTTAGATGATTTGGGATAATGTAGAAAATAATCTTTTTTGATAATTGACTGTTTTTTTAAGTCATTTTTAGTAACAATATTATTAGAAATATTTGTTAAAGCACTACTTGCAAAAACTGCAGTACCAATAAATGTGACAGAATTCTTTTTTAAAGATTTTAGAGTATTTTTATGATTTTTTAAAAGTTTCCTTATAGACTTTTTGTGATATTTACGAAGTTTTAGATGCAAAGTAGTATAAGATGACATAAAATACTAATAAAAATAACAATTAATTAAGGGGTATATGTTGTTGTTTTATACTTCTTAAGTTCTATAATATCTAAATTTATAGTTACTGGTTTTTTAAATTTTTTAGAATAAATTCTGGCTAAATTTTCTAAGTTTGTAGTATTTATATCTCCAGCAGATTGGGCAGTTAAATCTACTACAATAGTAATATCGTCATTTACAGATATATTAGTAATTACAATATTTGGATACACATTTTTAGTAGTCTGTAATATAAAGGTTTTAGTTTTTTGCTCAGATATGAGAGATTTTGTAAGAATTAGCAACGGTATTGTTGTAAGTATTAACAAAATAAAACTCCAGGTTAAATAATTTTTTCGTGCATTTTTAATATTTACAGAAGCTGTTGTAAAATAACCCTCTAGTATAAAAACAACTAAAGATGCTGTGGAGATACCTAATAAATTGGATACATACAATAAAAAAGCCCCTACTGCAGAGGAATAATCACCAGAAGACAACGTTAAACCTGCTACACAAAGCGGAGGAACTAAGGAAACAGCTACAGCAACTCCTCCAATACTAGAAAGTATTTTTTTAGAGGATACAGCATACGCACCTATAAAACCAGCAGCAAAACCGATTAACAACTCTATAAGTGTAGGTTCAGTTCTACTCAATACTTCCTCTTTAAAAGTATCAAAAGGAGATATAAAACCTACTAATAAAGAAACAATAAAAACTATAATGGTAGTTTTTAACACTACAAAAAAATATTTTTGAACAGAAAATACCCTACCCTTTATAACAGAGAGTGAAAAAGCTAATATAGGCCATATTATTGGGGTAATTAACATTCCCCCAATAACTACCGCCCCACTATTTATAATTAAACCCAATGTAATAATTATTGTACCTAGTACAGTTAGTAAATAAAAAGAAAAATCATCTATAGCATTTTCCTTGACTATTTTATATATACGTTCTCTATCCTTAAGAGATAGTTTAAAAAACCTACGTACATATTTATTAGTATCGGATAGGGTATGATTTAAGTTAGAGGATACAAAATCTTTTGGCATTATTTATATAATAAATAAAATACTAGAAAAATAAAAGAATTTATATATCTTTTATAAAAAGATTAACGTTTGGAGTACTGTTCTTTCTTACGAGCCTTAGGTTGAGAGGTTTTCTTTCTTTCTACTTCTCTAGGATCTCTTGTAAGTAGACCAGCAGATTTTAAAACAGAACGATACTCTGGGTTTAAAGTAACCAAGGCACGAGCAAAAGCTAATTGTATAGCTTCAAGTTGACCTGTAGTACCTCCTCCATGTACTTTTATAGTAGCACTAAATTTAGATGTAGGGTGAGAAATACCAACCAAATGGAAAGGTTTTATCCATATAGCAACTTGGTAAGGTTGAGAATATTTTTTAGAAATAGGAACACCATTTATTAAAAATTCACCTCTTTTTTCGTAAAGCCATAACCTAGCTATAGACCTTTTTCTTCTACCTACAGAACTAATAAATTCTTGTTTAGAGTTTAAAGCCTTTTCCTGAAGATCTAAAACTATTTTTAACCTTTCTTTAGGAGTTAATTCTTTTTTTACGTTTTTTTTACTTTCCATATTTAATTAACTTTTACAATATTAGCTTTATGAGGGTGATTTGTATCCTCATAAATATATAAATTTTTTAAGATTTTATCTCTTAATTTATTTTTAGGCAACATACCTTTTACAGCGGTTTCAATTATAAATTTAGGAGATTTATTCAAATAATAGCTTACTGTTCGTTCCTTTAAACCACCTGCATAACCAGAATGTCTATAATATTTTTTTGACTGCAGCTTGTTACCTGTTAATCTAACTTTTTTAGCGTTTACAACAATAACCTTGGTTCTAGGAACTTGATTGTATACAAAATCAGTACTATTTTTACCTAAAAGCAAAAATGAAACTTTAGTAGCTATGCGACCTAAAGAACCTTTAGAAGCATCTATAATATACCAAGATATATCTTTTTCTTTAAATTTTTTTGGCACGCTTGTATTAGTATTCATAATTATTTTTTAGGTTTCTTTATAATCTTTTTCTTTACAGAAGAAGATTTTTTAGATTTCTGTAATTTTGTTTGATTAGATGACTTTACAACAGATTCTTTTTTTATAGTAACAGGTTCATAATCAACCCAAGAAATCTTAGCCATTTTAGCATTATCCCC
>CAYSYH010000003.1:0-43186 GCA_964435455.1 uncultured Candidatus Saccharibacteria bacterium | reverse complement strand
CTATTCCCAATTTTTTTGCTGCTACAAGTTCTAAAAATTGATTTCCCCATCCTTCTTTAATACTGGTGTACATGACAAAATCAGATATATCGTAAAAATCCCAAAAACTAAATTTTTTGTAAATATATTTGGATACTTGTATTATTGTTACATTTCTTTTTTTGGCATAGCTTAATATTTTTTTTAAATACTGTGTTTCACTTTTTTCCACAAAATTAGATAAAAGTAAATAAATTTTAGGAGCAGTAGATTTTTTTTTGAATATATTTGTGTAATTTTTAAATATTTCTTTTTTTCTTTTATTTACTTCCTCTAAAAAATCTATACTTGTTTCTATGGCTTTACGGGGTACTATCCTTGTAGCCTGTAAAAAAACGATAGCTTCTTCTTCTATTTTTAGTAATTTTCTAAGCTTTTTGTATTCGTTAATGTTTTTTGTACCAAAGTGCTTTGTTTTAAAATCAAATGTATCTCCAATTACTATACTATGAATATTTTTAAAACGTATCAATTCTTGTTGTGCTGATTTGTTTATGGAGCAATTTGTTATATTTTTTCCTTTTAATGGTAGATATGTTTCACAAAATTTACTAGCCTTTAAACTTTTAGGTTTTCTAGAGTATTCTCTCTCCCAATAATAATCATGATTTACCAGTATAAATTTAATATCTGGATTTTTTTTAATTATGTTTTTTAATGCCGTTGTTGCTATTGGGTTTGATGCAAGACTAAATAAATTATGGATAAATACTATGTTGAATTTTTCTTTTAAAAAAATATTATTTACTTGCTTCTGTATTTTTAAAACATCTTTTTTGAACGTTCTTTTTTTTGTGTTTTTATTATTATAGTTAGTTTCAAAAAATATATTTCTCCAATATTTAGCTATTTTGGAATCGTAATCCAACCCTTTTACAGTATAGTCGGCTTTTAGGGATTCTTCTCCTCCAATTGTAATTACACTATGTCCCATTTTTTTTAAAATTTTTATTCTTTTTTCAATTTCTAAAGACACTCCATCTGTAAGCCCTATTCTAAAGTGTATTATACCTACTTTCATAATCGTTTACGCTATAATATATAAATTTTCCTGAGCTCTAGTAACTGCTGTATAGAGCCATCTTTTCCATAAACTGTTTTCCATTTTGGCAAATTTTTCTTCAAAAAGTATTACTGTTTTAGCTTGACTACCTTGTGCTTTATGTACTGTTAAAGCATATCCGTAATCAAACAGATCGCTTGTAAGTGTCCTTTTGCGTTCTTTTGAAAAGTTTAATGATAGTGGATTATTAAACTGCTCTTTTAATATTTTGCCTTTAAATATATTATTAGTGTCTTGCATTTTTATTTCCGCATAATATTCTTTAGAGTTATCGTAGGAGATGCTTTTAATTGTCCCAATCATTCCATTATATATTCCTTCTTTATGATTATTTCTAAGACATATTACCTTTTCTCCAGGTTCTGGTTCGTTGTTTATATATCCTTTTAGGTTTCTTATGCTTTTGTTTAATTTTATTCGTGTGTTGTTGTATCCACAGAGCACTAACATATTATTTTTTTGCTTTTGTAAAACTTTTTCTATTATTTCTGTACTAAGTGGATTTTTCTTATCTATTTTTAAAACGTTATTACTAAATTTTTTAAAGGGTATTTCTCCAAACTTTCTTGCAACCATGGAAACTTTTATAATAGGATTATTTTTTGCTTGCCTATGTATTTCATTTAGTAATATATCCGGTTTGGACAATAAGTTAAAGTTATCGTTTATTGGGGGTAACTGCCCGTGATCTCCTACGGCAATTATAGGTATATTAAAGGATAATAAATCTTTCCAAATATCTCCACTTACCATAGAGGATTCGTCAATTATTATTAAATCATAATTTAATTCCTCCTTTTTTGCCCACCCTACTATTTCCTCTTTGGCGTTTGTAATTGGTGAGTAAATTAAACTATGTATTGTAGATACATAATCACCTTTTTTTAAAGAGCTCAATCTTTTTAAGGTTTTTCTTAGTACAAAAGAAGCCTTTCCAGTATAGCTGCACATTGCTATTTTAATTTTTCTTTTTTGTTCTAATCTTTGTTTTAAAATGGATATAAGTGTAGTTTTGCCAGTACCTGCATACCCACCTAATGTAATGTATTGTTTAGTTGGTTTATCTACCCAAGATTCTAATTTTGTTAGAGCACTTTTTTGGTTTTCTGATAATATATCCACGTTGTAATTATATTCTATAATTGTTTTTTTATTCAATCTTTATTTATTTTAGGTTACAATTAAAATTAATGAAGCTACATCCCGTTTTTTATATACTTGTTTTGTTTTTAATTTTTGTGGGTTTTAGTAATGTTGAAAATTTTAGAAAATATCTTGTTTCAACTTCTTTTACAGACTTAAATTCTACGCAAAAATTAAAATCCTCAGAAAAAAAGTATACTATACGTTATGTAAATAAAAATAAACCTAAAGGGGACCCTTTTATAATTAAAGGTTTTGTTATTTATACTTGTCCTGATTGTTTAAAAAAACGTATAGTTATTTCTGAACAAAAGATTACTATATTAGACGATTCTAAACTTACTTACAAAGATATTATTGTTTATGTAAAAAATACAAAGCCGTTTATATTACATAATTATTATACTATGCTGGTTAAACCTCGTTTGGTAAATAATACTTATACTTTAGATTTAATTAAAATATTAAATCCAAATAGCTATTGATATTAATTAACTAATTTATTAAATTATAAGTAATATAGTATGGTTTCTAGTAAAAAAATATTTAATTCTTATTTAAAGACTAATAAATCTATTTACCATCTAGCCAAGGATTTTGATATAAGTCCTCAGAGAGTTCAAAAAATAATAACAAATTGTTGTTTAGATAATATGTTAAACGTTTCGGATAATAAAAAAGTACGAGAGCGAGTAAAAAATAATGCTATAATTTTGCGTGAAAAAGGTTCTTTGTATTTATCAAAAAATCTCTTTGAGAGTGTTTTAGAATGGGATAAAACACATAACAATTATAGAGGATTTATAGATGTAGTTGGACATTTGAGAATTGTATATACTTTGCTAGCAAAAAGGGCTAAAAGTACCTCTTCTAAAAAGGCTTATTTACAAAAGGCACAATCCCTAATGCGCGAAGTTTTAAGAAAACCTTCAGATAATATCCCACAACATTCAATAAACATATTAAAAGTACATTATGCTAGTTTACTTACTAATTTAGCTCTTCTTACAACAAGTAAAAAAGAAAGGGAGAGTCTTTTAAAAAAGGCCATTTCAACTTTAAAATCTACAATAAAAGATTTTCCTGGTTCTAAGGCACATTTAGCTTGGCCCTTAGGTAATTTGGCAAAAAACTATTATTTATTAGGTGAATATGATAAAGCTTTTTATACAGCTCATTTAGCCGAAGAAAAAATATATGACGGTTACCTAAAAGAATTTTACAAAGATTCACAGGACGCTACTATAAAATTTAATGTGTGGTTATCTAAAGCTGTGTTGTTAAAAGCTTTAGCTTGTAAACAAACTAAAAAAGATTTGTTATCAAAATACTATGCTAGGTCAGTTTTGTCTTTAAAAGGCCCTGCTTACCTATTAAAAGATGTTCGCAAAGAAGCCCGTGAATTAATTTAATTTTTTAAGGGTATAAATATCACTTTTTTATTTTTTTCCTTAAAACAAATTTTAAATTGGTTAAATATATCTTTTCTGCCTAGCAATAACGGCACAGTGTCTTTTGTGGACCAAGCTATTTTTGCTTTAAGCTTTTTATTAGCTAATTCCAAATTTACTGTATTTATATAATATCCTATTCTTCCAGATATTCCGCCTAAATATCTTAACTTACCTTTTGGTAAGTTCATTTGCTCTCCTACAGATTTAGGTATAATTGTTATATCAGCTCCAGAATCAATAATAAAAGTATATTTGTATTTTTTTTGTTTTCTAAAAATTATTAATTCACACGAAGGGTAATACGTTGTTCCCATTTTTATATATTCAAAAGTTTTTTTCTCTCCTTTATATTTATAACAAAAAAAATTTGCGAATAGTTTTTTAAACACTACATCAAAGTAAATTTTTTAGGAGGTATTTTAACAATTAGGGGTCTTTTGTTAGGATTTTCCTGTTCAAATTTTTTAAGAAGTTTTTTTAAATTGAACCCGTGTGCGTATACTCCTTTTTCTGTAAAAAGAACGTATTCATTAGGTTTATATTTTTGCATATCTGTAGCAGAAAATATTTTATATTCTTTGCTTGTATTTTTATTTTTTTTGTTTTTAAATCTTAAGAAAATATTTTTTATTTTCATAATTTAATTATATCCTATATATTTTTGATTCTTTTAAAATTTCTTTAGGAATCATTTTTACTTCTGAGCTAGTAATAAATATTTGGTTTTTTTTAAAATATTTAGATATTGATTTTCTATGATATATATCTAGTTCGCTATAAATATCATCTAACAATAGTATGGCTTTTTCTTTAGTTTTTTCTTTAATAAAATCTAATGCCCCCAATTTTAGTACAAATGACGCTGTTCGTTGTTCTCCTCTACTAGAAAAAAACCTAGTACTTAAGAAGGGTCCATTGTTTTTGGAGGAGTTTAGTATTAAGTCTTCTTTTTGTGCCCCAATCAGGGTTCTTTTTGCTGCTATCTCTTTTTTTTGGTATTCTATTAATCTTTCTTTACTAATTTTTGAATCTTTATAATCTATTTTTAATGTCGAGTTTGTATTTGATATCTTTTTAAAATTATCCTTTATAAAATAATTTAAATAATCTATTAACTCCTTACGTTTTTGTGTGATATAGTTGGAAAATTTTAGTAGTTGGTAATCCCAAAATTCTAATTCTGTGTGTTTATATCCTTTTTCGGCAATATTTTGTAGTAATTTATTTCTAGACGAAATCACTTTTTTTAAGTTGGCTAGGTTTCTTTTGTAATCATTATCTGTTTGTTTTAAGATATCATTTAAAAATAGTCTTCGTTTAGAAGGAGCTCCTGTTATAATCTCTAAATCGTCTGGGCTAAATAAAACACTTTTTAATGTGCCTGTAAATTTTTGCATACTTTTAGATACATTATTTATTTTAAAAGCTTTTTTAGATCTATTTCCCACGCCTTTTTGTAAGGCTATAAACATATTAATTTTTTGCTTGTTAATAATAGTTATTGATTTTATATTTAAATAATTTTCTCCCTCTCTTATGGTTTCATAATCATAATGGCTTCTCCAGCTTTTTCCTTGAGATAGTATATATATAGCTTCCAGTACATTGGTTTTACCCGATCCGTTTGCCCCTATTATAATATTTAAGTTTCTATTAAATTTGAATATTTTCTTTTTATAATTTCTAAAGTTTAATAGTTCTAGATTTTTTATAAACATAATTTTAAATTATTAGTTTTTACTTTATTGTATAGTATGTGGTGGTTTGATTATATTACTTTTGACACTTAGGGCAGTAAAATGTACCTCTTCCCCCCAATTTTTCAAATTTTATTAAAGTAGTGCATTTTGGGCATTTTTGATGTTTTTTACCGTATATTTTAAAGAAATTTTGATGCTTTCCTGATTTTCCGTAAATATCTGTAAATCTATCAATGGTACTTCCTCTATGTTTTAAGCCTTCTTTTAAAACTATTTTTATATTTTTAAACAATCTTTTGTACTCTTCATCACTTAAATCACCCGTTTTCTTTTTAGGGTTAATGCTACTTAAAAACAGAGCATCGTTTGCATATATGTTTCCTATTCCACTTATTAATTTTTGATTTAGTAGAGCGTTTTTTATATATGTATTTGTAGATTTTATTTTTTTTGTAAATACTTCCAAGCTTAATTTTTTATTTAGTGGTGTAGGCCCGTATTTCTTCTTGTATTTTGTAATTTTATTTTTATCCCACACCTCAAAATATCCAAACATTCTTACAGTTGAATAATATAAAATATCTCCTGTTTTAAACTCCAATCCTATTTTTATATATTTATCTTTAGTATTATATAAAAGCCTACCGGTCATATTTAAATGTGTAGCTATAAAATAATTAGAGGAAAGTTTTATATAAATAAGTTTTGCTATATTTCCTACTTTTGTGACTTTAGAATTTAATGTTGCTTTACAAAATATTTTTTTATTGGGTTTTAAAGGATACTTTGAGTAACTATATATTTTATATATTTTTTTGTTTTTTAGTTCTTTTTCTAAATCTTTTGTTATAGTTATAACTTCAGGGAGTTCTGGCATTTTGTTTATTTCCTTACTTTTTCTACAAATTCTTTAAATTGTTTTTGAAATTCTTTTTTAGAAAATCTAGCCGCGTGTTTTTTAATTATATCTTTATTAAATTTGATGGATTCAAAATCTTTAAAAGTATTTAAAAAGCTTTTGCTGGTTAAATAATTAAAAAGCAGTCCAGTTTTTTTGTTTATTACCGTTTCCCTAAAGCCCCCGCTATTTAATGCTATTACTGGTTTTCCAAAAAACATTGCTTCTAAAGGAGTTATTCCAAAATCTTCATTTTCTGTTGCTAATACCAAAGCTTTACAGCCTTTTAGGTATGCTATTTTTTTTTCTTCTTTTATGAATCCTAAAATCTTTATATATTTTCCTTGGTACTTTTTAATATTAGGATCTAACGATCCTGATCCTGCAATATATAATGTTTTTTTTAACCTTTTAAACTCTCTAGCCAGAAAATCCAGATTTTTATATTTCCCTTTACGTGAAATTGTAAAATAATAATTTCCTAATTTAGGTTTTATTTTTTTGATTTTTTCTTCATTTAAAGTAAAATCGTAAAAAGGGTAGATTATTTTTGAATCTCTTTTATAAAACTTTTTAATTCTTTTTTGAGTATTTATAGAGTTAGTTAGTAAATAGTCTGGTCTTTGGGCTGCCGCATAGTCCCATATTCTCAAATAACTATCAAAAAATTTTAAAGGTGTTTTTGCCCACCATTTGTCCCTTATACTTGTTTCTGTTTTATATCCCCATAAAAATCTTGGTGGTGTGTGTATATAGGATATATGTAAGGTTTTTGGTTTTGTAATAACTCCCTTAGCAAAGTGTGCGGTGCTACTTATTACTAGATTGTATTGGCTTAAATCCAAACTTTCAAAGTAAATAGGGTAACTAAAAATAAAAAATTTTTTAAAAAACTTTAATATCCCATTTGTTTTTGGAGACTGTATATGGGCGTTTATAAATACTCCTGCATTTTGCAATTTTTTTTCATCTTTTATTGCGGTATATATATGTGCTTTAGGATAAATTTGATATATAGCATTTACTAGTTTTTCAGCTCCTCCATAATCGTTTAAATAGTCGTGTATTATGGCAACTTTGTAACCCATAAATTATTTATTCCTCAAATTATCTTTATTTTTTTGTACGGGTACCGCTGCAAGAAAAAAATATGCTAGCGTAAAAAGAACTAATCCCCAATTTACAATTGTAGGAAATCCTAATGCTTTTAGCATAAATGTTATTAAATATCCTATAATAAAATAAGTGCTTAAAAAACTGAATCTTTTAAAAATTTGCAAAAAATTTATATTTACTCTAAACAAACCTTTTAGAATAAGAAAGTAAGGTATACTCACAAATATACTTAAAAATATAATTTGTATGAATATTAGTATTGTTAGTATAATTAGTGCTCCTAAAAATACATTTATTGTAATGGCCCTTGCAGTAATATTTTTTAAACCTTTTTGTATTTCATCAAAAGTTGTTTTTAAAGTTACTCCAAAAAACGCATATGTTTTTTGATCTATTATCCTCTTATTTTTATAGGTTACAAAACCTTTTTTTCTTAAAACTATTGTAACGCCATTTTTTTTAGGTTTATATTTTGTATTTGGGTCAATAACTATTAGAGCATTATCAATTTTAAATACTAAAGGTTCCTTAATACTTGTTGATAAACCCTTTTTAGATAACTCAATTTGAATTTTGGGGGGTACCTTTAGTATTTGATTTTTTATTTGTATAAAAGTTTTTACAGTCTCGATTGTAATTATAGGTGCTATAATTAATGAGGCTAAAAAGGATACAAAAAAGATATATAGAAGAGTATTTTTTATACCTATTTTTTTATAGTCACTTTTATAAAAATCTCTATCTAAAAGAGATTTTTTAAGTAATGTTAGCATATATTAAGTATATCAGATTAAACTTTAAATGCGCTAGGGCACAAATGGTTTATTTTGCAGTTTTCGCAACTAGGTTTTTGAGCTTTGCATACATATCTTCCATGAAGAACAATTACTCTGCTAAATATTTTATACTTGTTTTTGGGTACTATCTTTTTTAATATTTCTTCAATCTTTTCGGCGTACTTTTGATTGTTATAAGGTTGTAGCCCTAACCTATATGTAACTCTGGTTACGTGTGTATCTACCACTATTCCTTCTCCTATACCGTAAACTTCTTGTAAAATAACGTTTGCACTTTTTCTGCCAATACCGGGTAACTTGACTAAATCGCTTATTTTTTTAGGTATATCTCCACCAAATAAAGTTATTAAAGCTTGTGCGTTGTTAATTATTCTTTGTGTCTTAGTTTTATAATAATTTATAGTTTTTGTGTATTTTAATAAATCCGAATATTTTGCCTGTGCAAAGTCTTTGGGTGTTTTGTATTTTTTAAATAGTTCTTTTGTGGCTTTATTAACCCCGTTATCCGTAGCTTGTGCTGAAAGTATTACAGCAACAATTAATTGAAAGGGGTATTGCCTATCCCAGTTTAATTCTGTTTTGGCGTTGGGGTATTCCTTTTCTAATATATCTAGGATTTTTAAAACACGTTGTTTTTTTGTCATTTGTTAAATATTACTTATTGTTCTTCATTTTAGCAATTTTTTATTATAAAAGCATATCTATATTTGGAGTTTTGTAGTTTTTTTGGTGGTGAGGGTGAGAGTCGAACTCACATCGCCGGTTTTTCAGACCGGTGCCGTGACCACCTTGGCTACCTCACCGTTTATACCAAAATTCTAGTATACTTTGCTTTTTTTTCAATGTTTTGTTTATTTTTTAAATTTTAAGGGTTCTTATTTATTTTGACAAAGTTACTTAAATAGTGGAGCTTGATTAAGGTTGTTTTTGGGAGTAACCGGTTTAAATACGGTTTGCATTTTTTTAACTAAGCTTTTAAATTCTAATTTTTTAAGAATATCTTCTGCTTTTTTTGTATTTATTTTTCTTAATTTTAAAGAATCTAAGTTAAATCCTATAGGGCAGTTGGTATTTATTATTGCTAATTTTTTACTTATTAAAGCTTCTTTTTTATGCTTTTTTAATAAATCTTTTACTCTTGCAGGTTGTATTTTGTCTAAATTTTTATAAATATCCTCAATATTTCTATACTCTTTTAATAGGTTTTTAGCTGTTTTGTCTCCTATGCCTTTTACTCCTGGTATATTATCACTTGGGTCTCCCCTTAACCCTTTATAATCAGGTATTTTCTCTGGTTCAAATCCAAATTTTTTAACAACTTCTTTTTTATCAAATAATTTTTCTTTAATGTAGGGAGGTCTTGCTGGGCGTAAAACTTTTATATTTGGTAATTTTGTTAACTGTAGAAAATCTTGATCATTACTTAATATAATTACTTCTGTGTCTTTTGGTATTTTAGTAGCTATTGTGCCAATTATATCATCGGCTTCATAACCATTACTTTTTATATATGGTATTTTCAAAGCATTTAATATTTCTAGAGCATATGGTACCTGGCTATAAAACATTTCTGCCTCTTCTGGATGTTTTTGTGCCCATGTTCTGTTTGCCTTGTATTCTTTATATTCCGTGCTTCTTATTGTAGGCTCCTCATCGTCCTCATAAGCCACTACCAAATGTGTAGGCTTAATTTTTTCTATATATGTAAGCAATAAGTTTGTAAAACCATATACAGCGTTTGTTGGTATTCCTGTAGATGTCTTAAAATTTTTAGGGTATGCATGAAAAGCCCTATGCATTAAATTAAAAAAATCTATAATTAAGAGTTTTTTCATTTTATTTGTTTATCATTTCTAAAAAATCTTTTTCAGATATGATTTTAACTTTATATTTTTTTGCTTTTTGTATTTTAGATCCAGCATTTTCCCCTGCGATTAAGTAGTCTAAATCTTTGGTTACGTTGCTTTTATATTCCCCACCATTTTGATTGATTAATTCAATTAATTCTTCTCTTGAAAGATCCCCTTTTTTACCTGTTATGCAAAACTTTAGTCCTTTTAATTTACTTGTTTTTTTGCTCTTTTTAAAGTGCAACCCTCTCTTTTTTAATTCCTCTACAATCCACCACTTTTCTTTAATTTCTTTAACAAATTTTTCTGCTTTCTCAGGTCCAATACCTTTGATTTTTGTTAAGTCTTCTATCTTAAGTTTAGGAAGATTTTCAAAACCATAGTTATTTATTATCCACCTGCTGGCGGCAGGTCCTATGTATTTTATTCCTAAAGCTTGCAACAGTTGATACGGGGTTACAGTACTTTTTAAAGTATTTTTTATAGAATTAATTATATTCTTAGCTGATTTTTCGCCAAAACCAGGTATTTTAGCAATATCAGATTTTTTTATATTGTAAAAATCAATTACATTTTTAAGTTTTAAATTACTCATTAAAGTTTCTATGGTTTTTATACCAAGCCATTCTGCCCCTAGAGATTTAAAGAAATATTCAATACTTTGTGCTAACCGCGCAGGGCAATTTTTATTTGGGCATACTAGATATTTACCCTCTATTGTTAACCTGGTATTACATATAGGGCATCTTGTGGGCGGCTTATATGGCTTTTTAGCAGGTTTTACAGCAGTAATAAAAGGTATTACTTCCCCTGATCTTGTAACCTGAACTTTAGATCCTATACCTATTCTACTTTTTATTACAAAATCATAGTTGTGTAGTGTTACATTTGTTATGGTAGCTCCACTTAGTTCTACTGGTTTTATTACCGCTATATTGGTTACCCTTCCAGTTCTACCTACACTTGCTATTATGGCTTTTACTTTAGTCCATTTTCTTTCTGCAGGCATTTTGTATGCTATTTGCCATCTTGCGTGATGTTGGGTATATCCAAGCTTTTCTCTTAATTTTTTATCCTTAACTTTTATAACAACCCCGTCTAAAGGGTAATCTACCCTTAATACTTCCTCTAAAATGCTTTCCCATGTTTCTTCATCTAATAAATCCTTTTTTTTTACTGTTTCGGCAAAATTTTGGTCGTATATTACAAAATGTATTGCTCCATCTAGCAGTGCTTTAATGCCGGTGGGTTTTATTTTTTTGGCTTTCATTATTCCTACAACAGCATTTCGCGGGTTTTTATATTCTTTATATAAATATTTGTCAAAATATGATAACGGTATTACTACTTCCCCGTATACTGATACATTGGGATTTTTAGGTAAAGTTCCTTTAATTGTTAGGTAAGGTAACCTGTCCGAGATATTTTCTCCTATATATCCGTTTCCTCTTGTCGATAATATTCCATTTTGGTATCTTGCTGCCATGCCGTCATATTTAGGTTCTACTATATAGCTTGTGTCATTTGTTTCTTCTATCCATTTCCTAATTTCTTCATATGTAAACTTTTTATCTATGGATAACATTGGTTCTGGATGTATTACATTGCCTATTTCCCCTACAATTTCAAAAAGTACAGGAGAATCTGGCTTAAGTTTTTTTAACAACCTTGTTAATTCATCAAATTCCTCATCTGAAATAACTGGATTGTTCTCTATGAAATATTTTACATTATGGTAGTGTATTAGTTTTTCTAAAATGTTAATTTGGTCATTTTTAGGGAGTTTTACTATATCCTTTATACTTAATTTTAACAAATCTCCAACCTTAGCTTTTTTGTAATTCATCTTAAATTAGATTTATATAGTTTTTTGTTTTTAGGGTTTTTAGAATTGGACTATTTTATAACTTCCTATTACAGGAAGTGGTTTTTTTAGTCCCTTATAAGCATTAGAAAACCCCATAACTAATAGTACTATTCCAAACAATAAAGCAAAGGGTAATAAAATCCACCCTACTATTGGTATTATGCTTAAAAATATATTTACGACTAAAAAGTATAAAAATAAATTAAATCCCTGAGTAGCGTGGTATCTGCCTAATTTGGATTTAGGAGTAAGTATAAGAGGTAAAAAGAAAATTATATAAGCCAAAGCAGCTATAATGTTTTCGTCGTATTGGTTGTTTTTTGGTTGTTTAGATGTTTCTTCCATATAAAAATAAACTTTATAATGTTTTAATTATATTGCTTTTTTGATTGAAAATCCAATATTAATTTATACTTGTTTTGGTGTATTTAAAAAGTTTAAAATAATGTATATACTTTAATTAATGCCCAAAAATATTTTTGATGTTATTACTTTAGGGTCTGCTACTGTAGACTTAATTTTAAAATCTTCTAAATTTAAGGTGGTAAAAAATTCTTCTTTTTCAACAGGCCTTGCCTTGTGTGAAATTTATGACAGTAAAATAAATATAGAGGATTTAACTTTAAGTACCGGTGGTGGTGCTACTAACACTGCAGCATCCTTATCCCATTTTGGTTTAAATGTTTCTTGTGTTTCTTTTTTAGGTGATGACTTATTTTCTTCTGTTGTTTTGGAGGATTTAAAAAAGTATAAAGTAGATACCTCTAATTTAAGAATTTTACCTAATAAAAAAACAGCTTTATCTGTTATTTTGTCTCCTAGGGAGGGTGGAAGAACTGTTATGATACATAGAGGTGCTTGTAAAGATTTATCTATTAATTCTTTTGAAAAATTACCTAAAGCTAGCTGGGCATATATTACAAACTTGGGGGGAGATTTTAAGAATGTGTATGAAGTTATCTTATTTTTAAAAAAAATGCAAATAAAGGTTTTTTGGAATCCGGGTTTAAACGAAGTTAAAAATTTTGATGTTAATGTTTTAAAAAGTGTGGATATTTTAAGCTTAAATCTGGAAGAAGCACTAAAACTTTCAAAATTAAAACCAGAGAATAATTTAAAAAATTTACTTATTTATTTTAAAAAATTTAAGAATCTTATAACTTTAATTACCTTAGGTTCAAGAGGGGCTTTTTTGATAAGCCCCTTTGAAGTTTTGCATATATCCAGTTTTAAAGTTCCTGTAACTAACTCTTTAGGGGCGGGAGATGCTTTTGGTTCTGGCTTTTTATTTGGTTTTATAGAGTTTAAAAATATTAAAAAAGCTTTGGAATATGGTATAAAGAATGCGATAAATATAATACAAATTGAACCTACAAAAGGTAATTTTTTAAAATCTATAAATGACTATCCTTCTCCTAAAATTAAATTAATTAACCTTTAAAGTATGTATGGTTTTTTAATAGGCTTTTCTTCCATTTTTTCCTTATTATTTGCCGAAAAAATGATCTCTAAAAAAATAAATAAAGACGTTTTTTGGGAATCCTCCCTGTTTCTTTTATTGACCTCTGTAATAGGTGCCCGTTTGTATCATGTATTAGATTATTGGGATTATTATTCTAATAATTACGCTCAGATATTTAACTTAAGACAGGGTGGTTTGGGTATTTTTGGTGCTATATTTCTTGGTTTTTCTTTTATATTTATTTATTCAAAGATTAAAAATATAAACTTTTTTATACTCTCCGATATTTATTTATTTTGGGCTTTTTTTGTTCAAGTTTTTGGTAGATTTGGAAATTGGTTTAATAAAGAATTATATGGTTTACCTACTAATAATTCTTTCTTTAAAATATATATACCCTTAAGGTATAGATATCCTAAATTCAAAAGCTATGATTATTTTCACCCCTTATTTTTTTATGAAATATTTTTTGATTTACTTGCTTTTTTTATATTTTTATTTTTATATAAAAAGCTAAAAATACCTATTGGGTTTGGTATCTACTCTTCTTTGTATTTAATCTTTTATGGAATTATTAGGTTAATTTTAGAGCCTTTTAGAATTAAATTTGATACATTTGAATTTAATGAAATAAATTTAACAGTTTATATATCTTATAGCTTTATTTTGGTAGGATTGTTATTATTAATTAATAGATATTTAAAAATAAATTTAAATAAAAATGAATTCAGATAAAATTTTTTATATTATTGTTACTGTTTTTACAGTAGCTATATTATTTGGCATTGTATTTTTTTCCTCTAAAAAAATAAAACAAAATTCCTCTAAAGAAGATTCTAAAAAAATACCCTTAGAAGAGCTTATGGGTACGTCCCCTCATGTAAAGGGTAATCTAGATATGGCCAAAGTTATAGTTGTTGAGTTTGGCGATTTTGAGTGTCCTGCGTGCAAATCTGCACAGCCAATTGTGAATAAAATATATGAGGACTTTTCAAAAGAGGTCGCTATAATTTATAGGCATTTTCCGTTAATTAGTATACATAAGTATGCTTTTGAGGCTGCTGTTGCTTCTGAGGCAGCCTCTTTACAAGGGAAGTTTTTTGAATATCACGATTTACTTTATCAACGACAAAGAGACAATAGTAACCCTTTAAAAAAAGAAGATTTTATTAAAATTGCTAAAGATTTAAATCTAAATGAGTCTCAGTTTAAGCAAGATTTTGAATCTGAAAGTACAAAATCCAAAGTACAGGAAGATTTAGATTACGCCCGGTCTTTAGGTTTAAGAGGCACTCCCACTTTTTTTGTTAATGGTATGCAAGTGAATACCGTAAATCTTTATAATACTGTGCAAAATTTGGTTTCTGATACAAAGTCGGAGGCCAATTAGTTATAACTATTAGTTTTATATGATATCAAAATTTTTTGACTACTTAAGAAAACCTTTGTTTGCCCTGCTTATTGGCTTTCTATTTTCTTTTTTCATTTTTATTATACTTTTAGTCTTAATTTTCAAAAAGGGACCTATACTTTACCAAGATACTGTTTCTGGATATCCTAGTAATAGTATTAATAGTATTAGAAAATATAATACATCCCCTTTAGGGTTTTTAAGTGAGGGTAATGGGGTTGTTCAAGAACCCGAAAGTGTTTTTATAGACAGGACTACTGCGCGTAAAACAAAAGAGGATATTGTTGTTTCTCTAAAAGTAAAAAATGTGCCTAGGGCAGTAGAAGAAATTACTTCTATGTCTAAAAATATGGGGGGATTTGTTGTGTTTAAAAATGTAAATACCCGCTCTAAAGAAGGTTCCCCTTATTCTTATTCTACAATTAGTGTACGTATTCCCAAAGATGTTAAAGAGGGTTTTTTAGTATCTTCTAAAAAAGTTGGTTTGGAGGTTGTAAGCGAATTTGAAAACCTTTCAGATATATCTGACCAATATGAGGATATTACTGAAAAATTAGAAGTACTCAATAAAAACAAAAAGCGTTTTGAGCGAATAATGGAACAAGCAACTGAGGTAAGTGACATCTTAAAGGTACAAGATAAAATATTATCTTTACAGCAACGTATAGATTCATTAAAAGGTAGGCAAAATTACCTAAATGAAGTTTCTAAAACGGTTAAAGTTACTTTTTACTTATCAACAGATGAATATTCTTTGCCTTATATACCTAAAGATAATTGGAACATTAGAACTGTTTTTAATAAAGCAGTAAGATCGTTAATTAAAACTGCAAGATTATTTATATCTTTACTTGTATGGTTAATTGTGTACTCACCTATTTTGTTATTTATATGGTTTTTTGTTAAATGGGTGAAAAATAAGCTTTACGTTTCCTATAATAAAAGTAAGAAATAGCACTTTTCTTGTCTAAAAACCATTGGTCTTATTGGTATTTATTTACTGTGTTATAATTAATTTGCCATGAAAAAAAGAATTTTAACAGGAGATAGGCCTACAGGTCCTTTACATTTGGGTCATTATGTTGGGTCATTATCTCAGAGATTAGAGCTCCAAAGTAAATACGATACCTATATTATAATTGCTGATGTGCAGGCTTTAACTGATAATTTTGATAATCCACAAAAAGTAAAAAATAATGTCAAAGAGCTTCTTTTAGATTATCTTTCTATAGGTCTTGATCCTAAAAAGGTTACCTTTTATATACAGTCTGCAATACCTGCCACAGCTGAACTTTTTGTTTATTTTTCTAATCTTGTTTCTTTAGAACGTTTAAAACACCATCCCACTTTAAAGGAGGAACTTAAAGAGAAGAGAAGAAATAAAAAAGAGTTTAAAAAATCCACTCCTTTAGGTTTTTTTTCTTACCCGGTGCATCAAGCTGCCGATATTATGACAGTAAATGCACACTTGGTTCCAGTAGGAGATGATCAAATGCCTGTTATAGAATTAACCCGAGATATTATAAGAAAGTTTAATAATTTATATAATACTGACATATTTAATATTCCCAACGGAAGGCTTACAAAAATATCTAGATTACCTGGTATTGATGGTAGTTCTAAAATGAGCAAAAGTTTAAACAATGCAATATATCTTTCTGACTCAGAGGATATTCTAAAAGAAAAGGTTTTTAAAATGTATACGGACCCTAATAGATTGAGAGCAACAGATCCCGGGAAAGTAGAAGGAAACCCTGTTTTTATTTATCACGAAGCTTTTAATCCTAATAAAGCTGAAGTAGAAGATTTAAAAAAGCGTTACAGGGAGGGAAAAGTAGGAGATGTAGAAGTAAAACAAAAATTGTTTAAGGTATTAAATGATTTTTTGGAACCTATTAGGCAAAAGAGAGCTTATTATGCTTCTAAAGAGGGTTTAGTTAACGAAATTTTGTACGAAGGTACACAAAAAGTTGTGGGAATAAGTAATGAAATAGTATCTAAAGTCAAAGAAGTCATAGGATTATCTTATTTTAAATAGGTATTTATTTTGTTCCTAACTTGTATATTGTGTCTTTAGCTTATAGGATATATACTCTAGTAAAATGTTTTTTAAGAAAGATTTAAAAAAATCAAAAGATATAAAGAAATTCATTAAAGATGTCCCCGCCCCTTTAAAAGAAAAAGGCTTCAAGAAGCCAAATATTTTTATTGTTTTATTGTTTTTGTTTGTTGGTTGGATTATCTTAAGTACTATTTTTACTTCATCTTTTTCCTCTAAAACAGCTCCCTTTTCTGAATTAGTTTATCAAATAGAACAAGAAAAGGTTGAAAAAATAGAATTTGACGGTACAAAAGTAAAAGCTTATTTAAAAGATGGCAGTGCTCCTATAATTACTTATGTTCCCCAAAATACAGATTTTATAACCTATTTAAGTGATAAGGGTTTAGATAAAAAAGTTCCTGTAATTGAAGTGGTTGAGCCGGTTGATTATTCGGGTATTTTTAGTGGGTTACTTAATTTATTAGTTTTTGGTGTTTTTATATTTTTTATATTTTCTATGTTTAGAGGTCGAGGAGGTGGACCTGGTGATATTTTTAATTTTGGTAAAAGCCGTGCTAAACTATTTGACAAAACTAAAGCAAAAAAGACTACTTTTAGAGATGTTGCTGTTGCTGAGGAAGTAAAAAAAGAAATGTTTGAAATTGTAGATTTTTTGAAGCATCCCAAAAAATATAGAAAACTAGGAGCAAGGATACCAAAGGGAGCTTTATTAATAGGGCCTCCAGGAGTTGGTAAAACTTTAATTGCTAGAGCTATCGCTGGAGAAGCAAATGTGCCTTTTTATAGTGTAGCAGGTAGTGAGTTTATGGAAATGCTTGTAGGAGTAGGATCTGCAAGAGTGCGTGATTTATTTAAAAAAGCTAAAAACACAGCCCCTTCCCTAATTTTTATTGATGAAATTGATTCTATCGGTCGCCAAAGAGGTATGGGTATAGGTGGAGGTCATGATGAAAGAGAACAAACCTTAAATCAAATTTTAGTTGAAATGGATGGTTTTGACAAAAATACTAATGTAATTGTTTTAGCCGCTACAAATAGGCCAGATATGTTGGACCCTGCTTTAGTAAGACCTGGTAGGTTTGATAGAAAAATAACTTTAACATTGCCTAATTTGGAAGAAAGAAAGGAAATAATAAAAATTCATCTTAGAGGAGTAAAATATGATAAATCATTAGATATTGATAGATTATCTAAAATGACGGTAGGATTTAGCGGTGCCGATATTGAGAATATGATAAATGAAGCGGCCATCTTAGCTGCTCGTGAAAATTGCAAATATATACAGTTTAAACATTTTAGCGAAGCTGCCGTCAAGGTAAGGTTAGGTCCTCAAAGAAGATTGTTACAAGATGAGCATGAAAAAAAGGTTACTGCCTATCACGAAGCTGGTCATGCCCTTGTGGCTCATTTTTTACCAAAAACTGATACTGTGCGCAGAATAAGTATTGTTGCCCGAACCAATAGTTTAGGTCATACCGATATTACTTCTGAAAAAGATTACGAAAATTATGATAAAGAAAAACTTATTCAAATGATAGCTATGATGCTTGGTGGGAGAGTCGCAGAAGAATTATTTTTTAAAGAGCAAAGTGTTGGTGCTAGTAATGATATATTGCGTGCTACAGATATAGCTAGAAAAATGGTAACAGAGTTTGGTATGAGTAGCTTAGGCCCTATTAATTTTTCAAAATCTGAAGAGCGTATTTGGTTAGCAAAACAAGTAGGGAGGCATATAGATTATAGTGAAAAAACTGCAGAAAAAATTGATGAGGAAGTATCTAAAATTATAAATTCCTCTAAAAAATTAGCCGAAAAAGTTTTACGTGAACATAAAAAACAATTAGATTTAGTGGCCCAGAAACTTTTAGATGTAGAAACTTTAGAACAGGATGATTTTGAAAAACTTGTGGGTAAAAAAGAATCAATTTCCATGTAATAATATTTATGTCCCCCTTATTAGGCAAATTTAAGAATTCTTTTGATAGAATTTTGCAAAATTCTAAACGAGTTGTAATTACTTCGCACGTAAATCCTGATTCGGACTCTATTTCCTCAACTTTATTAACACGTTATTATATTAAAAAATCATACCCAAACTTGCCTGTTTTTATTTTTTATACGGGTGATTATGTAAAAGATTGGGAATATTTTTCTTCGTATAAGAATGTAAAATTTGTTATTGATGTAGCTGATGAATTAAGACAGGGGGATACTTTTATATTAGTAGACGTACAGGATTTTGATAGAGTATCTTTTAAGTCTCAAAAGATTCATTCACTAAATCTGACTACAGTTTGTTTTGATCACCACTTTGGCAATACTAAATATAATTGGGATTTATTATTGACTAAACCCAATATAGATTATGTGGCAAATACCCACCTATTATATGATTTACTTTTTAAGGGTACATTAGATGAAGTACCCTCTGAAATTTTAGAATTGATTTATGTTGGTATTTATTCTGATACAGGTGGATTTAGGTATCTAAACGGTTCTAAAGATTTTAAAGCGTTGTTAGATGCCTCAATTATTTTAAAAAAAGGAAATATTTATCCAGATAAAGTATTAACTTCTATCTATAAAAACACTTCAACACATTTATCTATTTTGTCTAAACTTTTAAAAAATTTAGCTATACATGAGCCTTTTGGAAATTGGCCTTCGTATGTTTTTACTTTCCTTAGTATTGATGATGTTCAAGACTTCAAGGAATCGGATGTTTCTAAAGCAACTTTTTTATTTAAGCCCTATTTAAAATCTTTAGAAGGAGCAATTTGGGGTTTTTATGTACGTCCTTATAAAAATTTAGGTTGGCGTATTTCTTTAAGATCTAGTCCTGGAGGAATAAATGTAGGGGAAGTTGCTAGATATTTAGGAGGAAATGGTCACGATGCTGCTGCTGGAGCTTTAATAGCAGACCTTAATTTACGCACTCCCGAAAAAGTTTTAACCTATATAAAAAATACTTTACGACAAAAAACCCCCAAATTTATATAGTCTATTTTTATTAGTGTTTTTTTTCCTTTAAATAGGCTTATTAAATTTTATTTTATTTGATTTTCTATATTTCATAACAAATATTATATTCTAAATAAGTTATCCTTGAAAAAACACAATAAGTTGTGTTTAAATATAGCTTGTAGTACAAAATGTAGTATTTATGATTTGCCCTTATTGCCATAATTTAAAAACCAAAGTTGTAGATAAGCGGGATTTTGATAATGAGCCTGTTAGTAGGAGAAGGCGCGAATGTCTATCTTGTAAAAAAAGATTTACAACATATGAGCGTGTTGAATCTATAGATTTAAAAGTAGTAAAAAAAGATGGTTCTTTACAATCTTATGATAGAGAAAAGCTTACTCGAGGTATTTTAGTTTCGGTACAAAAAAGGTTAACTGATGAAGAAGTAGAAAAGATAGTAGATGATATCGAGTTTAGGTTAATGAAAAGGAAGTCTACAGAAGTTTCCACGGGAGATATAGGCAGGATGGTTTTGACTAGGTTAAAAAATAGAGATATAGTTAGTTACTTAAGGTTTGCGAGCGTTTTTTTAGATTTTATGAATGTGGACGAGTTCAAAAACGAAATCAAAAAACTAGAAAGTTAAATTAATTTGGTTTTATTTATTAACAATTTAAAATTTAAATTTAAGTATATGTTACTCAAAAAACCAAAAATAAAACTTTTAAAAAAGTTTAAAACAATTAAATCCATAAAAAAAGTTGATTTAAGTAAAAATGCTTTGGAAATATTTAAACGCCGTTACTCTTTAAAAGATTCCAAAGGTAATCCCATTGAGTCTATAGAACAAGCAATTTATCGTGTTGGATCTTTTGTTGCAAAAGGAGAACCAACACCTTCTTTAAAAGAAGCTTACACTTTTTTATTTACAAATTTGATTAAGCAAAAGAGGTTTATTCCTAATACCCCTACTTGGACAGGAGCAGATACTCCTTTAGGGCAACTAGCTGCTTGCTTTGTTTTACCTTTAGAAGATGATATGGGCAAAGAGCCAGGAGGTATTTTTCAAGTTTTAAGAGATGCCGCATTGATTCAGCAAACAGGAGGCGGAAATGGTTTTTCTTTTAGTAAACTAAGACCAAAGGGAGATCTTATATCTAAAAGCAAAGGGAAGGCTAGCGGTCCTATAAGCTTTTTGGAAGCCTTCGATTCCGCTTTTGGAAAAATAGCACAAGGAGGGACAAGACGTGGTGCAAATATGGGGGTTTTAAGAGTAAATCATCCAGATATTTATGATTTTATAACTTGTAAAACAGAGGAAGGAAATGTGACCAATTTTAATATTTCAGTTGCATTAACAGATGACTTTATGCAGGCTGTAAAAGCTGATAATGATTTTAATTTAGTTAATCCAAGAGATGGTAAAGTATGGAAGACTGTTAAGGCTCGAGAACTTTTTGATAAGATTGTTGAGCAAGCATATAAGAATGGTGAGCCTGGGGCCCTTTTTATAGATACTGCTAATAAGTATAACCCGGTTCCAAACCAATATACTTTGGAAGCCACCAATCCTTGTGGAGAGCAATGGTTAGGTCCTTATGAAAATTGTTGTTTAGGACATGTAAATATATTTGCTTCTGTAGAAGATGGAAAGATAAATTGGGAACACCTAAAGGAAAGTGTAATACTTGGGACTAGGTTTTTAGATGATGTTGTAACTCAAAATGCTTATGTTCCAGCGGTTCCTCAACTAAAGGAGGCCGCCCTTAAAAATCGTAGAATTGGTTTAGGTTTTTTAGGTTTAGCCGACGCTATGTATGCATTAGGAATACGTTATGGTAGTACAGAGAGTTATGATTTTGCTTCACAAGTGACTGAGTTTATTAGATATTATTCTATGAAAACTAGCATTGAACTTGCCAAGGAAAAAGGGGCATTTCCTGGAATTATTGGTAGCATTTATGATCCAGAAAATCTTAAATGGGAACCACCCACACCCTTAGTAGATTATGAATTAGACTTAAATAGACCTAATTTAAATTGGAATAAAATAGTAGATGGAATAAAAAATTATGGAATAAGAAACTCCACACAAATGACCGTAGCCCCTACAGGTACTACTTCCACAGTTTTTGATATAGAGGGTTATGGATGCGAACCTGTCTTTGCCTTAGCTTATTATAGAAACGTATATCAATCGGCAGGCCAAGAGGAAAACTTACAACTTACATATGTTAGCCCTTCTTTTAAAAAAGCTTTAGATGCATCTTCTTTGTCGGAAAAAGAGAAAAGAAAAATAGTAAATGAAGCCATTGAGAAAGGCACCATACAACACTTGCAAAATATTCCACAGGATATTAGAAATACTTTTGTAGTTTCTTCCGATATTAAGCCAGAAGAACACGTTATGTTGCAAGCAAGTATTCAAAGATTTGTTGATAATTCTATTTCTAAAACCTGTAATTTTCCAGAGACTGCTACCAAAGAAGACGTTGCAAAAGTTTATATGCAGGCTTGGGAACTTGGTTGTAAAGGATTAACAGTGTATGTTACAGGCTCTCGAAAAGAAGTGGTATTAGAAACAAAGGAAACTGTTAAAAAGAGATCTGATAATTTTGCACATACAGAAGCTGTTCCTGTAGAAAAAAAGATTCGCCCAGAAGTGGTTTATGGCCGGACTCATCGTATAGAAACCCCCTTTGGCAAAGCATATGTTACAGTAAATCGTAATGGGGATACTAATACAGAACCTTTTGAGGTTTTTGTTTCTATAGGTAAGGCAGGTACTGATATATCTGCTATGGCTGAGGCACTTGGGCGTTTAATTAGCGGTTGGCTAAGGTCTTCTACCAATCCGGATGCCTCTTTAGAAGAAATAGTAGAAGAATTAAGAGGAATAGGAGGTTCTAGTTCTATTGGTTTTGGTGCTTCTAGGGTAAGTAGTTTACCCGATGCAGTAAGTAAGGTTTTATATAAGGAACTTCAATTAAGTACAAAATTGGAAGAAAATATAAAAGATAAAGATTCTAAAGCAATAAAACTTATTTCTAAGGCTAACAATAGTGCGGAACCTACTAAAAGGGAAATGTTGAGCTCTTCTGTAAAAAGCTCTAAAATAACTTCCCCATCTTTTAAGAATGCTTCGGTATGTCCTGGATGTGGCAATATGACTCTAATTGTAACAGAGGGTTGCGTTAAATGTTTGACTTGTGGGTATAGTAGATGTTAATTATGCTTTTATTTACAGTTCTTTGTTATTAGGTTATCATTTTTTTATGGGTAAAACCGCTAAATCATTAGCAGAAATATTTAAATTAAAAAAAGATACTACAAAATATGTAAACCACGAGTTTCAAATTTATGGGCATTGGCTTGCTCTACAGTTAGATGCTCCAAAAAATCAAATTTCACTTTTTATAAAACTTGCTAAAGATGAAGATAGAATTTTGCTCGAAAAGGCTTTAGAGTTTACAAAATCTGTATATAATCCTAAAAGTAAAGTAAAACTTTTTATGTGGAAATTAAAAAAATTGAGACAGGAAAAGAATAAAAAAACTATATAATGCTTGTAAAGATTTTTAATATATATAAATTTTATTTTCTAATTTCTGCCTTTGTGGCATTGTTGCTTGCAATTGCCTACTATCCTTTAAGTATTTTGGGTTATTTTTTAATATTTTTAGGTGCTTTTTTAAGTCCTTTTTTATATGAAATAGATTATTTTGTATATGCTTATATTTTAGATCCCGATTCTCCTTTTTCTATTACTTTGCGCAATTTGATATTGGCTAAAAACTATAAAGGGGCTTTTATTTTTGCTCACGAAAACAATAAGGATATGTCATATAGTGTTTTAAGATCTATTTTAGTAGTGCTTGGTGTTTTAGGTATAGCTTTTATATTAATTTTATCTCCAAATACTTCTTTATTTTCCATAGGTATTGTCCTTAGTTTTTTGTTAACCAGTATTTATTTACAAGTTGTTTCTTTATATACTAATTCGTGGAAAATGTGGTATTCTTCTTTTGAGATACCCATAGATAAAAAATATGCGCAACTAATAATAGGTGCTCAGCTAGTTATCTTTATATTTTTTATTTTGCAAATATTATGATTTATTTAGGAGCTGACCATAGAGGATTTAAGATGAAACAAAAAATTAGTAAATATTTAGAAAGCCTAGATGAGGATTTTTATGATGTAGGAGCTTTTGATTTTGTATCTGATGATGACTATAACGATTATGCCCATGAACTTTGTTTAGGGGTAAGGTTAAAAAAAGGGAACTTAGGTTTTTTGTTCTGTGGGAGTGGTGTAGGTATGGATGTAGTTGCTAATAAACATGCGGGGATACGTAGCGCTCTTTGTTTTAATAGTTCCATAGCCAAGCAATCTAGGGAGCATTTAGGTTGTAACGTAGCAAGTATACCATCTGATTTTTTAAACTTTGATGATGTGAAAAAAATAGTAGATGTCTTTATAAGAACCCCTTTTAGTTTTGAACCTAGACATGCCAGAAGAGTTGGAAAAATAGTAAAGTTAGAAGAAGAATTTGGAGTTTATTAATATGAATACTAAACTTATTTTTGTTTCAGGTGGGGTTATTTCGGGTTTAGGAAAAGGTCTTTGTGCTGCTTCTTTAGGAATGCTTTTGAAGTCTAGAGGTTACTCGGTTTCCCCTTTAAAGTGTGAAAATTACCTAAATCAAGATTCTGGCACAATAAATCCTATTGATCACGGAGATCCTTTTTTATGTGAAGACGGTTTGGAAGCAGATATGGACCTAGGCGTTTATGAAAGGTTGCTCGATGAAAATATGGGAAAAATTAATTTTTTGACCAAAGGACAAATATTTAGATCTGTTTTAGAAAAAGAACGTTCTATGTATTATAATGGCGAAACGGTAGAAGACATACCACATGTTTTAGAAGAAATAGTTACGCGAATAAAGAAAAATGCTTACAAAAAAGATTTTTGTATTATAGAAATAGGTGGTACCGCGGGGGAATACCAAAATGTATTATATTACGAAGCCTCTAGATATTTGAAGGCCCTATATCCAAAAAATGTTTTAAATGTACATGTTTCATATATGCCTATACCTAAACATTTAGGTGAACCCAAAACTAAACCCACACAAATGACTGTTCGTGTTCTTATGAGTATGGGTATTCATCCTGACTTTCTAATTTTGCGGTCGGAAGTTGATTTAGATACCCGCCGGCGCAAATTGTTAGGTACAAAAACTAGTGTGCCTGGAGAAAATGTAATAATAGCCCGAGATTTAGATAATATTTATAGGCTTCCTTTAGAGTTTTACAAGCAAAAATTTGATGCAAAAGTACTTAAATTTTTTGATATGAGTTTAAATAAAATTAATTTAAATAATTGGACAAATTTAGTAAAACTAATTGAAAAACCCAAGCCAAAAACTATAAAAGTTGGTATTGCTGGAAAGTATTTAAGTAAAAATAAAGATGACTTTGAGCTTACCGATGCCTATCATGCGTTGATAGAAGCTTTAAAGCATGCTAGTTGGGAAACTAATTTAAATTTAGATTTAAAGTTAATTAATGTTACAAAAGAGGGGTTTATAGAAAAGCTAAAAGGGTTAGATGCCGTGGTAGTTCCTATTGGGTGGGGAACTAGAGGTGTTGAAGGTAAAATACAAGCTATAAAGTATGCTAGGGAGAACAAAATACCATTTTTAGGTTTATGTTATGGTATGCAATTAGCTTGTGTTGAATATGCACGAAATGTTGTTGGCATCAAAGATGCCCATACCGAAGAAGTAATGCCTTCTGCCAAATATAAAATAATACATAGTATTCCTTTTAATGAAAAGTATCAGGTTATAAAAGGGGATGGAGTTTCTATGAGATTGGGTGCTTACGATTGCTTGCTAAAAAAAGATACATTAGCTTATAAAATATACAAGAAGTATAAAGGTTTTAAAGATGAATCTAAATTATTAATAAGTGAAAGGCACAGACACAGATTTGAGTTTAATAATAAGTATAGGTCTTTACTTAGTGAGCATGGTTTTATATTTTCTGGGACTTCTCCCGATAATTTTTTTGTGGAATTTATAGAGTTACCCACAAATATACATCCTTTTTTTATAGCTACTCAAGGACATCCCGAATACAAAAGCCGTCCTGGAAAGGCCCATCCTTTGTTTAAGGCCTTTTTAAAAGCAGGGGCTAATGCCTTTGATTAAAATCAATTTAATTTTTTAATGCTTTTACTATTATCTTCTGACTATATGACAAATTAATCCCTTTTTGTTAAAATTTAGCTTGATATGGATACTGTTTATATTACTACACCCATTTATTATGCTAATGGTTCTCCCCATTTAGGTCATTTTTTAACTACAACACTGGCCGATTCTTTAGCCCGCTATTATAGAAACAAAGTGGGAGAAGAAAATGTATTTTTTACTACAGGTTTAGATGAACACGGTACTAATGTTGAACAAGCTGCTTTAAAAGCAGGTTTTGATAATACTAAAGATTATGTAGATCTTCGTTTTAAAGAATGGAAGAAGATGTTTGAAGAATCTAATATAAGTTATAATTACTTTGTAAGGACTACAAACCCTAAACATAAGACATTTGTAAAAAAATTTATTTTACAGCTTTTTAAAAATAAGGACATTTACAAAAGTTATTATTCGGGAAAATATTGCAACGGCTGTGAAAAATTTCTTACAAAGAGTGATTTAGATGATAGAGGATTATGTCCTTTACATAGAAAAGATCAGGTAGTGGAAGTAAAAGAAGAAAATTATTTTTTTAAATTATCTAAATACGCACCTCAGGTAGCTGAGTTAATAAATCAAAATAAAATAAAAATATTTCCTGAAAATAAAAGAAAAGAACTACTTTCTAGACTAGATCAGGGTGTGGAAGATATTAGCATTTCTAGACCTAAAGAAAAAATAAGTTGGGGTATTGAATTTCCTAATGATCCTAATCAAGTTATTTATGTGTGGGTGGAGGCTTTATTAAATTATATCTCCTCGCTTTCTATAAACAAAAAAGAATATTTTTGGAGAGGACATACAGTACACTTATTAGGAAAGGACATAAGTTGGTTTCATAATGTTATTTGGCCTAGCTTACTATTATCTGCCAAAAAGAATTTATTTAAAGAATCTTTTGTACACGGTTTTTTAAATGTTGGTGGTCAAAAAATGAGCAAAAGTTTAGGTAACGTAATTACTCCCGATCATTTATTAAAGAGGTATGGATTAGATGGTTCTAGATATTTGATTTTATCAAGTTTACCTTATCAAAACGATTCTGATGTAACTATGGATTATTTTGACAATAAATATATGTCCATTCTTTCTAATGGCTTGGGGAACTTAGTTTCTAGGGTAACTAAATTATGTGAGATTACTAAAAAAACCTATAATTTAAACTTAACTAGTTCTTTGCAAAATCGATTAGATTTACAAAAAATTGATTCTTTAGTTAAAGAATATCGTTTACAAGATGTATGTTTTTTATTTGAAGATCAAATATCTTTTTTAGACAAAGAATTACAAAAAGCAAAACCTTGGGAAAATTTAGACGATTCTTACGATTTTTTACAAGATATTCTTTTGCATCTTTTATTTTTAATAAATACTTTTAATTTTATTTTTCCTAAAACATATGAACGTATTCTCTTGCATTTTAATCTTTTAAGTAAACAGAAAACAAAAAATTATGTTGGGCATTTAACAAATCTTTTTCCACGTTTAAGTTAATGTTATTATTTATGGGTTTTTATATAGATACTCATTTTCATTTATTTTTAGATGATTTTAATTTAAAATTTACACCAGAGGAAATTATAAAAGATTCCTTAAATAAAAATGTTCTTAAACTATGGTTGGCATCTACTAACAAGAGAGATATACTTAAAAATTTGAATTTTTGTACAAAATATCCTGATAATCTCAAAGCTTGGGTTGGATTCCACCCTGAAAATGTTTTGGAATACGACATTAAATTCTTAAAGAATATTTTAAAAAATTCCAAATATGCTGATTTAATTATTGGTTTGGGAGAAATAGGTATAGATTTAGATGATTTTGTATTAGAGTTGTTCAAAAAAAATGGGTTATCAAATAAGAATCTTTTATTGTCTCAACAAAAAAAGGCTTTTTATGAACAAATAGAATTAGCTTTAGACTTTAATTTACCTTTTGCAGTACATTCGCGTAAGGCTTTTAAACCTACCTTTGATGTTTTAAAGAGTTTTACAAACGCACATTTTGTGTGGCACTGTTATAATTTAAACAAAGATCGTACTATTAAACTTTTAAATACTTTTAAAAACATATACTTTGGGTTTAATTCTATAATTACATATAAATCGGGGGAGTATGTACTGGATTCTTTGAAATATATACCTTTAAACCGTATCTTAGTAGAAACAGACGCTCCTTTTTTAAGTCCCCGACCTTTTGTTTACAAGCATAACACTCCTATAGGGGTTATTCCTGTATATACTAAAATTGCTAAAATATTTAATATTTCTACGGAATCTTTGCAAGAAATTGTTTATAAAAATGCATTAAGTTTATCTAAATTACAATAATGAGTGAAAAATCTGTACAAAGACTTTTATCTTTTATACCCGGTTTTTTAACCTGGTTTATGTTATTATCCCCCATAATTGTAGGTTATTTTTTTCCAGGAATAGTTGTATTTATTTTAACCTTTTTAACCATTTATTGGGTTTATAGGTCTATAAATGGTGTTTTAGGTTTATTATATGGGTACTTTCGATATAAAAAAGAGTCTAAGATTGATTGGTGGAAAAAAGTACAAGATTTAGATTTTGAAAAATTACCTAACAAATCTGATTTACCTAAATCCTTAAAAGATTTAAAACATTTTATAATAATACCTATTTATGCCGAGCCTTATAAAGTTTTAGAAGAGAGTTTTAAATCAATAAATGAATCAAGTGTACCAAAATCTTCCATATTAATAGTATATGCTATTGAGGAAAAATTTAAAGACAGGGTTATAAATGATATTAAGTTAATACAAAAAAATATAGATCCTAAAAAACAAATAAAGATACTTTACTACGTTCATCCTCAAAATATAGAGGGAGAGGTTCAAGGTGTGGCTGGTCCCAACAGAGATTGGGCTGCTAGGCACGCTATACAGGATTTAAACTCCCAAGGGGAAGATTTCAATAATTATATTTTTCATACCTTTGATTCAGACGCTAGGTTACATAAGCATTATCTTTCTCGTATAACGTATGAATATTTAACCACAAAAAGACGCAAAAATTATTTTTACGAAACAGCTGTACATATCTTTGATAATAATACTTATGATGTCCCTGTAATTAATAGAGTTGCTGCTGATGCTATAACTATAGCTTTATTGGCTACTTGGTCTACTTTAAACTGGCCTACTACTACTGTTCAAATGGATACGTTCTCCTGTTATAGTTGTGCTCTAACTACCGCAATAAAAGCAGATTTTTGGGATCCAAGTTTAGGAATAGATGATACTATTTTTTATTGGAGAGCCTTTAAAGCTTTAGATGGTGATTTTGAAGGAAAACCTTTTTTTATACCCATACATTTAGATGCCACACAAGGAAGCGGATATTTGAATTCTCATGTTAGCCTATATAAGCAACAACTTAGGTGGGGTTGGGGGATAATTGCTTTTCCTCTTTCTATTGTTTTACTAAAAAAAGCCCAAAGGGCCACCCTTTTTGATAAAATTTATCATATATGGAACACTATAGAACATTTTGTATTGCTTAGGACCTTAGCTTTTTTACATACTTTTGGTTTTGTATTACTTACATTTATTAATGAAAATATAAAACAGGCTAATTATGCATATGCTGTGCCTAAGCTTAATAGTATTTTATTAACTATAACTATGCTTGGTACAATACCTGTTTTTTATATTAGATTAAAAATAAAAAAACCCATGCCTAAAACATGGTCCTTGTTTAAAAAGATATTAATTGTTTTAATAGAGATACCAGCTCTTTATATAAACTTATTAACTTTTTCTTTTGTACCATGGTTAGAGGCCGAAACAAAAATGATGTTAGGAAAACGTTATAAATCCCTTTATTATACTTCTAAGTTTAGATAAATATGTTTTTTTTAAAAAATTTTTTTAAAAAATATACTTTAAATAGTTTTTCCATCAAAAAAAATGAAGAAGGAGGAGACCCTGTTTTAATAAAAACTTTTAGTGACAAGATATTAGGTGCTTCTAGCATTATATTTATGCTTGGTTTTATATATTTGCTTTTTTATTTTAAATACTTGCCCGAACAAATACCTTTATGGTTTTCTTTACCTTGGGGGATAAATCTTTTATCTGTAAAAAAATATATTTTTATAATTCCATTTTTAAATCTTTTAATATTATGTTTTGCCTATTATTTATATTACTTTTACCAAAAATTCAATGTAAAGGAGATTGCATATTTTATATCTTTCATTACTTTATTTAGTAGTTTACTTTTAAATTTTTCTTTAACTCAGGTAATTAATAATTCAAGATTAGCCTATTTTTCTTTAGGCTCTTGGTTTAACACGTTTTTTATTCCCTCCTTATTGGCCTTTTTAATAACTTTTATTTCTTCTAAGATAGTTATTAATTATGCTAAAAATTTAAAGATAATAGAATATCCTAGTTTACGTAAGGAGCCTGGTAAGGTTTTGCAAAAGCCCACTCCTAGAGGGGGTGCTATTGCTTTTTGGATTGGTTTTGCGATAACCAGTTTATTATTTGTTGGTTATTCACAAAGAGTATTAGGTTTAGTACTTGGTACTTTTATTACTACTTTAACAGGTTATCTGGACGACCGCCTAAAATTAGGCTATCTATCGCGTCTGATTTTTTTTATGCCTTTAGCTATTTTAATTGTGGTTTTGTCAGGATTTATTATGCTTTATATACCTAATCCTTTTGGTAATCCTATAAAGTTGGATTTTTTGCGATATACTTTTTCGCTTTATGGTACTCATTCTATTGTTATTTGGGGGGCTTTATTTGCCTTTATATGGATTTTTTGGCTTTCAAATATGCTTTCGTGGAATAATGGGATTGATGGACAGTTTGTAGCTATTAGTTCTGTGGTTGCTTTGGTTATTGGATTATTGTCCCTTAGGTTTGATTCTTTATCTTATGAACAATTATTAAGCGCAAAAATAGCTTTTATAACTTTTGGAGCTGTGATGGGTTTATTTTTTGATACCTTTCCTCCCCAAAAAATAATTTGGGGGTTTGGAGCTACTTCCTTAGGTCTTATTTTAGGAGGACTTTCTTTGCTTTCTGGTACCCGAGTAGCTACAGCCTCTTTAGTTTTAATTTTACCCTCTTTAGATACTTTATACGTAATTTTTGCGCGTATTAAAAACAAAAAATCTCCTTTTAAAGGTGATAGGAACCACTTTCACCATAAACTTTTAGATTTAGGTTGGTCTAAAAGAAAGATAGCTTTATTTTATTGGTTAGTTAGCATTACATTTGGTTTAATTTCTTTGGTTACTTCTGGAAAGACAAAAGCTTTATTTTTATTTACTTTTTCTGGTCTTGTTTTATTTTTTATAATATTTGTCCGAAATACGGTATCAACTTATCTAAAAAAGACCAAAAAAGTAGCAGTATAAAAGCTATTTGGATTGTATATCCCCATTTCCCGGGTACATGCGTTTGTATAAGTTTTTGGAATAATGTAATTTCTTTGCATAGTTTGCAGTTTTTTTTTAAAATAACATAAGGAATCATTAAAAAATCTGGTAAATTTGCAATTAATCCAGATGCTACCATAAGATAAAACTGATAAATATCTTTTGCTATCGCCTTAGAAAATAATAACAAAAGAGCTGTTCCAATTATTATTTCAAAAAGCATAATTAATTTCATAATTTTATTTGATTTTCTAGGGCTTGGGTTGCTGTGTGGGGCTACATCAAAAAGAAAATGGCTAACAAAGGATAAGGGTAGGGCTACAAATGGATTAGGAAATACATAAGCAATGCTAGCTCCTATGATAGAATGAGGTGTATATAACATAAGTGTTGTTTTTTATAAGTTGATAAATATACTATAATATGATTGTGAGTTTGTTAAGGATTAATAATTTTAAAAAAACCACTCTTTACCAACTTATAAGAGAGGTACGCCCAAGACAATGGTTAAAAAACGGTTTTGTATTTATTCCACTAGTTTTTAGTAAAAAATTTTTTGAACTTTCCTCTTTAATCCCTGTTTTAGAATCTTTTTTAGCTTTTTCTTTTGTAGCATCTTTTGTTTATATAATAAACGACTTAAAAGATTTAGATAAGGATAAATTGCACCCCATTAAAAAAAATAGGCCTTTAGCAAGTGGTTCTTTAAGTGTGGCATTTGGCTTAAAATCTGCCATAGTATTTTTATCTCTAGCTTTATTTATTTCTGCTTTAGTAGAATATTACCTTTTTTATTTAATAATTTTTTATGTTTTATTACAGCTTGCGTATACCTTTATTTTAAAAAAATATATTATAATAGATGCCTTAACTGTTTCTTTTGGATTTATTGTTAGATTATTTGCAGGAGGTGTTGCTGCGGAAGTTTCTATATCTAGCTGGTTGATATTATTTGTAATTGGCCTTTCTTTATTACTAGCTTTTGGAAAAAGGCGGGGAGAGCGTACTGTTCTTTCTGAAAAAAATATAGATTTATCTACAAGAGAAACACTTAAGAGTTATCCTGATTATTTATTAAATTCTATGATTTCTATGTCTGCTGCGTATACTATAATTACTTACTCCATATTCACTTTTCAAACATCTCCAAATAACAAAACTCCTTTACTAATAAAAAATCTTTTACCAAGTACACTTCCCTCACCTAAGTGGATGATGTTTTCTATACCTGTAATGATTTATATAGTTGCCCGCTATCTTTATGTTATTTACGAAAGTAAGTACGCGGAATCCCCAGAAAGGGCTTTACTCTCGGATAAGCCTTTATTAATATCTATTGGTATTTGGGGTTTGATGATTTTTGTTTTTTATTATATTTTGGGCACTGTTAATCTTTAGAATTTTTTTTACCAAGTACAATAAAAAAAATTATTGCCGAAAAATTTATAAAGGATAGTAGAGGTATAGTTACAAAACCGAATAATTTAAAATAGGTCTCTTTGCAGGGTATTCCGCTATTACATTTAGTTATTGTTTCTTTTATTATATTTAATTGTAATAAATAATGGTATAGTGCTATTGCCATACCAAAAATAGCTAGGGGAAGTACATATCTTATGCCAGCATTTTTATCTTTATTTATAAAAGCCACTAATGATATTATAGTAATTGGATATAAAAATATTCTTTGAAAGTTACACAATTTACAAGGTATGTAACCTAAAACCTCGCTAAAATATAAGCTTGCTATAGTTCCTGTTAAAGATATTAAAAATATTAGATAGTAACAAAGTTGCTTTTTATTTTTCATTCAAATAGTCTTTCTTTTTTATAATTTAATTTAGGTATACCTTTGGGCCAACAGTGTTTTTTGTAATCACAATTAGTACAGTTTCTGTATTCTTTTGTCTTTGGAAATTTTTTGTTCTTTATATCCCTCATTGTTTTTATTATCAGTGTTTTCAATTTTTCCACATCTTCTTTTGTTATTTCATATTCTTCTTTTTTTAGTTTGTTATTACTTGTTTGCTCTACAAAATCTAACTCAAACTTTTTAGCTTTATATTTAAAGGTTCTGTCTAAATCACATAATATTTTGTAAAATATTAATTGTCTTTTTAAATCTCCCGAACTGTTTTGGGTGTTACCTTCTATTTCATTTCGGCTTTTAGGCTTTCCTGTTTTATAATCTACAATCTTAACTAATCTATTTTTTTTATCTATTAAATCTATTCTGTCTACCTTTCCTTCTAAAGGTATGTCATTTAGATAAATTTTGCCTAATCCTTTTCCAAACCATCTTTCTATATATTCTGGAGTTTTAAAATCGTTTTCATATGTAATATAATATTTGTGCAATACTTTTTTTCCTTTCTTCCTTAAATCTTCCTTTTCAGTTTCTGTTAAAGGTTCCTTTTCTAAAGCTTCTAAAAATGCTTGTTCTAATATTTTATATTTTGGTGTTTGTTCCATATATATTAATTCTCTAAAAAATCTTTCTAAAGCTTTGTGTATTGCAGTACCAAAGCTTAATTGTTTTGTTTTTGCTCTTGGCGTTCTTAGTAAGTTATTTAATTTAAATTTATAAGGGCATGTTAAATATGTATTTAATGCAGTTACAGATAGTTTAAAATCTTTAATAATGGGCTCTAAGAATTCCTCTTCTTTTTTATTAACTATTACATCTTTATTACTTGAATTATTTTCTAAATGAGCTTTTAAAGCTTTTTTTATAAAGGTTTTTGTTTCTAGTTTTTCTACTTTTATCTTTTTTAAATTTTTCTTAGGTAATTCCAAAAAAAACATTGAATATTCCCCTTCTTTTTGTCCCTGTGGCGTATAATATTTTTTTGACCATGTTAAATAAACTTGCTTTTTAGCCCGGGTTAAAGCTACATAAAAAAGCCTTCTTTCGTCTTCGTTTCTTTCTTTATTTTGTTCTTCTTTAGGTGCATATTTTAAAATATTTGGTAATTCCAGTTCATATCTCTTTCTTGCATTACCCCATTTTTTGTTAGTAAAACTATATAAAAATACATATTTAAATTCTAACCCTTTACTTTTGTGTGCTGTACTTATATTAACTGCATTGGAACTTGTCTCAAATTCGGCCTCTTTAATAGGTATATTAAATTTTTCCATTAAATCTAAGTTTTTAATAAAATCTTGCAATCTAAAGTTTTTTTGAGATTCCGTCCATTCTTGCACTTGTTTATATAGAGTATTAATTCGGTTTAGGAGCTCTAAATAATTTGGTTGTTTTAGTATATAGTTTAAGTAACCAGATTCTTCTAGTATAAGTTGGAAGGTACGATTAAATAAGTGTTCCTTATTATACTTATGCCATTTGGGAATTAGCCCATTTACTAAATCCAAATATTTTTTAGGGTATTTTAAATCTAGTTTTTTAAATTCTTTATTATTTAAAATTAAATCTACTATTTCTATTCTTTTTTTAGATGCTTCTCTTGCTATTTTTAGATTATCTAAATAATCAAACTCAAATGTTGGGTGGCTTATAAAGTTAAAAAAATTCAATGAATTTCCATGTTCTTTTATTTTGTATATAGTTTTTAAAATATCTATAAAGTTAGATACTTCTGGACTGTTTAAAATGTTTTTACCTCCTTCTAGTTTAAAAGGTACTTTCAAATATTCTAAAACGTTTATTATATCTTGAGTGTCATTATTATATCTAACTAATACTGCTACCTCTTTTGGATTTACCCCTTTTTTAATTAAATTTTTTATTTTTGTACCAATATAGAAGGACTCGGTAATATTATTGCTAAATTCCCCATATTTTATTTTTTTATTCTGTAATTCTTTATTTTTTGCTATTAGTTTTTTATTTATAACTTTAATATGTTTTTCTAAAGTTATATTGTTATTTCTAATCATTCTTCTGGAGGAGTCTAGTATAATTTGGGTAGAGCGATAATTATTTTTTAATGTAATTAATTTCGTATTTGGAAAGTCCTCTTTAAAATTTAATATGTTTTCTAAAGATGCTCCTTGAAATCTGTATATAGATTGTTCGTCATCTCCCACTACAAAAATATCTGCATTTGGCCCCCAATAGTTAGTGAGATTTTTTACAAGTAAATATTGGGCCGAGTTTGTATCTTGAAACTCATCTACTAAAATATACTGAAATTTCTCTTGATATTTTTGTGCAAAATCTTTATTATTTTTTAATTTTTCATTAACAACGTTTATTATATCTTCAAAATCATAAAATTTTTCCTTTTGTAGTTCTTTTTGATACTCTTTATATATTAAATTTAATTCCAGTTGTTTTTTGAGATTTTTTAGTAGGGTTCTTTCTTTATATTTTAAATCTTCTTTTTTTTCTAGCATTTCTATTTCTTTTTTTAGATTAGTTGATATTCTATCGTATTTTTTTAAAGTTATACCCTCTCTTTTTAAAGTTTTAATGGCCTGAATAACTAAATTTACGTACCATAAGGGATCCCCAAAAGGTCGTAACTCTGTTATTTCTTTAGATAATCTTTCTAAAATATTTTGTATAATTTGTGTTTGCCTTAGTTCTCCTATAGGTTTGGCTTCGTGATTTAACATAAATATGTCGGGATTTTCGTTTATTAAGCTTAATGAAAATGAGTGAAATGTATTTATGTTTATATAAAATGCGTCAGGGCCTATTATTTTGTTTAATCTTTCTCTCATTGCTTTAACTCCGCTTTCTGTAAAAGTTAAAGCTAATATATTTTCGGGGTTTGTGTCTGTTTTAAGTAGTATGTTAGCTATGCGCAACGCCAATATTTGGGTTTTTCCTGTTCCAGGTCCTGCAATTACCATTACTGGTCCTTGCAAAGTGTTTACAGCTTCTTTTTGGGCCTTATTTAATCTTTTATATTCCTTTAAAAAAATATTTTTATATTGTTGCATAAGTTATTAAATATATTTGAGTATTAATTATAATATAGATTTTCCCACCTTTATTGTTTTAAAGCTCTTTTTGTTTTAGGAGGTTCTAATTTTGTTTGTCTTTCTGATTCCTCAATTTTTTTGAAGGCTCTGTTTAAACCCGTAAACCTAGTTTCTGCAATTTGCTTATAGTTTTTGTATACACTATCAAAACTTTTTCCTAAAGTTTCAAATTCTTTAGAAAATCTCCCAAATTGTTCTTTTAGAGCTTCTATATGTTTTAAAACTTGTCTAATATTTTGCTCAAAATAATAATTTCTGTACCCTTGCATAATAGTTCTTGCAATGGCATATAGGCTAAAAGGCGATGCTATTATAATTTTTCTGTTAAATGCTTCTTCTATTAAAAGGGGAAATTCTTTATTTATATAGCTAAAAACCCTTTCGTTAGGTATAAACATTATTGCAAAATCCATAGTTCCTTCCTCTACATTTATGTAATTTCTTTTAACTATTTCTTTAAGCCTGTTTTTTACATCTCTTTCAAAACCTTCTTTTAAAGTTCTTTTTTCTTCAACAGATTTTACTTGGGTCATTTTCATTATTTTTTGATATGGAAATTTTACATCTATATTTATCTTTTTTTCTTCTGGTAATAAAATAACTACATCTGGTCTTACACCACTTTGCATACTTTCTTGTGTAACAAAGTGTATTCCCTTTTCTAATCCAGCGCTTTGTAAGATGTCTTCTAATATTTTCTCTCCCCAATCTCCACGTAATTGGTTGTTGCTTAAAATCCTAGCTAATTGTTCTGTATTAACCTTTAAATCTTGTGTTGTTTTTTGATGTTCCCTTATTTGTCTACTTACATCTGAAAAGTGTTTTAGTGTTTGTTTATTACTTTCCTCCAATTCCTTTTGTCTTCTTCTTAAATCATCTTCAATTCTTTTAACTAGTTGTTCTATTGTTTCTTTTTTATTCTTTAAATCTGTGGCAATTGTTTCTTTTTCTGAAGCTAAAGTATCTTTAGCTATTTTAGTTAATTTAGTCATTGCATCTGCAATAAGCTCGTTGTGTATGTTTCTTAATTCGTTTTCCTTGTCAATACGCTCTTTTTCCCTTTTTTTCTCCAGATCTTTTTTGAACCAAATTAAAAAACCTAGTATTATTAGAGTGGGTATAATTAAAGTTACTAAATTTATGACTAAATCCATAAAAATTCCTAAATTTATTATAAAAAGCTTTTTAATATGTATTATCTCTTTAGTAATTCTAGTATTAATTATTCAAAATACAAAGCCTTTTGAAGGTTATTACTTTGTTATTATTTTATTACTAGCTTTATTTTTGCTTTTGTCTCATCTTTTATCTTTAATTTGGTTTTTTATAAGATACAAGGGACAGGGTAGGGTTTGGTATCTAAAGTTAGATTCTTACAAAAATGCACTTATTTTATTTAATCATATAAGTTTGTTTATAGTTTTGCTGCTTTTTTTAAAATATATTAAATTTTTTTCTTTAATCAGCGTTTTTTTGTTGTTTTTAATAATTGTATTTAGTTATTATTTGTTAAAAAAGGCAAGGTTTTAAATTATGTTTTAACACATAAATTGTTTCTAGGTTATAATATATTTATGACTTCTGCCAAATTAATTATTCCTACAGCTTTAAGCTATAACAAAAAAGAATTCGTCTTTTGGGTTAAAAAGCTAGAACCATTTTTTAAGAGTATTCATTTAGATATAGTAGATTCTTCTTATGGGAGGGAATCTTGGTTTGATGAGTTTATAACTTTTGATTATCTTAAATCTTTTAATAAAATCATTATTCATTTGATGGTTTCTGACCCTTTTGATTTTTTGTTTAATAAATCAAAATATTTAAAAAAGAAAAACACCATTTATTTATTAAGATATAGTTCATTAGGTGAAAATATTAAAAATAAATTGATGCGTCTAAAATCTTTAGATTTTAACTTAGGGTTATTTTTCAATCTTACAGATAGCATGGATTTGCCTTTAGAACATTTGCAATATTTTTCGGAATTTATGTTTATGTGTGTAAAAGCTGGTAAGTCTGGTTCTAAGTATAATCCAAAAGGGTTAAAAAATTTGGATGACTTTATCAAAAAATATGACAACTTTTTATTAGATACAACCTTAAGTGTTGATGGGGGGTTTAATGAATTAACCTATCAAGAGTTCCTTTCTAGTAAGGCTTATGTTATTTATACTAATTCTTTTTTAAAAAAGAATGGACCTAAAGAAGCTTTAAACAAATTATCAATTTTGGCTAATCAATGTAGCTCTAAAAATTAACTATGAAATTAAGAACTATATCATTTTTTGGCGGGCATAATATTTCTCCCAAGTCCTCAGAGTATCAGGCGGCAAAAGAAATAGCAAAATTTTGTGCAAGGCGTGGTTTAACCATATTGAACGGAGGCGGACCTGGTATTATGCGTGCTTCTACTGAGGGGGCTCACTTAGGAGGTGGAGAGGCTATTGGTATAACCACTTACTATGGAGGTTTTGGGAGACCTAATTTTGAGGGAGTTGACCCTAAGAATAATTTTGACAAGGAAATAATAGCAGATGATTATTTTGAAAGGACAAAAAAACTTTTAAGAATGGGAGATATTCATATTATTTTTAAAGGAGGGCCAGGTACTATTAGCGAATTTGGAATGACTTGGATAATGAGTAGTATTCATGAGGGAAATAGCAAACCTATCATTCTTTACGGTTCTTTTTGGCGAGATATTTTTGATGTGCTTTCTAAAACTATGTTAATACGACAGGGGGAGGACGTTTTGTATAACATTGCTACAAATACGGAGAAAGCCAAAGATTTAATTAATGTTTTTTTATCTAAATAAATATAATAATGAGTCACTATAAAGATCTTGAAGAAATAGCTAAAAAAATACGTCAACTTATAATTTTGATGCTTTTAAAAGCAGGTAGCGGCCACCCTGCCGGTGCACTAGGTTTGGCTGATATTTTTGCTTACCTTTATTTTAAATATTTAAGGTTAAATCCTAAAAATCCTCAAGATCCTACTAGAGACTTACTTTTTTTATCTAACGGGCATACTTGTCCTGTTTTATATGCTTCTTTAGCCCTAAAAGGTTTTTTTCCTCCAAAAATGTTAGGTAGTTTGAGGAGTTTAGGTTCTCCCTTGGAGGGTCACCCCATATTTGGTCTTTTGCCGGGTGTTGAAAACACTTCTGGTCCACTTGGACAGGGCTTGTCCCAAGCAATTGGGTCTGCTTTGGTACATTCCCAACGTGTAGTTTGTATAGTTAGTGATGGCGAGTTACAGGAAGGGCAAACATGGGAAGCTTTAATGTTTGCAGGTAACAATAGAATTAAAAATCTTACTATAGTTATTGATAGAAATAATATCCAAATAACCGGTTCTACCGAAAATGTTCAGCCTTTAGAACCTTTAAAATCTAAATTAGAATCTTTTAATCTTGTAACCTATGAGATAGATGGTAATAATTTTGCTCAAATTGAGGAAGTTTTTAAAAAAAGAGAGGTTATAGATAAAACAGTTGTGATTATTGCTAATACCATAGCTGGAAAGGGTGTTAGTTTTATGGAAGGTAATTTTGAATGGCATGGTAAATCTTTAGATACAGAAGATGCAAAAGAAGCGTTAGCAGAGTTAAAATCATTGTAAATTTTTTAAGTTACTATATGGCGTTAATAAAGCGTTCTACCAGAGATGCTTTTGGCAAAGCTGTTTTAGCCTTAGGAAAAAAATATTCTAATGTATATGTATTAACAGCTGATCTGCGAGATTCTTTAAGGGTATCAAAGTTTGCCGATTTATTGCCCAATCAATTTATTGAATGTGGTGTTGCTGAACAAAATATGGTTGGCATTTCCGCAGGACTGGCTTTGCAAGGGAAGGTACCTTTTGCTACTAGCTTTGCAGTATTTAGTCCCGGAAGAACTTGGGATCAATTAAGGGTTAGTGTTTGTATGAGTAACTTAAACGTTAATATTGTTGGAGGTCATGGTGGGCTTTCTAATTATAAAGACGGAGGATCTCACCAAGCTTTAGAAGATATAGCTATTACAAAAGTATTGCCTAATTTAAAAGTGATTGTACCTTGTGATTATAATCAAGCCATAAAAGCCGTTTTACAAGCATATAAAGACTCCTCACCTTGGTATATTAGATTATCTGCTACTAAAACTATTGATATAACTTTAGAAACACAAAAATTTGAGGTGGGCAAAGCACAAATTTTACGAGAGGGTACTAATCTTACTATAGCATCCTATGGACCTATTTTAGAAAATATTTTAGAGGCTTCTAAAAAATTTGGTAACAAAATAGAGGTTTTAAATTTTCATACTATAAAACCTTTAGATAAGAACACACTTTTAAACAGTATAAAAAAAACCAAAAAAATATTAATTATAGAAGAACATCAAAAGTTGGGTGGTTTAGGTTCTTCTATAGCTTTATTACTATCTGAAGAATTTTCTAAAAAGTTTAAACTAAAAATTGCGTCTATTCCTGATACTTTTTCTAGAAGTGCAAAGAGCTTAAATGATTTATATAAAAAGTTCGGATTTGATGTTGATTCAATATCAAAAACTATTGAGGAATTACTAAATTAGTATACTAATATTTTTACAAGCTTTTCCTGGTTATTCAGATTATATATATTTAATGTTTTTCCTGTTATCTCAGCTAATACGTTTGTACCTTTAATTACTATTGCTTTTTTTCCAAAAAAAGAATCCTTTTTTAACTCTTTTTTATTTTTACCTTTAATTGTTGTTTGTATCTCAAATAAGTTTGTTGTTTTTTCCTCTATTTTAAAACTATTTACTCTATATGTTTTAGCTCCCAAAACACTTATTTTTTTGTTAGGTTTTTGCTTTGGCAAAAAATAAAAAAAACTAAATGCAGGTAAGCTAATGAAAAAAGACAATATTAAAAATGATACAAAGTATAGAGGTATTTTTTGCGTCATCTTATTTTAAAAATTTTATATTCCCGCTCTAAATCTATTACAAAAATAATTGTTGCAATTATGTTTAGTATAAATGATACTTGCACTACCCATAAACTGGTTATTCCTATAATAAAATGTATAAATATTAATAAAAATGTAATCCAACTAAATCCAAGCCATACAAAAATATCAATAAATAAGCTTTTTGTGTCTGATATTAAATGCGCTAATTCTTGCATATGCAGCCACGCACTTAAGACAGGAGAAATATGTGATTTATGAAAAAAAAGCCCTTTTATTAACAGCCAAAATAAAAATGAAAAGACACTTAAAAAAGTAATTATATTAGAGTAATCATTTGCGCTTATAAATAAATCTAAATTATTAAATCTAATAGAATTTTCACCTAAATAAAAAGTTAAATTGTATATCTTAGAAAAATACAAAAGGCTTATTATTTTAGTAGAAAATATTAAAATAGCAGGAAAAAAAGCTGTTTTTACTGTATTGATAAATAAGCTTGTTTCTAGTGTTTTTATTAGGGCAGACATTATCTAGATTATAGGCTTTTAGGTTTTAAAAGGCAATATTAATTAAGTTAAATGTTTATTGTTTTTGTTTTATTTGCCTTAGGTAACTTCCAAATACCCAAGCATCGCCTTCTTTATACTTAATTTTATACCACTCTCCTTGTTTTTCTAAAACAGTTACTTTATCCCCCACATTTAATTTTCCTAATAATTCCCCACTTACGGTTGGCTCCTTACGAACATTTAGGTAGCCTACACCTGTGTTTGTTACTTCATATGTATCCTCTTCATTATTACTAAGTGAAACATCTTCTTGCACCAGATTTTTTAGAGTTTCTTTTGCTTTTTTAGTTAATCCTGGTGATTTTTCATTTTCATTATCTAAATAAGCTATTTTTAATGGTGATTTTGGTTTTTCGCTTATTTTAACCTTTTCTTTATTTAGTATATCTCCCTTCCCGTTGTATAAAGATCCTTCTGTATCTATAAAGTAGTCAAAATAGTTTATAGTTTCTTTGTCAAAAGAAGTGGCACCTCTTGTGTCTAGCCAGTAAGCTAATCCGCTGGCCCATTGTGCTGAATTAGTACCTTTAAGGTATGGGCTTGATAATATGTAAACTGTATAATATTCGTTAGCTTCACCTTTTTTTATTGTTTTTGATATAGGATTTAAAAATAATTTTGTTGTTATATTTAAGGTATATCCCTTGTATAGTTGTACACTGGTATTTTGTGATTGATAGCCCTCTTTTTCTATAACAATATTATATTGGTTGGTACCGCTCTCTAAAATTTCCTTTCTTGATTTTGTTAAAGGGGTTTCTCCAATGTAATTACCATTTATAGAAACTTTAGCTTTTTGAGGTATAGAGCTAATAAATATTCTTTCGTCTGAATCGTTATTTTTATCAAACCATAAAACAGTATCTGATGAAAATGGTTCTGAAGTTCCTAGATCTACGGATACAGATGTAACTGTATTTGGAGATAAAATTATCTCTTTTTTAAACTGATTGAACTGATTTTTTACGGTTATTTCTGCAGAATCTGCATTAATCTCATAATCGGATAACGGTGTCTTACCTATTTCTTTACCATTTACTTCTACAATAGCCTCTTTAAATTTTGAGTCTACTTGTAAATAAGCAGCATTTTTTGTGGTTGTTTTATAATAACTGTATGCTAAAAAACCTAATCCAGCTATAAACATTAAAATTGGTGTGATTATGGGTAGGTAATTTCTATTCATAGGTTTAAATTATACTATATT
>CAYSYH010000002.1:17960-47122 GCA_964435455.1 uncultured Candidatus Saccharibacteria bacterium | reverse complement strand
AATATTATAGCAAAAGAAATATCAAATAAAATGAAATTAAAATATAAAACCAATATACTAAAGAAGGTAATAGCCACACCTTCTTTAACCCAACAAAAAAAGAAAGAAAGGGTAAAATCAGTTAAAAAAGCCTATGCAATTAATATTAAGAAAGAAAAGGTATCTAAAAAAATACTGTTAGTCGACGATATTATTACCACAGGAGCAACTTTATTAGAATGTTCAAAAATACTAAAACAAGCAGGCTGCAATGAAATAATTTGTTTTACGTTAGCCTATAAAAAACTTAGATAACCTAAAAACACTTGTTTTTGAGTAAAAAAATGTTTAAAATCTAGTTCGTATGGAAATAATACTAAAAGCAGAACCAAGAAAGCGTGCCGGATCCAGGCTTAACAAGCTTAGAAAAGAAGGCTGGATACCCGCAGTTATATTTGGTAAAGGTAAAAAAAGCAAAAATATTAAAGTTAGGCGCAATGACCTTGTAAGATTAATTAATCATGTAGGAGAAACTGAAGTTGTTTATGTGCACTTACAAGATAAAAAAACACCAGTATTAATTAGTGAAGTACAAATACATCCAGTAAAAAATATACCTATACATGTAAATTTACATCAAATTGATTTAAAAAAGAAAGTTACTGTAAATGTGCCTATAGAATTTATAGGTCAAGAAGAGCACCCCTTGCTAAAAAACAAAAATGCCTTATTGTTATCTATAGTAGATGAAGTACCTATAGAAGCCTTACCTAGCGATCTACCTAAAGAAATAACTTTAAAAATAGATAAATTAAAAGAAATTGGAGATGTATTAACTATAAAAGATATTAAAGAATCTCTAAAAGGTAAAAAAATAGAAGTATTAGAAGAAGATAATGATATGGTAATAGCAAAATTAGACTATCCAGAACAAATAGAAGAGGAAGAAGAAGGACCACAATCTGTAGAGGATGTAGAAGTAACATCAGAAAAACAGGAACAATCAGAAGAATTAGGTAAAAAAGAAGACAACAAAAACCCACAAAACGAAAATAATAAATAGCCTTAATATTTTATAACTAAATGGATATTATTTTTGGCCACGAGGCTTTAATTAATAAAGATTCTTCCTTTTTTAAAATAAATATACCTTCTTTTTGTAATTCTTGCCAAATAGCTTCTGTCACAAAAGGCATAAAGGGATGTAACATTCTTAAAGAAGTTTCAAAAACTAATTTTAATGTGAATAAAGAGGAGGTATTTTTAGATTTTTTTGTATACTCCAAATAATCTGAAGCAAATTTATCCCAAATAAAATGGTACAAAGTCTCCCCCGCTTGAGCAAATTTATACAAGTTCAAATTATTTTCTATTTTAACTAAGGTGTTGTTCATTTCTGTAATAATTTCTTTATCCTTGTCAACCAAATTTTTTATAAGTTTGTCTAAAGAAACATGTTCTTTTAACGTTAGATTATCTTTTGACAAAAATATTAAAAATCTTGCTATATTCCAAAGCTTATTGGAAAAATTTCTATAAGATTTTATTTTATCCAAAGGTAATGAAAAATCACGTCCTCCAGCAGTACCACTAATTAGGCCTAAACGTACAGCATCTGCACCATACTCTTTAATTAAATCTAAAGGATCAACAACATTACCTAAACTTTTACTCATCTTTCTTCCATCCGCAGCTCTCACAAGCCCATGTAAATAAACATCTCTAAATGGTGGTTTTTTTGTCAAGTAAATGCCAAACATTATCATTCTGCTTACCCAAAAACGTAGTATTTCCCAACCTGTTTCTAAAACACTTGTGGGATAAAAATATTTAAAATCTTTAGAATTAGGATACCCCAATGTAATCAAAGGCCATTGACCAGAAGAAAACCACGTATCAAAAGTATCTGTTTCTGGTAAAAAATCAGATCCTGGAGAATCCAAAGACACAATATACGTTGCTTTTAAAGGCGCTTGTAAGGTTTGCAAACCACTCAATATTTCCTTTAAAGAATATTTTTTTAATAAATTTTTAATAAGGCCTTTTACTATTTTTTTATTGCTATCTAAAAAAACTACTTTTATGTTTGGATTCTGTTTAGCAGAATACCAAATGGGTATACGAATACCCCATACAATTTGTCTGGAAATAGGCCAATCACGCATCTCTTCCATCCAATTAAAATAACTTTTTAAATGACGTTTCGGAAATATCCTAATCTTACCGTTTTTTACTACTTTATAAGCAGGTTCTTTCAATTTATCAACTTTTACAAACCAGTTAGGCATAACAATGTTTTCTATAGTAGTACCACATTTATAGCATGTTGATATAACATTTTTATATGAGTTATCTATTTTTTCTATACAACCCTTTTCTTTTAACAAACTTACAGATTTTTTACGCGCTTCTTTGATAGATAATCCATACAACATACCCCCTTTCTTATTAATTAATCCATCAGAACCAAAGGCAGAAATTATAGGTAATTTATGCTTTAGAGCCACCAAATAATCCTCTTTATTATGTGCAGGAGTTAGTTTTACAATACCTGTACCAAAATCAGGATCTACAAAAGAATCACCTATTATAGTCATTTCTTTATCAGTCAACGGATTTAAAACTTTTTTACCTAGTAACCATTCATTGTTTTTATCATTAGGATTTACAGCTAAATGAGTATCTACAAAAATGAGTTCAGGTCTAGTAGTTGCAACTACTATATAATCTTTTTTTACATTTCTGGGATTTTTAAATTTATAACGTATATAATATAGAGGGGTTTTATTTTCTTTGTGTTTTATCTCTAAATCAGAAAGGGTTGTACCATGATAAGTACAATAATTTACTAAATAATTATCCCTATAAATAAAACCTTCTTGTTCCATCTTTTTAAATGTATTATAAACAGTTTTTATAGATTCTTTATCTAAAGTATATCTTTCTCTTGACCAATCTAAACATGGTCCAAAGGATTTAAATTGATTTTTAATAGTTTGTTTTTGGTTTTCTACAAAATCCCAAATCATTTTATATAAGGTTTTTCTGTCATAATCAAAACGGGATTTACCTTTTTTTGCCAAATACTTTTCAAAAACTATTTGGGTCTCAAAACCGGCGTGGTCTAAACCTGGAATCCATAAAGTAGAATAACCTTGCATTTTTTTCCAGCGTATAAGTAAATCTTCCAAAGCAAGCATTAAAGAATGGCCTGCATGTAATTTACCATTTGCATTAGGGGGAGGCAAAATTATAGTAAAAGGTTCCTTATTGTAATCTATTTTACCTTTAAAAGCATCTGAATCTTCCCATAATTTATACACTTTTGGTTCTAGTTCTGTAAAATTATATCTTTTATCCATAAATAAAAAAACCTCTTCGTCAATAGATTTAACAAGATAAACCCAGAGACGAAAAGGTTTTAATAAATAACCTTTGCGTGGTACCACTCTGCTTTGCTATTTATTATAAATAGCCTCATTACAGCTATAACGGGCTTACCCGTAAGGTTCTAATCCCTTTTTATTACAAATAATAAAAAAGTTTCTTCCTTAAGTTACTTGGTGACATTAACTCCAAGATTACACTTTAGTTTAGATAATAGAAACTTTCCATATAAAAGTCAATAATAATTTTTATTAATAGCTTCGTAAACTTTCCGAAGGGTTAGCCTTTATACCCGAAAGATTAAAAGTAGCTTTATTTAAATAATATAGGGAAGCAATGCCAATCATTCCTGCATTATCACCGCACAAAAATATAGGGGGAATAAATAAAGTTTCTTTAAATATAGATTTAGCCCTTTTTCTAAGCTTGGAGTTTGCAGATACTCCGCCAACAATTGATACGTTTTTTGGCTTAAATTTTTTATAAGCTTTGTTTAATTTATAAAGTAAAACATCTACAATAGCTTCTTCAAAAGCAAAAGCCACTTCAGATACATTATAATCAGGATTATCTTGTAAATATCTTAAAACTGCCGTTTTTAACCCAGAAAAGGAAAAATCATAATCATTAGAATTTTTTAAAGGTCTAGGAAACGTTAACTTAGAACTAATATCGAGACGTTGAAATTTTTTAGCTTCCATAGATATTTTTGGTCCACCTAAATAGTTAGAAAGATTAAGTAATCGTGCAACTTTGTCAAATGCTTCTCCCACTGCATCATCTCTTGTTCCACCTAAATAGTCAATAGAATAAGGGGAATTAACTAAAACTAAATCCGTATGACCTCCAGAAACAATTAAAGATAATAAAGGAAACTGTGGTAAGTTTTCTTGGATTATATTTCTTTTATACTCTTTTACAAAAACAGAAAACAAATGACCCAAAAGATGATTAATTGGAATAATAGGTTTTTTTAAATAGATAGAAAGCGTTTTAGCGGTAGTAACACCTACAAATAAAGAACCTACTAAACCAGGTCCTGTGGTAACAGAGATATAATCTACTTTACTAAGTGATATTCCCGCTTCTTTTAAAGCTGTGTCTATGATTGGTAAAATAAACTCTAATTGCTTTCTTGCCGCTATTTCTGGAACTATACCTCCTGTTTTTTCAAAAAAATCCTTAGAAGATGCTACAACATTACTTAAAATTTTATTTTGCTTAGTTACTACAGAAGCAGAAGTTTCATCACAGCTGGATTCAATAGCTAATAAAAACATAAATTATTAATTATTCTGCAATCTGACATATTCTTTTTGAGCTATTTTTAAAAGTTCATCTAAACTTATACCTTTTATATAACCTTCTATAATATTCTTAAAAATATTAACATAGGCATCATTTCCAGAAGCATCCGAAAAAATAGAAGGCATAGCATTTTCAGCATTAGCATAAAAAGCGCTTAAATAAGGATTCTCAGAAAGATTTTTTTGCATTGAAATACGTGGATAAAGCTCCCCAAAAGGTCTTGTTTCCGAAGCATTTGTAAATCTTTTTGTAAGTTGTTCTTTTTTAGAAAGCCATACTAGTAACTTCCAAGCTTCATCATAATTACTAGAAGATTTATTTACTCCTTCAACCCAAAAACTTGTAACATTATTTTTAGTCAAAGAGTTATTATCTACAGCTTGAGGAACAGGAACTACACCAACATTTAAACTAGGATTCTCTTTTAAAATATCGGCAAGACGCCAACTAGTTCCAAACATCATTGCTACATTGCCTTGAGCAAAAGCCAAGGGAGAATAGGCCATTTTATCAGACCACACAGGGTTGGTTTTTACAAATGAAGTATAAAACTTAATAATATCTTTCATAGCAGGACTGGTAAAGTCTTCTGGTAGCGTTAATTTACTCTGTTGAATCATTAAACTTATAATATCTGAAAAATGAGCTACATTTGAAGCATTACCAAAAGCGGCACCAGAAACCTTAATAGTATTATTACTTCTTTTAGTTAAACTATTTGCTAAACTAGAAAAATCGGACCACGTAGACGGAGGAGAGACCTTAGCAAAGTCAAATAAATCTTTATTATAAAATAAAGCTAATGAATCAAACATTAAAGGCATAGCATAAATTTTATTATTATAAATTAAAGATTTTTGTGCAGAAGGGTAAAAATCTTTTTGAAATTCTAAAATATCTAGGGTACTTTTCGGAGCAGGAGCTAAATAAGAAACAAAAAAAGGTATCCAAGTCTGGTGTATTCTTAAAATATCTGGTGTTTTTTCCCCTTTAATAAGCTTAGATAATAAAGAGTCCTTATATGCGTTTAAATTATCAAAATCTTTTTGCTCGTAAATTATTTTTATATGAGGATTTTGTTGTTGATACTCTTTAAGCAAAGGTTCTATTATTGAATAATCTTCAAATAAAGACCAATAAACTAAAGTTACTTTTTCTTTTTTTTTGTTATCTTGGTTTGCTGATTTTTCTTTACTTAAAAAAGGAATATTATAACCTAATAAAGAACATCCTCCTAAAATAAATGTGGCTATTAATAAAAAGTATATAGTAAGGATTTTTTTTATACTTAATTTAAACATAACTTATTATTCCTTATAGTAAGTTTATGACATATAAAAGCTAGAAGCAACAATATAAAACCTTGATTTAAAGTATATAAAAAATGATCGCTTAAACCAAAAATTAATATAAATATCAAAAAAGGAGTTATTTTTAAATAGTATTTAAGTTTATATAAAAAAACAAAAAATAAAGATAATCCAAATAAGCCAAATTCTACTAAATAAAGTAAAAATATATTATGTATAGGTTGTATTTTTACAACTCTGCCTATTATTTTTTCATAAAAAGGGATAGATAATAAGTAATTACCTAAACCCCAACCAAAAAAGGGCTTTTCTAAAAAAAGGTACACAAAGCTTTTATACTGTAAGACTCGTTGTGTTAAAGAAGTACTTTTATAGCTTAACAAAAAAGATATATAAAAAAATAAAAACATAATCAATAAATAAAAAGTATTATTTTTTTTTGTATATAATTTAAAAATTAATATATTAAAAAAAATAGCAGATAAAGAACCCAACAAAACAACTAATAATATATTTATAAAAAAAAGTATTTTGTTTTTTCTTACAAAAAAAATATTTAAAAATGAAATATAAGCAGCAAATACATTGGGGTGAGGGAACATCCCTAAAGGTATAGGATATTTTGAGCCATGTATAGAAATAAAATCTAAATTATAAGATACTCCTTTATAATAGTAAAAACCAAACGGAAAGTAAGGAAAAAAAGACTCTTTAAATATAAATTGTAAAAAAAATACAATTAATAAAAAAATATTCACAAAAATAAGTTTTTTATAGTAATTTTTTTTTAAAAGTAAGTAAATATTTGAATTTAATATAAAAAAATACAATAAAGGTATTAATTTATAAGAAATAACAATTAAAAAAGCTTGTTTTTTAAAAGAAAAAAAATAATTAAATAAAATAAAAACTAGTACATATAAAATATATTTATTTGTTTTTAAAGAACTAAAAAAGAGTAAAATTATTATTAAAAAAATAAGTTGGTTAAAATATATTTTAGGAACATAATAATCTAAAAAAAGGCCTCTAACATATAAAGAAGATTTATAAAAATGATAAGAAGCATTAAGTAAAATTAAACTCAAGCTAATTAAAAGCCAATTATCTATAAACTTTTTCTTAGAATTTATTATAGTTTTTGTGTAAAAATTCATAGTGTGTAATAAACTCATTATAAAATAAATGGTAAGAAGGAATGCTAAAACTGGATAAATAATCAGATAGTAAAAAATATAGTATATGGGGATTTTTAACTAATAAAGGTCCATGTAAATAGGTCCCTATAGTTTTATTATAATAAAAGCCCTCCCCCCCACGGGAATCATTGCCTAAAGAACTATTTAAAACCTTTCCTAAAGGCTTTAATTTTTTAGAAAGAATTGTTCTACCATTATGGTTTTGAAAACCCACAACATATCTAGAAAATTTAAAAGTTTTGGTTAAAATAAAATTATCTAAACAAATTACAGAGTTTCCAACTAAACGTTTTTTTTGGTTATTTGGAGAAAAAGTATAAAAATTAAATAAATTTAAACCCTTTATTTTCTCTTTATTAGAAGTTAAATAATATTTACCCAATAATTGATAAGAACCGCATATAAAAAGAGCTGGCTTATTGTTATGAATATGATTATATAAAATACCTTTTTTAGATAAAAAATCTTTATATATGGAGCTTTGCAAAGAATCAGGCCCACCTCCAGCAAAAATAAAATCTATTTTGTTAGGAAGGGAATCTCCTTTTTCTATATAATATATTTTTGTTTTTATTCCAAAAATACTTAAAAAATAAGAAATATAAAAAACATTCCCAGTATCGCCATATAAATTTAATTCCCTGGGATATAAATGAATTAAATTAAACACTCTCATTTTTTAAATATTTCAAAACTTGTTGGGTTGCAGAATAATTAGATAATACAAAAAAATTAGAAATATTAAAAATAAAAGATAAGTACTTATAATTATTATATTTATATAAATTAATACAAGGCAGTTTATATAACATTAGCATATTACAAAAATCATAAGAACGGCTCCCCCCAACAAAAATATTTTTATCTTTTAAAGCTTTTATAAGTAAAATTTCATCTATATCAAAAAACCAACTAACATCTCTACCATCGGGAATATAATCGTTGACTAAAATCAATACATTTTTTATCTTTTTATTTTTTAAAAGTATACTTAAATTATTATTAAAGCTTTTTGGGTTTTTAGTTAAATGAACTTCAAAAAAAGTATTATTTAAGACATATATAGAACCTCTGCCAGGAACAAAAGAAAACTTACTCAATTTATGAGGTAAAACACTTATTTTTTCATTATTAAGTAGAGTTAAGATAAAACTTAAATTTTCAATTAGATGAGGCTGTTCTGATATACCAAGAAGATTTACTAAATCTTTAGGACATTTAGATAAAGGTAAATCACTCTTTAGAGACTTAAAATTAGATATGTTTTTATCGTTAGTATTTAAAATTAAAGTTTTTTTAGTAAATTTGGTTAAAGAAGAATAAATATTTTTTAATAAAATATCTATTTCTCCATACCGATCTAATTGATCTCTAGAAATATTTAACAAGATAAAAGAAAAATGTTTATTTTTAGGAAAATTTTGTAATATTTTAGATACACTACCTTCATCTAATTCCAACACAATATATTTAGGACTTTTATTTATAAACTTTATAAAATTTAATGCAAAAAAAGATAAAATACCTCTATATAAATTTGAACCTGTTTTGTTAGAATAAACTGTAAAACCTAAATTAGAAAGAATATGAACAGTAAGAGCTGTTGTAGAAGTTTTGCCATTAGTACCTGTAATAAAAATATACTTAGCGGGAATCAGATTGAAAAAATCCTTTAAAAAATCATAAGGTATTTTTTCTAGTAAATAACCAGAAAAAGTATCACCATAACCCCATTTTAATATTCTTATTTTTATAAATTTTACAGTATTGAAAAAAATACTGATTAATATGTATATACCTTTTTTAAACATTTTATTATGTCTAACTTTTTATATATTTTATAGTATTGTTAGTAGTATACATTGTGTATTTGTATATAACTTAATTATTACTATATTTTAATTGTATATTTTTAATATATTTTTGTGGATGTCTTATATTTATTTATATTATAATTTAAAACTAAATTTTTTTTGTAAATATCTTTTATTTAAAAGCTTTCTTTTGTGTATAATTTTATATTTTTTGTGGATTATTTTGTGTATAACTCTTGTAGTTTTCCACAGACCTTATAGCTATATCCTATATTGTCCACAAACTTACTTATTTTTTAATATTGTATCTTTTATTATGGAGAGTTCTTTTTTTAATTTATAGTTTCCATTTTCTATTTCTTTTTTTACTTTTTCTGTACCATACATAATTGTTGTGTGATCTCTTCCACCTAAAATACTTCCTATTTGCATGAAAGGTAACTGATTAAGCTCTTTTAGTAGGAACATAGCTATTTGTCTTGGTTTTACAAATTCTTTAGTTCTTACTTTACCTTTTATATCTCTGATATCAACGCCATAATACTTAGCTATTTCTCTTAGAACTTTTTGAGGTTTTACGTTTTTTTCTTCTTTTTCAATAATTCTGTTTTCCAATACAGTTTTTGCTAAATCTATAGTTGGTTCCTCTTTATATGTTTGTGCATATGTAGCTACTTGAATTAAAGCTCCTTCTAACTCTCTTATATTTTTGTTAAGATTTTTCGCTATATAATCTATTGTGTCGTTAGGTATATTTAAGCCTAAAGTATCCCTTTTTAACCTTAATATTGCTGTTCTTACGTCTATATCTGGCATTTGTATATCTGCAATCATTCCCATATTGAATCTTGAAGAAATTCTTTCCTCAAGTTTAGCTATTTCTGAAGGATGCTTATCTGATGTTAGAACAATTTGTTTTTTATTTAAATAAAGATGATTAAATGCAAAATAAAACTCTTCTTGGGTAGTGTCTCTTCCTGCTATTACTTGTACGTCATCAATTAACCAAACATCACTACTTGTGAATTTATTTTTGAAGTCTCTTAAAGTTCCTCTTTTTCCGCTTCTTCTTTCTTGTAACTGATCCATTAATTCATTAATAAACTCTTGTCCCGTACAATACAAAACTTTTTTAGTGGGTTCGTTTTTTATAATCTCATTTCCTATAGCTTGTAATAAATGTGTTTTTCCAAGACCTACTCCTGAATATATTAAAAAAGGATTATACGCAAAACCTGGTTTTTCCGCTATTGTTTTAGCTACTGTGTACGCTAATCTATTGCTAGGTCCTACTACAAAATTCTCAAAAGTATATTCTTTTAGCAATCTATTGTTGTAAGAGTTTTTATATATCTCTTCTTGTTTTTTTGGTATGTCCTGTTTTTTTATAATGGTGCTAAATAAAGGTGCTTTTACTATATTTTCACTGTCTTCTTTTTTTTCAATATCAGCAATGCATTTTATTTTATAATTTTTTCCAGTTTTATCCTTTACAAGTATTTTAATTATATTTTTGTATTTTTGTTCTATTATTTCTTGTATGCCTTTTTTAGGACAAGAAATAATTACTGTTTTTTCATTTTCTTTAATTTCTTTAATTTTAGTTTTTGGGAAAAATGCTTGATATGAAGGTCTAGGTAGGGTTAATTCAAGCTCCCCTAGTATAGTTTTCCACAATTTTTGTTTATCCATAATATATTTTTTTAGTGTATTAGTAATTAAATCTTACTTAATTTTCCACAATTTTGTCAAACATGCTATTGTATTTTTATTTAACTCTAATATGTTTATATTAATATTAGTTCTTGCTTGTTTTAAGGCCTTATAGTAATATGTATTCGTTTAAATTTAAATTATTATGCCAAAAAGAACTTGGAACCCAAAAAAAAGAAAAAGAAAAATACATGGTTTTAGAGCACGTAAAAAAACCCCGGGTGGTAAAAATGTGTTAAAGCGTAGAAGACTTAAGGGAAGAAAGGAACTAACTGTAAAAGTTAGAAAATATAAAGGTGTTTAATGTTGCCAAAGGCTTTAAAACTTACCTCAAAGGAAATTTTACGTTTAAAATCTAAAAAGCCTAAATATTTGTATGTTGGTACTTATTTTAAGATTTATTTTTATAATAATTTAAATAACAAAGAAAATACAAAAAACAAGTTTATTGTAATAGTGCCTAAAAAAAATGTTTCTAAAGCTTTTTTGCGTAATTTAATTAAAAGACAGTCATATTTTGTTATAATGCAAAATATAAAACTGTTTCCTACTGGATGTTTTATATTTGTTTTTAAGAAATCTTTAAAAAATATTTATAGAAAAACTTTATATGAAAAAATTAATCTTGATGTCAATATCTTTTTATCAAAAATATCTTAGTTTAGATCAAGGGTTTTCAAGATTTGTTTTTCCTTATAAAAAATCTTGTATTTATTATCCCTCTTGTTCTACATACACTTATCAAGCCGTTAAATCTAAAGGGGTTTTAAAAGGTTTGTATGCAGGTTTTAAACGTATTTTAAGATGTACCCCTTATCATAAGGGGGGTTATGATCCTGTAAAATAAATATTATGTTAAAAATAATTTGGAATGAAATATTAATAAGGCCAATTTTTAATTTATTGTTTATATTTACCTACTATACAAATAGTTTGGGTTTATCTATTATTCTTTTAACTATATTAATTAAATTGCTTTTGTTTCCAGTTAATATTCCTTCTATAAAAATGGCTTCAAAAAAATCTTTGCTAGATAAAGATTTAAGTAAATTAAAGAAAAAATATAAAAATAACAAAACTTTATTATCTAAAAAGCAAATGGAGTTATATAAAAAACATGGTATTAACCCAGCTTCAGGGTGCTTGCCAAATATTTTACAAATATTAGTCTTAATTGCTTTGTATAGGGTTTTTATTGGTATATTAAATAATTCTTCTACAGATACCCTTTTTTATTTTAGCTTTTTAAAGGATATATCCTTTTCCACAAAATTTTTATTATGGGATTTGGCTAAACCAGATTCTACATATATATTGCCGGTTGCTTCTGCAGGGGTTCAATTTATAACTTCTAAATTGATGCTTCCTACTGTTAATAAATCAGAAAAGATTGCTAAAAAAACAGAAACTACTCAAGATGATATGATGGTGTCTATGCAAAAAAACATGATTTATACAGCACCTCTTATGACATTAATTATTGGTGCTAAATTACCCTCTGGTTTAATTTTATATTGGTTTATAAGTAGCCTTTTTTCTTTTTTTCAATCTTATTATTTAAAAAAATATGTTTATGCTAAAAAAAGTACTTAAATTTTTTTAAAATTATGGAAAAAGAAATTAAAAAAATACTTCAAGACTTACTTTCTCTTTTAGATGTTTCTTTAGAAGATAAAGAAATTTTTGTTGAAAAAAATACCGACGGTTTAATAGTTTTAATTGGTGGACAAGATGTTGGTAATCTAATTGGTTATCATGGTAATATTATTTATGCTCTTCAATCTTTATTATATTCTTACATATCCTCTAAAAAAGGAAAGGATATACAAATATACGTAGATATTGGTAACTATAGAAAAAAAAGAGAAGAACAATTATTAGATAAAGTGAAAGAAGCTATACGTATAGTACGTTTACAAAAAAGAGAATATAAGTTTTTGCCAATGCGTCCTTCTGATAGGCGTTTAGTACATTTAGAAGTGTCTAAATATTCGGATTTAGTATCTTACAGTGTAGGCGAGGGTCTTGATAGGAGAGTTGTTATATCTCTTTCCGATTTAGGTTAAATTAGTCTATAATAATATTATTATGGAGTTTGAAGTTTTGCGTGAAAATTTAGTTAAATCTTTATCTATTGCTAATAAGGCTATTTCTGCTAAAGCTTCCTTACCTATTTTACAAAACGTATTAATTCAATCTGATGAAGGCAGGCTTAAATTAATTACTAGCGATTTAGAAAAATCAATAGTAACATGGGTAGGTGCTAAAATTAAAGGAGAGGGTTCTGTTACGATTCCCGCAAAATTATTTTATAATTTTGTTTCTTCTGTACGCGATGAAAGATTAAGCGGTATTATTACTAAAAATAAGTTAAATTTAAATACTCCTACTACAAAGGCTGTTTTTAATGGATCTCCTTCTGATTCATATCCGCAATTTAGTTATTCGGTTACTAAAAATTTTATAAAAATTAATAGTTCCGTATTAAAAAGAGCTATAGAAGAAACTTATTTTTCTGCAAGCAATGAAGATACAAGGCCTGAGTGGACTGGAATTTTATTAGAACCTACAGAATCGGGTTTAATTTTTGTGGCTTTGGATGGTTTTAGAATGAGTAAAAAAATAATACCTTTAGAAATATCAAAAAAATCTTACTTTGAAAAAGCTTTGATTCCCGCAAAAAACCTTTTAGAGGTAATAAGGCTGGTATCTAAAGATTTTGATATTACTTTAGATTTACAGCCAAATAAAGGTAATGCCGTGTTTGTGCTAGATGATGTCTTTTTTGTGTCTAAATTGTTAGATGGGGACTTTCCTGATTATAACAAAGTAGTTCCTTCTGAATTTATTTGTGAAGTTACTTTAAACTATACTGATTTTCTTAATGCCGTTAAAACCTCTTCTGTATTTTCTAAAAATACAGGAGCTGTTCGTTTAAGCATAGATAGCAAGAACAAGAAAATCAAATTCATTAGTGATGACTTAGAGTTAGGTAAAAATGAACAAGTACTAAAAGTTAATTCTATAAAAGGGAAGAATACAGATTTGGCTTTTAATCTTAAATATTTATCTGATTATTTAAATAATGTCGTTTCTGAGGAAGTAGAATTAAAAATATCTGGAGTTTCTTCTCCAGCGCTAATAACGCCAAAAGGTAGGAAAGATTATACTTATGTAGTTGTACCTGTACAGCCTTATTGGGAAGAGTAAATTAAGTAAATTACAAAGTGTCTTTTATTCTAAAGCTATACTAGTACCTCCTTTTTTTATTGAAGGCTTTTTTATAACTCTACCTATTTTTTTCTTTTTTTGCTGTTTACCAAATGTTCCTTTTTTTATTTTTATAATTTCTTCAGGGTTTGTAGTTATAAGTCTGTGTTCCCATTTACTGGCTACTACTTTAATAGCTACATGACTGTTTCCCGCAAAAAATAATCCCTCACCTACTCCAGATGCTAATAGTAATCTTTTTTCTCCTTCCGATAAGTGGAATACTTCTCCTAATCTATCAATTGAACTTGCTGATTGTTTTAGTAAAATTTTCATAGCTGCATTTGTAACTATAACTTGCCCATATTCACTATTTAAAAAATCTGATACGTCTTGGCTTATAGTTGTTAGCCCTACAAAATATTTTCGTGCTCTTTTTGCTATAGAATACATAAAATATGCAGAATCGGGGTGAGTCATTAGATACCATGCTTCATCTACAACAAGTAGCCTTTTTTTAAGGTCTATTTTTATTTTTGTCCATATATAATCTAAAATAATGTAGTAAGCTATGGGTCTTAAAACATCTTCTAGATTTCTAACCGAAAATACTGTAAAAGGATTGTTTAAATTAACTGTTGTTCGTTGATTAAATATTCCTGCTAAGGACCCTTTTACATACCTTTCTAATCTAGCTGATAAGTTTTTGGCTTCTGGCTCATCCATACCCATTAAAACTTTATATAAATCTTCCATAACGGGAACTTCTTTACTATGGGTTTCGGGATCTTCTGTAATACCCTTTAACCTATATGTTTCTATTAATGCTCTGTCTAATAATGCTTCTTCAGTATTAGTCATTTGACCAAAAATTATTTTAAAAAGAGAGTGCAAGCTTAAGAGTTTTGCGCCTAATGCATTTTTAATAACTTGATTGTCTGGTATTTTATTGCCAAAATCTGGCAAATCAAAAGGGTTTATTTTTGCTGGAGAAGCACTAGAAAATTCTATAAACTCACCTCCTAAAGCTTTAGCTAAAGGTTCATATTCTCTTTCTGGATCTATTGTTATACATTCTGCACCAAACATTAAAGACCTCATTATTTCTAGTTTTACTAAGTAGGACTTTCCTGCTCCAGATGTTGCAAAAATTACAGAATTAGCATTTTCTAAAGAAAATCTATCAAAAATAACCAAAGATCCGTTATGTTTGTTTATTCCGTACAAGACGCCTTTATTCATTGTTAATTCGCTAGATGTAAATGGGAACGTTGTGGCTACTGCTGAAGTATCCATGTTTCTTACATAAACAAGTTTATCTATACCTTGTGGTAATGTAGTTTGAAAAGCCTGTTCCATTTGTAAGGTTGTTTTTTTTGCAACTATTAGTAAAGACCCTAATGTACCTAAAACCCTTTTTGTAATGTTTTCTAATTCTTCTAAATTATCGGAACTTATTGTTATATAAAAAGAAAATTGAAAAAACTTTTCTACTCCTTTAACTAATTTTTCTTGTAATGCTTTAGCATCTTCTAATGCTGCCACAACAGTTGGATCCATAACTTTACCTCTTTCGTGGTCGCTAGAGATTGTAGCTTGAAATTCTGTAATCTTCTTTTTTAAATCATCTAAAACCCCTTTAGATTTTATAGGATAATAAAACATTGCAATATCTAGTGGATGTGGAAACGTAATTAATGGGCTAAGCCAATTGGCGCCTACATATCTTGGATATCCCGATACAAACAAACTCCTAAAATATCTAGATCCTATTTTTATATAGTTGAAATCTACATAAATAGATTCCGGAGAAATTATATCTCTTGTACTTGTAATACCATTAAAAAATTTTTTCGTTTCTTCTGAAAAGGAACTCTCTTTTGTTTGCGTCTTTTTATTGGTAGATACATTGGCACTATCTTTATTTGTGTTTTCTTTATAAAAAGGATTTATTTTATTTAATATATTCATATTTATCTTAACTTAATAATTCTACTATAGGTGTTGTATACTCTTTAATGTTTCCTGTCACAACTTTTCCTCCTAATACAGAATCTTGATTATATGACTCATAAAAAAGTTTAATTAATTCTTCTGTTGTAAGCCTCCTTGCTTTTATGTTTATTCTAGAAAACTCATTAAGTAAATGTTCTGTTCTTGGGTTTAATTGGCTTTTTGCCTTTTCTACTATTTCATCTACATCAATATTTTGTTTGGGTTTATGGGCTATACCAAATAAATCTTTAATCCAGTCTAGAGGTTTTGAATTAGGTAATACAAAATTTTCGTTATAATTAATAGCTACATAAAAAGACTTATCTAAAATATCATAGCTTTTAACTAAACTTTGAATAAAGCTTTTGTAATTTGCAATTGCATCCAATAATAAAGGGTGCTTATTTGTATCTTTTTCTTCTTCTTCAATTTGTTTTATATAGTGTCCAATATTCATTTTTTTACTTTTTATAAGGACTTGAATTGGATAATTAAGTGAGTTAAGAAGTCCTGAGTAAGCCATTATAGCCGCATCTTGTTCTCTTTGTGATAATAAATCAAAATTTATTGCTCCTGTCTCTATAACAGCGGTAGCCCCCCCATTTTTTAATATAAGCAGATTTTCTTTTATATCATAAATATCTAAATGATCTTGTACTAATGCGGTTACTTTTGTATTGGCAGGTACTTTCATATTATTTAATTATACTTTTGTTCCTATTAAATTTATAGGTTCTATTAAATTTTCATCTATTTTAATATTCTTATTTTTAAATTTATATCCTTCTTTAATTACTTCTATTATATACTTACCATATTCTAAAGGAGTAGTAGTTTTAAATTCTCCAACCTGGTTAGTTTTTACAGCTATTCTTGGGTTTTGTTCTATATCCTTAAATATTACAACTGCATTTGGAACTAATTCTCCGCTTGTTGCTACTACCTTACCGCTTACTAGTTTAGTTAATTGTTTATTTTTTGTTTTTTTATTTTCCATGAGAGCATCTTTTTCTTGTTCTCCTTGTTTTTTATGTGCCCACTTTTCTATAATGTTAAATATACTATGTTGTTTTTCTTTATAATGCTCTTTTTCCCCCTCATTTTGTTCTTGTTTTTTTGGGGCATCTCCTACTTTTTTTACAGTTTTTGGGGTTTTTCTATTTTTTTGTTCTACTAAAGCTATATTAAATGCCTGTTTAATATTTTTATTTAGTTGGGTGTTATTATTATGTGTTTCTGTTTTTGCGGTTAATGTTGTTTGTACTAGGGATTTTTTCATACTTAACTCATCTTTTATTAATTCTTTTTGTACTTTCTCTTTACTTACTAACTTATCTGGAATTATTGTTTCTCCTTTTATATTAGTTTTATTATCTATTGATTTTTTAAAACCAATTTTTTGTAAATAAGCTATTTCTTGTTGAGTTATATCAGAATCATCTTCAAAAGGTATTGAATTATTATAATTTTTATTAAATAATTCTTGTATGCTTTTTGATTTGTTTTTATCATTTGTTGTATATTCTTTTAACTTTTCTTTTTTAGTGCTCTTTTTTGGTATATATGTAAAAAAATAAGGTATTGTAGGTACGTGTTTCCATATTCTTATTCTTGGGCTAGTTATAGCTTTTATATAGTTTACTGTCCATTTGTCTAAAGTAATATCGTTGTATGGCAAAAAAGCAAAACTAATCCCAGCTAAAACTTCTATAATTAGTAGTGGTATTCTAAATAAAAAGGGTAAGGGGCTTTTGTACGTAATTAAAAACAAAATGCCAAATACAACCAAATATGAAAATTGTCTTATAGTTAGTTCACCTATTAGTTTAAACTCTACATCCATAACGTTTTGTGGTACTGGATGCTGTCTATTGGCAGATTGAATTTCCATATTTAAAAATTATAGCATTAACCAAGGCGTTTGCTTTTATTATTTTTTTATATTTTTAGCGTCTTTGTTGCCCTGTAGCAAATAATGGCTGTACCCCTAACATTCCAGCTAACATTTTAGGTGCACTAGGGGATTTCCAAACTATACCAATAGCCATTATGGACATAGCAAGAAAAGCTAAAGTACCTAAATTAAGCCCTAAAAGCATTAAAGCTAAGTTTAAAGACCATAGTATACTCATTAAACTTAATCCAAATATGTTGCTAACTAATGTCATAAAATAATTTTTTAATAATGGTTCTCTGCCGGGAAATGCTGAAACTAAAATTACTAAAGGCCCAAATCCTATAAGTAAACCTATTTTTATAGTTAATATAGCAACGCCTATTAAATATCTAATTGCAGAAATGATAAATGCTACAACCCATATTACTACCAATAGTAATATAAATATTCCTATTCCCCCTATTAAAACCCCTCCTACTAATGCCAAACTCCCTAAAGATCCTATTACCGCAAGTAATATACCGCCTAGCCCTGCAAACACGGCTGTAGAGCCTATATTGAAAAAATTTGTTGGTACTGAAAATACTGTGTCCCAAATTATTTTTATTACTATGTCCGCTATAGGTTCGGCTAATTTAACCATTATTGCCGCTATAGGATAAGAGAATGTGATTAAGAGCATTACTATAAGAAGCCTTGGGATTATATTAAGTAATGTTATTTGGGTTTGTGGATTGATTTGAGCTCTAAACATGATAGCAAAACCTAAGAATATGGTGGGTATTATTATTAAATAATAACTTATGTTTCTACTACTTTTCCATAATTTAAAAAAGGCTTCTCCTAAGGACACTTTGTTTAACGTAACTCCCCACCAAGCTGCTTGTGTTGTTTTTGTTCCTATCAAGGGTATTTGGGCCAATTCATTTTTAGCATAGTTTTTAAAAGATACCATATTACCTGTTTCTGTATATAGTCTTGATCCTACATTTTCTGTAATTACTAATACACCCCCCCATGTATTATTTTCTGCATTTGCAGTTTGCCCTACTTCTGCGTTTGGGTCAAAATTTTCTAATACCTTTATAGCTCCGCTATTTCCGCAACCACCTCCACTTACGCTACCATCTGGGTTAATTGTAATACTGTCCGCATTTTGTTGAATGTCTGTAGAAATACATCCTATAGAACTTTGTAAAGGTATTTGAAGTAAGTTAGTTACAAAACAGTTTGTAGTAGTTTGACTATTGCTACCATTCATACATTCCTGATATGCTTGAAAAGCTTTTACTCCTGCTTTTAAAGTATTCCATGTGTTAGAAATAATGTTCCCAGCCGCTTGTACTTCCCCTTGATTATTGTTAATTTTTGCATATAGTGTTTGGTTTTTTTTTGGCAAGCCTAATGCGTAATAATACTCCTTTCCTGTTTCTGGATTTTTCCAAAACTTTTCTGTTAAACTAAGATAATTATCAAAACCAGTTGTAACAGAAATTACACTAATTAAAATAAATAGCAAATATAAAACAACAAAACTGGTAAAAAATTTGGACAATAATTTACTTTCCATTAAAGTTTAAAGGTTAATTAATAAAATTAAGTATTATTTGTTATAATTAGCCTAATTATACCAATAAAATTAGTAAATAAACAACACTAAACAAAATACTATGTCGTCACCAAAAGGACCTGGAAGAAAGATGAATCCAGGACCAAATATAAACCAAAGTGCCCAATTACCTGTACCTGATGAAGCGGTAGAAGGATTAATAAGGGAAATTTTAGATGGTAAGGATTTAGAACGTTTTGAATCGTTACCCTATAAAGTAAAAAGTGAGATACTAGGGCATTTTAAAGACGCCTTAACTAAAGTTACTGTAAAAAGATTTAGACCCAATATATTAGGTGCCGAACCTGATGATATGGCAGGCGTTTTTGTAAATTTTAGCCTTGACCCAAAAGATTGGACTAATCCTACCTATTATAAAAAATGGGCTTTAGGTTTATTGCAAGGTGTCCTAAAGCTCTCTGATTTTTCAATTGTTCAAGAACAAAAACTTATAGGTGCAGCTATTTCTGGTGAAAAATATAATGGTAGAAATATTTTTGAAGAAGTTTTTGGAAAAGAACCTTTAGTAGAAAGGCAACCTTTTGAATATTATGAATTTGATCCAACAAGAATTGACTTGAGTAACTTAGAGGATTCTGTTAAACGTTCTGGTACTGATTATATTTATAGGCCTAAAACCAGGGTACTTATTAGTAAACAAGGGCGAAAAGGAGTTACATACTCTTCTATTGCTAATTTAGATCCCTATAAAAATTTTGCTAGTTCAGTTACGGACTTTATACCTAAATCTCAAAACTTTCAAGTTCGTGATCCTGCACTAAAAGCGGTGGAGGAATCTTTTATTAATGTTGTAGAAGGGGAAATAGGTACACACGGTTTTACAAAAAGTATTAAGGGCATACCTACCGAGTTGGGATATGTTTTAAGTAATCCTCGTAGTCCTTTAGTTGCAAGAGATTTTTTAGGTGTTCCTAAATTTGTTGAAGCACGTTTAAAAAAAGAGCGTATAGTTAAAAATAGAAAAGCACCCTTACGACTACAAGATTTTATTTCAAAAGGAGATTTAGAAACAGCTTATGGTTTAAAACTTAAATTAAAAACTTTAAAAACTGCTACTGGTGGGGTTGCAAGTTTACGTTCCTTCTTACTATATAATGATAATTGGAAAAAGTTAGGTTTTTCTTCTAAAAAAGCTGTTGAGCAATTAACAAGCCATCGGGTTAGAAGTTTAAGAGATTTAGCTGAAGTAAGAGACTCGCTTTTTACGGCTACTTATAGAGGCCCCCTATCACGCGGTTTTGTAGGTTTTACTCCTGGTAAAGTAGTGCCCGAACTTTTTTCTCCCGAAGTAAAAAAACAAGATTTAATGTTGTTTAGGGATATAGTTCAAAATTTAGAGGAGAAGGTATCCCAAACCTTAGATGCACTTATAGAACATCAAGCTTCTATTTTAGGTTTAAATTTTGACAGAGTTTTAGACCTAGTTGTTAGCAATGTGCCTGAGAAACTTAGGGAAGAGGTAAAAAAAGATTTAAAAAATGCATATGGTTATTTTGAGTTTGTAGAAAATCGGGCAAACCAAATAATGTTATCTGAGTTTATAGATGCTATTGAAAGCGGTAATGTATGGCAAGTTTATTTTTACTATCAAAAATATAATAAATATGTAGATAAGTTGTTAGGAAAAGTATTACCTTTTTATAATACTTTTGTAAATATTCGTATTGGTAAATATAAAGTAGGAGATATTTTTACAATAGAAAGCTCTATTAGAGACAGAATTTCTACCGCAATAGGTTTAACGTCTTCTGGATATGTGGCAAAAAAAGCACCCTTACTAGTTAAATTATTACCTTTCTTAACCTTAAATCATGTTTATCTGCATACGAAGGATTTTATACGTATTGATAATATAAAGGCTTCTAATGTGTTTTTAGGACTTAACAGTTCAAATGAAAGGTTTACGTTCTTCCCAGGAAAAACTTTTAAAAATTTAAAAGATGTTCAAGAAAGATTTAAAAGCTCTGGTTTGTTTAAATCTCTTAGAAGAGGAAGCTTAAATGTTTTTGCAAAAGATTTTAAAGGAGCACCTTACGTTTTAGCAGTTTTTGAGAAGCTTTTAAATTATGATAAAAGTTTAATTAGTGGAGAAGCAGGTGTTCACGCTGTTTTTGCGACTTTGTACCATATATATAAGTCAGGGAATATAAGGGATTTTAGAGATACTGTAAATATTTTTTTTGGAGACGTCTTAAGTCCTTCTGAACAAAAAACTTTTATAAAAGTTTTTTTACCTCTCTTAAAAAACTTACAAAAATATGAAAATCGGGGTTTAGATCCTTTGGATATGTTTTCTTTTTTAGCCTTTCATGTAAAAGGTAAGTTTATTAAGGGAGACGCTATTAAAAAGTATGTAGGTATTATAAATGGTATTTCTATAAAAGTTAATTATTTACAAACATGGGTTTTTGATTGGATTGAAAAAAAGGTTTTATACCACACCTTATTTAAATTACCTTTTTTTGGTAAAAATGTTGCTAAACCTTTATGGAATTTATATAATCCTGGTATTGGCCCTATTGCTAGGGCAAAAATAATACTATTCTCGATTTCAAAAAAATTTCCTGGTTTGGTTAAAATTGTTTCCAAATTAGCATCACCCTTTTCAAAAATTTTTAGTTTAGTTGGTATTTCTATATCTAGTGCCGCAACTTTAGGGTTAGCTTATCTTGCTTATGCCTTACAACGTTATACTACTGCTTTAATAAAAGGGTTTTGGGATTTTATAAGGGGAAGAGGATTAAAAACCCTTATAGCAGAACTTTCAAAAGCGACTAATTCTGTTTTTGTTACTATACCTAAGTTTTTTGCTAAATTTGTTATTTATACCTCTATAGTTATAGTTACTTTAACTACATTACTTTATTATTATTTTTCTTATATTTTGTTTGATCAAAGTGATAGACCTGTTGCAAACACGTATAGTGAAGAATATTTAGGGGATTCTTTGGGGTTAGTTAAAACTCCTAATGGCCAGTTTTGTTCTCCTATAAACCCTAACAAACCTCCAGCAGGTCCGTTAAAAGGATTACTATCTTTTTTTCCATATTATTTTAATACTTACGCTGTTACAGATTGTCCAGGATTACCAGGTTCTTACGAGGTCCATAAAGGGGTTGATATTGCTATTCCTAAAGGTGTTGGTGTTCCTAATCCCTTTAAAGGTGATGCAGAAGTTGTATTTTCAGGTTATAGTACTGCAGGATATGGTAATTTGGTTATTTTAAAAATAATTGTAGACAATAACCCTTACTTTTTATATTTTGCACATATGTCTAGTAGACTTGTAGGTGTAGGGGATATTGTTTCTTCGCAACAACTGATAGGAAGGGTGGGTAGTCCCGGGAACAGCACAGGACCTCATTTGCATTTTGAAGTTAGGGCAGGTTCTAGAAGTATTAAAAATGTTCTTAATCCTTGTAGTGTTATATCTTGTAACTCTTTATCAGGTAATGGGGCTTCGTGTAGCACAAAAGATTGGATTGACTTTGCTTGTTCTAATTAGATTTGTTTAATGTTTTATGCTAATAAATACGATTACTATAAAAAATTTTAAAAAGATTTTAAAAAAGCATCCTTATACTAGTTTTATTTTGTTTTTATTATTTTTAATTATGATTTTAATTTCATTTGATTCTTATTTTTCAAGAAATAAAAAGGGATCTTCAAAAAATATTATTACTGAGGATGTTCAAAATAAAAAAACGAGTTATACAACTATTTCTAGTAAAGAACCTTTAGGCTCTTCTATTGTTAAGTTTAAAAAATTCTCTAAAATTGTAGATGTAACCAAGAAAGTTTCCGTTTCCCAAGATTATTCAGATTTTTTATCGGCTCAATCAATTGTTTATACTTTTAAACCTTCTTCTACCTCTCAAATTTCTAAAGCATTAAGATTAGTTGGTGTCTCAGAACCCTCAGATTTTTTGATTAGAGGCAGTACAAATTTATCTAAAGAAGAATTTATAGCCACATATTTAGATGAGCTCAATAATTCTTTTAATATAGACAGTTTAATGTTTTCTATTAAATATAAAGAAACTATTTATGTTAAAGGTTCTCAAGATTCGTTAGAATTTGAAAATAGTAAAAAAGAGGACGCTACACATGCAAAAGATTTTTATTATTTAATGCTTAATAATAATTATGTTTTATTACCTCAAGGAGGTTTTGCCTATATTAATTTTTATTACCCCCTTAAAAATAACCAACAAATTAATGTTGAGATGCCAAAATTTTTACCTATATCACTAAGTTTTTCAACAACTATCTCTTTATTTCCTAGAACTTATACTTTTACACCTATTGCTGCATTAGATTCTACTTTTGAATCTTTAAATATAAATGGAAATATAGATACAAACCCTATTGCTTATGTTGATAGATACCCACAACTGTTTTTGATTTATATTTTAGATCTAAATTCTAATTATTTAATACCTTATCCGGCGAAATATTTTGAGTATAGGGGATCTTTTAATAGTTTATTAAATGATAAAAGAGTATTATTTACTTTGTATAAGTAGTTTTAAGGTGCGTTAGAACCGTATTGTTGTGGATATTCATCTGTATTTGGTTTATGGTCCCACACACTTACTTGTACTCCTCCCTTATTAACCATTCCTATATAGTTGGCTATTTCGTATGATAAATCAATAACAAAATTTTTTTCTAGTAGACTTTTTATATCTCCTTTTGCCCCCATATCAATTACTAAATACGGTCCCAGTACTGTTCCTTTGTTTAAATTAGAATTTTGTGTATTTTCTATTCTAATCCAAACTTTTCTTCCTAAATCTCCTTTTCTCATCATTGCCACATATCCTTTACAATCAGGACATGTGCTTGGGTCAATTTGTCCCCAAGAAACCCTGTTTTTAAGTACTATATCCATAACCCCTTTCGCATAGTATGTAGCTGTTCCTTTTATTCCTGTCTTTAAACCTGGTGTTTGCTCTTCCCAAGGAGGGTTAAGGTTTTTTGCAAGGTTGGAATAGTTTGTAGTATCTGTTAAAGTTGTATTGTTGTTTGAAAAAGCTTTAATGTCCGTATTGTTTGCTTCTCCACAAGGTACTTCTTGTATTGTACTTGGGAACATTTCGTTACATGAGTTTTCAATTTTGAAATCTCTCCCAAAAATAAGTTTATAAGACTCAAGACCTGGTTTTGATATATTCTTCCATTTTGTACTATCTGTAATTGTTCCTCCCAAACCCCCACAAGCTGTATTTAAACCTACATCGTAAGCATTACTTAACGTACAAGACCCTGCTTTTGTTTGGTTTTCTTTACTTTTATTTGCGTATCCTCCCCCTGGCATGTTAGAGTTAATAGTTACTTTTGCACAAAAAGATCTTTTTTTTGTATCTATATTAGTGTCCTCTAAAATAAATGGTCCTGTGAGGTGAGCAAAAAAATCTGGATTATTAGGTATAGTACTTGTTATGAAATTTCTTGTAGTATTTGTAACCTTAAACCCAGAGCTTGTACATGGATTTGTTCTAACCGCTATTCTGTATACTCCAGGGTTTACTCTTAATTCATATTCTGCATTTGTATTATTTCCTACATTATTTACTATTAACCTACGCCCATATATTCCCCATAAAGTAAGATCGTTGGGGTTTGCCATTGCTTGTTCCGCAAATTGTATTGGTAGGTATAATACTTCCACACCTGTACCATTTGTTATTCCACTGCATCTTTGTGCAGAAGTTTGCCCAGGATTTATAGGTACCACAGCGTTGTTTACTAAAAGAGTAGCGCCATCTACTACTCTTGTTGCTAATTTTAATATTATATTGCTGTTATCGTTTAATATATTTGTTTGAGGCACTTCTCTTAGTTCCCTTTCTTTTTTTAAAGCATTCTTTTGGTCTTTTGTTAAAGATCCCTCTGCTCGTGGATCTGTGTATCCTACCTCAACCTCTAAGTTTGAACTATTATTGGTTAATTTAATGGAACTTGTGCTGCAATAAGATGGGTTTGGGTATTCTTGTTTTGTTCTGCAATATTTTTCAGCGCTGCGTCTTAGTTTATATGCTGGGGAATCTTTTTGTGTGGGTATAAAATTATCTTTTGCTTTAAATATATCTAGACAATATGCAGAACGCTCATTGGGTATGATTGTATCTGAGGTAATTTGTACATCCCCTGTGTTTTCAAAAGCTCCTTCTACTACTTTAAAATCTAAAGGGTGTTTTCCGGATGGTATTTCATTATAATTTTCTGGGGGTGCTGAAAAGAAGTTAGCCAAAACCTGCCTTGCGGGCACTACACCTAAATTAACCATTCCCTCCACTTTTTTTAAATTATTTGCTATAAGCTCTATACTTTTTTTAGTTTTATTACTAGCTATTTTATTAAAAGTAATTAGAGCGTTTTTTCTTTCTTGTATTGCTTGTGTGCCTGTTATATTTTCTGTAGCCACTCCTGTAATTTCACTATCTGCTTCTTTTCCTGTATAACCTGAAAAAAGAACAGCAACATTTACTGTTGTTGTGTCTCCAGACTTATCACAGTTTATATTACCATTGTTATTGGTACATGTACCTGACTTTTTTTTGGAGGGTAGGTCTAAAGTTATACTGTTTTCTATATTCTTTCCTCTAAATGAAAGTTGATCTGATTCTTTTTTAGGTAAAGCACAAACATTATTTTTAAAAGCTTGCCAGACGTTGCTAAAAATACTTGTTTTTTGTATTTTATTAAAGTTTTTTTCATTTTTATTCTCTATTTTGTTGTTTTTTTGGTATTCAAAAACTAATTTATTTTTATCTTCTTCGCTGTAATTTTTTGATAAAAAGTTTGTTTTTTTTATAGCTAAGTATTCTTTTCGTGCTGCGTATTGGTTACCTAAGTATTCTTGCTCTGTAAAACAGGGCGGTGTTTCCCAACTAAATAAACCCCCGTTGCCTGGTAATCCCATATAACTATTTAATAACCATCCTGTTAAACTTTGTGCAGTAGGCAATCTTTCACCAGCATATTTTAAAGGCTTCCCTCCACTAGCTCTATCAACATATATTTTTACTAATCCAGGCTCCTTTATTTTTTTTGGTATTTCGCTTAAGCATTTTTCTTTTCCTGGTAATATAAGTGCTGATATATTAGGCTGTTTTGGAACTCCTTCAATATTTTTTATTTCTAAGGCTCTTTTTAAAACCTCTTTTTCATCCCCATTTCCTTCTTTTGCTACTTGTGGGAATATAAAAGATAGTGGCGTTCTTTTGCTATTTTCTGTTTTTAATATTCCCGAGTTTTTAGATACAGCTTTAGCTACAGGTGTAATTTTAGTATCGTCTTTTAAGGTAATTTGCGTTTTAAATTTAAATGTTATAAGCGCAGTAAATTTATTTATTAAATTTTCTATAAAGCCTTTGTTTTCTACGTTTATCAGCCTTTCGGTTAAAGCGCATTTTGCGCAGCTAGGGCTTGCAAGAGTTTCTTTAGGTGCTTCACATACATTTTGTTGTTGTAGTGCACCCTTTTGCATACATTCTGTTATAGATTTACTATTGTTTTTAAGTTTGTCCAATGTTTTGTCCATTTGATCAAGGCTAATTTCTCCATTTGGGTAATACCCCTTTTTTGTTATTGGGTCATAAAAAACAGGTGTTTGTGTTCCGTCTGCCTCTATTAAGGCTGAGAAGGCAAGTTCTACTGATGTCCCTATAAATCCCCTGTCGTAGAGTTCTTTTTGTAACCGTGCAGTAGCAAAAAGCCAATCTTTTTTTGACATACACCCGTTACTAACTGCCTGCTCCCCTGGTGCTATACCTAGTTCTGTGATTATTAAAGGGCCAAGATTTGTACTAGATTTTAGTTGGCTTATCATACTTTCAAGCGTATTTAAAGGGTTTTCTACTCCTGTATAAATATTAACTGCAACTTTAACGTTGTTTTTGTTTTGCAATCCATTTATTATTTGTTTAACAATTCCGTTACTTCCATAATTATTTGATTTTATACTCCCTATATTATTAGAAAAAGCAGGTATTAGAGCTATTTTACCCGTTTTAAGTACCGCATTTATTTGATTTATAATTTCTGTTTTTATATCCTTAACAGCAGAAAAGGCTGTATCTATATCGGGTTCGTTTGCTGGCATTACATAAGGTGCATTAGAATTTTTAGCTATGTTTTCTACTTCTTTACTTGTTTTTTTTGCAAAAATTCTCAATACTGTAGCATTGCTTTCTCCTGTTTTTCCATTTATAGATAAATAAGGGCACCCTTTAGGGTCTAATTTACCCTCTGGATTAAATGGCCCTGTTTTACAAGCTCCTGCTGAGTGTGTTTTATAAGAACTTGAAAAAAAAAGTATAAGCAAACTTAAAACAATAAAAAAAACATATCCTTTTTTTTTATTGTATGTATTTTTTTTTATCATTTATTTAAATGTTTCTATTAAATCTTTAATTCCCTCTCCTTTTATAGTTCCTTCGGGGCTTAAAATGGGTACTCCTAATAATGAGTTAAAAATAAAGTTTATTATAAAAGTAAGGCTTACAGCTAATAATAAAGCTACTAACGCCCAAGTTACTGTTCCTCTTGCACTTTTTGCTTTATCAGGATTTCCGTTGCTTGAAAGATATTTAATAGCACCATACATCATAAACAATATAGCAATTACAATAACTATATTTCTTATGCTCAAAAGCAAACATGATAGTGCCTTTGTTAATTCTGCAAATGCTTTGTACCCTTCTGTTATATCTGTTCTATTCCAATCTGTGTTAATTTGTGAGCATACAGACATATTAATTTTGTTTTAAAATTTCAATTATACTTGTATTTATTCCTATTATGCGTAATGCTAAATTTATAATAGAGATTACTCCTATTAAAAGGACCAAACCTATTAACACATTTATTATTGTATCTTTTGCTTCATTAAATTTTCCGGGGTCTCCTTTAGATATAGCAAATTTAACCCCCGCCATTATAGTAAAAAACAAAGCTGTGACTATACCAATACGGAATATTAAAATTAATGCAAAGTTAGCTATTGCATTTATAGTAGTTAGCTTTCCAAAAATTCCAGCCCCACCTAAATCTACAGAACCAAAGCCATACAATGCACTGGATATTTTTTTAAAATTTACCTTAACCATATGGTTAATTATATATTACTTTAGTTTTTGTGGGAATATTATATTGTTGCTACTTCTGCTTTACTTTGATATGGTAGCACCGTCCTGGTTTGTTATATTGTTTCCTTGGGATTGATTATTTTCTTGGGATTGATTGTTTCCGTTATTCCCCGTTAAATAATCGGTTATCTTTCCTCCTCCTAATATATTTAACGCTAAATTTAGTAATATCTTAAACACTATAATAACTACGGCACCTATTATAGCGTTAGTAATAGTGTTTCTTGCTTCTGTAGCTTTACCTTCATCACCTTTAGACATTACATATTTAATACCTCCTATAATTACAAACAACAAAGCAATGGCTAAACCTACACCAAAAACCAAATTTATTACAAAATTTACTAAAGAGTTTAGGTCTTTAAAAATAGCTAAATTACTTTCTCCAACAGCAGGGGTATTTATATCTATATTTTGGGCATATACAATGCTTGTACTTATACTACTAGCAATTGCTGTTAAGATTTTATTAAAAAACATATTGTTTTTAACTAATTAATTATTTACTTAATTCCCCGTTAAATAATCGGTTATCTTTCCTCCTCCTAATATATTTAACGCTAAA
>CAYSYH010000002.1:0-17860 GCA_964435455.1 uncultured Candidatus Saccharibacteria bacterium | reverse complement strand
GCAATGGCTAAACCTACACCAAAAACCAAATTTATTACAAAATTTACTAAAGAGTCTAGGCTACTAAATGGTCCAAACTTAGTAGTAGTATCTGAAGGACCTTTTGTACTATTTAACGTTATTTTAGCTCCCTCAGGAAGAGGTGCTGTTTGTTGTGCATAAACTATTGCTAATAATGGTAAATCTAATAACTTTTTTAATTTGTTTTTTAGCATATTAAATTAACTATCTATACTTACTTAAAATATTACCATGCTTTTTATTTAATGCAATACTTTTATTTGTAGTAAACAAGGGGTGTTTAAAATAGTTATTAAACAAGTTATAATATTTATATGGTACCTCTGCCTAAAAAACAATTTTTGCTTACTATTTGCATTGTAATATTACTTTTTGTTCCTATTTTGCTAAATAATAATGGTATTACTATTTTTGCAGAAACAGATGATTTAGAAAAAGTAGAAAAGGATATAAATAAAACTAAAGATAAAATTGAAGAACTTTCTAAAGATATTGAAAAAATAAAAGGTGACATTGATAATTTATCTGGTTCATTAAACCAAGTTTTAAATAACGTTAAAACTATTCAAGCAAAAATAGCGCAGCTTAATAATCAAATATTTAAAACTAATAGTGAAATTAATAATAAATCTGCTTTATTGTCAACAAAAATAGTGCTTCGTAATAGAACTTTAAGAAATTTTTATAAAAACTCTCCTACTTCTCTTTATACAAGTCTTATAAAATCCAATGCACTCTTAAGTGGAAATGCCGAGGTTTCCCAATATTTAAAGAGGTATTTTGATGAATCTTTAGATGTTATTTTATCTATAAACAGCGATATACAAATAAATAAGGATAATAAAAAAAGATTAGAGGAACTTAGAAGTAAAGTTAAAGTAGAGGAAGCACGTTTGTTAAAAATAAAAGCCGATACCGAGGAAAAGCTCGCAAAGCAAAAGGCCGCTTTAAGTAAAAATACTCAAGATTTAACAAGCTTAAATGAAAAACTTAACAAACTTTTAGAAAAACAAAAACAAATCTTAGCTGAAAAAGAGGGTAATTTTAGTGCATCTTTAGCAGAAGGAGTGCAGACAGACGATCCTAAAGCTTCTCCTAATTATGATCCCGGTTTTAGGCCGGCTTTTGCAGCTTTTAGTTATGGTGCATATACCCACCGAAATGGTTTAAGCCAATATGGTGCAAAAGGAAGAGCAGAATCAGGGCAAAGTTATAAGGATATATTAAAATTTTACTTTCCAGATAAAAAACTTACGGATAAGTACAGTATCCCCTCCGCTGTACATGTAAAAGGTGATGGAATAGATTGCTCCGGAAAATATAAATATTATGACGAAACCGTGGATTTTGACACTTACTTAAAAAGAATTTACGAAATGTACGGCAGTTGGCCAAAAGAGGCTCTTAAAGCACAAGTAGTTGTTTCGCGAACCTATGCTATACGTATTATAAATGTTCATGGTAGCATAAAACCCAATCAAAGCCATCAAGTTTATAAAAATTGTAATAAAGGGGGGGCTTGGGATAAAGCTGTAGATGATACAAAAAATAAGGTATTGGTTAAAGATGGACAAATAAATTTTTTACCTGAGTATTCTTCTACCACCGGGGGTTATATAAATAATGTTGGTTGGGATGTAGACGGTGATTGGCCAGATGGTGCTTACGAAAAAAAGGCAGGGTCCCCTTGGTTTTTAAAAGGATGGTATACTAAATCCTATTCTATACATTCTGATAAGTGTGGGCGTAAACACCCTTGGCTTACTGAAGATGAAATGACCGATATATTAAATGCTTGGATATTATGGAAAAATGATAAAGATGTAGATAGAATTTCACCTATTACTACTAGTTGTTGGGGGGGGAATCCTTATTCTATAAAAGAAATGGCAAATAAAGCAGATGATTTAGAAGGTAAGTTTACTAAAGTAACTAATGTTTCTGTTACCTTTAGTAATGACGGATATACCTCTAAAGTAATTTTAAATACTAATCGAGGCACTGTTACTATTGATGGTGCAGAATTTAAAACAGTTTTTAATTTAAGAGCTCCTGGATATATAAGTATAAAAAGCCCTTTATTTTACCTTGCTAAAAAGTAGATCTTATTCAGACTATTTACCTATATTATTATAGAATTAATTTGCATATTGTAATATACTATAGGTATGGAGATATTTTCGGCTTTTTTTGAGAAACCTAAAAAGATACGATTTGCTACACAAGAGCCAGGAGAAAGAATTATATTTGTTTTAAGAAAAGCTTTTGTAACTAATATTCCTTGGATTTTTGTTAGTGTTTTAGCTTTAATATTACCAGCATTTTATATGCAATACTCCTTACATTCCTCAAAATATTTTTTGGGAATAAATCGTCGGTTAGAAGTAGCTTTAATTGTGACGTGGTATTTATTAACCTTAGTTTATATTGTAGAACGTTACATAACTTGGTATTTTAATATATATATTATTACGGATAAAAGAGTAATAGATATAGATTTTAGTCCTTTATTCTCCAAGCGTATAAGTGAGACAACTTATGATAGAGTAGAAGACACCTCATTTAGTATGAATAATTTATTTCATACAATATTTAATTATGGTGATGTGTTTTTACAGACTGCAGCTGAAAAAAGAGAATTTGAGTTTCATTCAGTTCCAAACCCCAGTTTAGTCCAGGATAAGATTTCTGATTTTGCCGCTATGGCAACAAAATAATGTATACAAATTCTAATGTGACAAATACTTTAGATTTTAATAATCTTTCCTCATTGGCAGCCATGTCTATAGATTTAATGGTTTTAATAATTGTTTTACTTTATATTGTTTTTTCTTTAATTGTTGTAAGGCAAGTTTATTTAATGTCCAATGTTGTAATAACCGGGGGTAATAAGTATATAAAATTTTTTGCATGGTTACAGTTGGCTTTTTCTTTTATTTTTGCTTATTTTATACTTAGTCTGTTCGTTATACAATAATAGTATGGTGGGGGCTTTTGAAGTAAAATCACAAAAAATATTAGGTTCGCTAAATCCACAAGAGGGTGTATGGTCTATACCCTACGAGTTTTATCCTGAAGACCCAGATATTTTATCTACTAGAGGATCTTTTTTTTTAGTAGTAGATTTTGAGACATCTCCAAATGTAGATTTACAGTTAGCAGCAAAAATTGTTATTGATGAAATAAAAGAAAAATATTATGGGGATCTAGAGGGCACTCCTTTGCAGGCCCTAGAAAAGGCAGTTCAATCTGGAAAAGATAAATTATCTGAAATAGCTAAAAACCATTCAACTTCCATTACTTCTTTTAATTTTAATTTAGTCTGTGCTGTTGTTTGGGGCCGAGTTTTATATATTGCTCAAGTTGGGGATACCTCTAGCGCCATAATAAGAAAAGGTTCTTTGGTAGATATTAGTAATAAAACAGGTGGAGAAATTATAACTAGTTCTGGGTTGTTGCAACCTGAAGATGTAATTATTATAGGCACTCGTTTATTTGAATCTCAATTTTTGGACGATTCTTTAACTACTAAAATAGCTATGTTAGAAGAACTTATTACTAAATCTCCAAATGCTGCTCAAATTTCTGTTATTGTAATTAGCTTTAAGAAAAATATTTTACCTAATAAACGAGATTTACTAAGTTTTTTTGGTTCTTTAAAATCTAAAAAAGTATATAAAAAGCATAATACTAAAAAAGTGTATTTAAAAAATGAAACAATGGACGGAAAAATAACTACTTTGGGCTTACAACAAAATAATCAGCTATTAAATGAACCTAACGAAGATTCTAAAAATCTAAATAATAAGGATTTTGGTTTAGACTCTAAATCCTCATTTAAAGGGGATGGTATGCCCAAAAAAAGGGGAAGAAAACCAAAGAGACTTTTTTTGCCCTTTTTGATTGTTTTTTTATTTGTATTTATTTTTTTGCTTAATATTAAATTCCGTTTTTTTTCATTACAAAAACTTAATTATAAGCACTCCGAGCAAATATTATCTGTAGATTTTGATAATGCGCAAAAAGATTTAAATATACTTTTATCTAAAAATACTTCCTTGGAATCTTTACAAGCTTTTAAAGATAAAATTGTTTCAAACTCTAACCTTACTAAAAATCAAAAATCTGTTTTAATTTCTAAATTGAATGAGAAAATAGAAGAAATTAATAAAGAAAATAATAAACCTAAAGAAATTGTCTTTGATTTCAGTGTAAAAAATAATTCACCTAGAATAAATTCTATTTCTTTAATTAAAGATACTTCAGTATTTGTTTCTGATTCAGGGTCTGATCAGGCTTATATTGTAGATATATTACCCAATGGGGTTAAAATAAGGGATTTAGCTTTAGGAAATTCTTATATAATGGCTAAATTTATAAACAACATTTACTATATTTTGTTAAAAGACTCTGTTTATGTAGGTGATTCCCCTGAAAACCTTAAACAAATTTCACTGGACAAACCTATTACGGATGTAAAGGATTTTGATGTATATTTTGGTAATATCTATGTTTTAACAGAATCTAATATACTTAAATATGTAAAAAATGGCCCATTATATAAACAAACCTTATGGACCGATTTACCTAAAGATATAAATTATTATTCTTTAAGTGTTGATGGCAATATTTATATAGCTTCTTCAAAAGGGTTGTTAAAATATTATAAAGGAGAAAAACAAGATTTTGATATTTCAAACATAACTTCTCCATTAAGCGTTTTAACTACTAGAGATGAAAATTTATTATATATATTAGATTCTTCTAATAAAATTTATACTTTGGATAAAGATACAAAAGAAATTAAACAAAAAAAGACTCTTGGTACATCTGCTAAACTTAGTGTTTTTGCTGTATCCTCTAAGCTTTTTTATGCTTCTGATTTTACTAGATTATACAAATTCAATAAAAAATAAATACATAAATGATAATCTTAGAAAATCGCAAAGCACGGCATAATTATGAAATTATAAAAAAATATACAGCTGGAATAAAGTTGCTGGGTGAGGAAGTAAAAGCTTTGCGAGAAGGGAAAGGAACTTTTAGAGGTGCTTATGTTAAGCCTATAAAAGGAGATATATATTTGATTAATTTTAATTTACAAAAATATACTAAAAGTAGCAATCCTAATTATAATCCTAAAAGGGCTAGGAAGCTTTTATTAAAAAAAAAAGAAATTAGGGAAATAACCTCCGAACTAAATAATAAAGGGCGTACTGCAATACCTCTAAAAATATTTTTAAAAAATAATCTTTTTAAATTAGACTTAGCTATAGCTAAGGGATTAGGTAAATCACAAAAAAAACAAAAATTAAAAGAGAAACAAATAGAAAGAGATATACAAAGAGAATTGAAGTCTATTAGGAACCAATTTTAATCTTATTTTTTAGAAACAAAAGAATTGCCTTTTATGTAAAACCTATATGGTAGTTGTGTCCCTTTTTTTATTCCTATTCTTGTAGTTTGTATTATTTGTTTTTTAGGTATTTTGTAATGATTTTTTGCAATAAACAAAGGTCTTTTGTTTAACTTATGATAATTATATTTTTTATTTATTCCAAATGCTTGCGTTAATTTAGCAGGTCCATTTGTTAATATTTTTATATCTTGTTTTCTTCGATTTTTTCTCATTATTTCGATTCCTTTAATAGGCTCTATAGCTCTTATCAATACAGCTTCTCCCATATTTTTATTTCCACTTACTATGTTAAAACAATAATGCATTCCATAGGTAAAATATATGTAAGCTATTCCTCCTCGTTCAAACATAGGTGCATTCCTTTTAGTTTTACCTATAACAGAATGACTAGCTGGATCGTCACTCAAATAGGCTTCTGTTTCAACAATTTTACCTATTAAAGTACCTTGTTTAGTTTGATGTATTAACAAATGTCCTAATAAATTTACAGCTAAATTTAAGGCATTCCTATTAATAAAAAATTCTCTCTTAAAAAGGTTTTCTATATACATTTAATTATTCTAAATCTAAAGGATATAAAATAGCTGCTGCTCCACCAAATTTTCTAGCTCTTTTTTTAAAGTGTTTTATTATGTGCGTGGGTATGTGGTATTTTCTAGATATTTCTGCAATTTCCTCAAACAAATTACTTATAGGGGTTAATTCATTTTTACAAAATGGGCATTTGCCTTTATTTAAAGATAAAAAATTATGTTGTATGCAGGAGTAACCCGGTTTTATTGAATTTTCTGATAAAAATATTTCCCTACATAAAAAACGATTTTGTGCTTCAATTACTGCTTCAATTCCTTGTACAGCATTCCCTTTGTTTAATTCTCTTGTTAATGCTTTTAAGGCATTTTTTTCCTCTTCTTTTTCCTTTACTTGTATGTGTTTATCTACTTTTTCTCGGATTTCTTTTAAAGTTGTTTCTGGTGAGGTTACTATTTTACTTAATAAAATTTTGTTAGCTTCATAACTCAGATAATTTTGTATGTTTTTAAGATTTTGTTTATTTCCTAATATAAAAAGCCCCTTGTATTGTTTTTGATAAATAAATTCATCTAAATTATTTGCAATTTCTTTGTAAAATAAGTGTATTTGGTTTCTCCTATCTCTTTGAGATTTTCCTGGAACACCTGCAGCTTTTATATTGATTTTTTGAAATCCCCCTTTTATTTTTACCTTCTTAATCTTTTTTATTTTATTTAGTTGATTTATATAAAATATAGCTTGTTTTGGTTCAACTTGTAACATTAAATAAGTTCCATGTGCTTTAAGTGTTTCTATAATTGGTACTATATAAGGGTTGGGGTCTATCACTAACTTATTTTTGATGTATAAATCCGTTAAGGTTGTTATTATTATGTTTAAATTTTTTTCCGATTTAAATATAATTAAACTTTTAAATTTTTCTTTTGTAACATCTTTTAGTTTTATCAAAAAAGCTTCAATATCTTTTAAATCTTTTCTTACACTTTCCTTTTGTTCTGTATTTAAATTTTTTAAATACTGTTTTTTATTTTTAATTTCTTCTTTCATTAGAGAATTAAATTGTGTTAAATATATCTTATCTGTCCTATAAGTATTGTCACCTGAAAATTTTAAATATAGTGAGATGACAGGGTTTTTAAAGTCTTTTTTTAATATTGAATCTAAATTTGCTATATCAAAGGAGTCTTTAATTTTAAATGCTTTATATAAGTTTATAGGTGTTTTTTTTGTTATATCTTCTAAGTCCGACCTTCCGCCTTTTTCTTGTAAAATAGATATAGTTCGTTCTCTTAATTCTCTAGGATTTATCTTTCCCATAGCACTATTAACTTATCAAAACCCCCTCTTTTTGTCAATTGTAATTTAAGAGTGATAAAAAAAGAGATTTACATTTATACTTGATATGGTTTAATGTTTAAACAAGTAATTTTATAAATATTATGCAAAAAAATACTATATTAATTTTAATCTCATTTTCATTATTATTAATTTCTGGGTATTTAATTTTTAACTTTATTCAGGGTAAAAAAGATACTACAAAAAACTTAAATAAGGTATCTAATGTTTTAGATAGAGAGGAAGATGGTGATGACGACAATTTGCAAAAAGAAAGTACAAAAAATTCCCCTCAAAAAATTTATTCATTAGAAGATATATCAAAGCACTCCAAACGAGATGATTGTTGGTTTGCTATAAATGGAGAGGTTTATGATGTTACTTCTTTTATTTCTTCTGGTAAGCACCCTGGAGGAGAAGCCATTGTACAAGGATGTGGTAAAGATGCCACTAAACTATTTGAAGCTCGTCCTATGGGTTCAGGTACTCCCCATTCGGAAGATGCTAGAGAAAATTTAAGGAAATTCCGTATAGGTAAATTAATGGACGGATCTAATTAAATACGTTTAAACATTTTATCTAGTTCTTTTAAGCTTATCTTAATGTATGCTGGCCTTCCATGAGGGCAGGTGTATGTTTCTTTTGTGGATAAGGCTTTATTTATTAAGTTTTTTCTTTCTTTTTTGGTTAGGTACTCTCCTGCTTTTATAGCGTTTTTACATGCAATAAATGATAAAACTTTATTTACTGTATGTGTTTGGGTTATGTTTTCAATTTTGATACCTTGATTTGCCTTTTCTATTATTTCTTCAATAAATGATTCTATGTTGTTGTTTGGTACATATTTAGGTTTTTTGCTTATTTTAAAGGTATTTTTTCCAAAGGGTTCTATAGTAATTCCTATTTTTTTTAAAGTATCTATATATTGATTAATCTTTAAAGTAGTTTTTATTGTTGTAGTTATTACTAATGGTTTTTTTAAGGATTTTTGTTTTTTTAATTTCAAATTATTTTTTATTTCGTTGTAAAGTATTTTTTCATGCGTAGCATGTTGGTCAAATATAAATAATGACTTATCTATTTTAGCTATTAAATATGTCTTATTTATCTGGATTATTTCTTCTTCTTGAATTTTTTTAATATTCCATAAAGTTTGTTCCTCTTTTACCTTACTATTTATGTAATTATATGTTTCTTCAAAATCTTTTTGGTGTTGTGGTTTAAATTTATATGTGTAAGTTAAATTGTGTTTTTTTAAAGTGTGTCTTATTGAATCCTCTATTAAATTTAAAATAGTCTTTTCTTCTAATATTTTAATTTCTTCTTTTGAGGGGTGAATGTTAATATCTATCTTTTTAGGATTTATATCTATAATAAGTGCAAATTGAGGATTTTTTTTGGCTTCAATAAGATTTCCATAAGTGTTTTTTATTAGTTTGGATATTTTTTTATCGTTTATAACCCTTTTATTTATTAGGATAATTTGCCCTTCTTTTGAAAATGAGGATATTTGTGGATACCCTATATATCCGTGTATGTTCAATTCCTTACTTTTATATTTTATTGGTATAAAAAATGCTTGGTTTTCATCTTTATAAATATATCTTAATCTCTTTTTAATAGATGTTTCCTTAATGTCTAATAAGAGCCTCTTTTCTGTTTTTAGTATAAACCTTACTTTAGGATAAGCCAAAGCGTAAGCACTTATTAGTTCTATTATTTTTTTAGTTTCTTTTGTTTTAGAGTATACATATTTTCTCTTAACTGGAAACATTTTAAAAAGGTTTTCTACAGTTACTTTTGTTCCAGTAACCATAGCTATTGGTGTTTGTTCTATTAACCTTGAATTAGAAACTTTTATTTTAAATCCCTCTGCGCTTTCTTTAGTTTTACTCATAATAGTAACTGTACTTATAGAGGATATTGCATATAAGGCCTCACCCCTAAATCCTAAGTAACCTAAACTTTGTAAATCTGATATTTTAGATATCTTACTGGTAGCATACTTTTTGTAGCACATTTTTATATCTTTTTTATCCATACCTACACCATTATCTAATACACTTATTTTTTTCATTCCCCATTTTTCTATTTTTATTTCAATTATTGTTGCCTGTGCGTCTAAAGAGTTTTCTATTAATTCCTTAACCACATTATAGGGTCCTTGTATAACTTCTCCCGCGGCTATTTTGTTGGCAACAGATGCTTTTAATATTTTAATCCTTCGCATTAATTATTTTTTTAATTTTATATAAAGTATTTAAGGCTTGTATTGGGGTTATCTTCTCAATATTTATTTTTTTAAGTTCTTTAAGTACTTTAGATATCATCTGGTTATTTTTTGTTTTAGTAACTCTTATTTTAGGTGCGTTGTGTTTTTCTAGTAATTCATTTGCTCTTTTTATAACTTGGTTTGGTATACCGGCCAATTTTGCTACTTCAATACCATAGCTATGGTTTGCAGCTCCTCTAGATACTTTATGTAAAAAAATCACTCCGTTGCTGTTTTCTTTTACTACCATTTTTATATTTTTTATTTTATGTGGGTATTCTTTTTCTAATTTTTGTAGTTCATGGTAGTGTGTTGCAAATAATGTTTTTGGGTTTTTACCTTCGGGATTTTCTATAAGGTATTCTGCTATGGCTTTTGCTATGGCTATGCCATCTTTTGTACCGGTTCCCCTGCCTACTTCATCTAATATAATTAGTGACTTATTAGTCGAGTTGTTTAATATGTTTGCAGTTTCTACCATTTCCACCATAAATGTAGATAATCCTGTTGATATAAAATCAGAAGCTCCACTCCTGACAAACACTTTATCTACTATTCCTATGTTTGCATATTTTGCAGGTACATAGCTACCACTTTGGGCGAGTATTACAATTAAAGCTATTTGTCTTGCAAAAACTGATTTACCTGCCATATTTGGTCCTGTAAGAATGTAAAATTGATTTTCTTTTGAGTTCATTTTTATACTATTTGGTATAAAAGGGCTTTCTATTGTTCTTTCTACTACAGGATGTCTACCTTCTATTATTTCTAATTTATCTCTATTATTTAATTTAGGTTTTGTATAATTGTTTTCTATTGCTATATTGCTAAAGGATATTAATACATCTAATTTGGCTATTTTTTTAGTGCTTGTTTGTATATATTCTACATATTCTTTTATTTTTTCTAAAAGGTTTTTAAATATTTTATATTCTATGTTGTTTATTTGTTCTTCTGCTTTTAATATTTTTTCTTCATGTTCTTTAAGTTCTGGAGTTATGTATCTTTCTGCATTTACTAAGGTTTGTTTACGTAAATATTGTTTAGGAACTTTTTTAGAGTAAGATTTACTTACTTCTATATAATAGCCAAAAACCTTATTGTATCTTACTTTTAAACTAGGTATTTTGGTTAAATTTTTTTCCTTTTCCTCCAACTGTACAATCCATTCTTGGCTGCCTAAGATTTGTTTTTTTAAATTATCTAGTTTTGAATTTATTCCCTTTTTTATTAAAGATCCTTGTTTTGGATCTGCTGGAGGGTCTTCTACTAAGGTTTTTTCTATATTTTTTACTAAATCTTCTAACTGTTTTTTATTAATTTTTTTATTAATTTTTTGTATTTGTTTATTATTTGTATTTTTTAATAACCTGTATATTTTTATTATATTTATCAGGCTTTCTTTAAGTAATATTACATCTTTTGGATTTTCTGTATTTAAAGTAATTCTAGAAATTATTCGTTCTACATCTCTAGTATCTTTAAGGATATTTTCTATTCTTCTTCTTAAATTTTCTTTATGTATAAAGTATTCTACTAACGACAATCTTTTTTCAATTTGTTTTTTATTTACTAATGGATTTAGTATCCAAGATTTAAACAATCTTCCTCCAAATGCTGTATTTGTCTTATCTATAATATTTATTAAAGATTCTTCTTTGTTTCCTGTTTTTAAATTTTTAATTATTTCCAAATTGTTAATTGTTGCTATATCCATTTGCAATGTTTGATTTTCTTTTTTATGAATTATTTTTTTTAAATTCGTTATATGTCCATTTTGAGTGGTCTTTAAGTACCCTAAAAGGCCTGCAACAGTTTTTGCTATCTCTTGGTTATTTATTCCGTAACTTTCTAAAGATTTAATATTAAAATGATCTTTTATAAAACTTTCTGCTTCTTGTGCATATATATCGAAGTCTTCAAATAAGGTGATTTTTAAACTTTTTAAGTCTTTTAAAAGTTTAATTAATTTAGTATCTGTATACTGTTTAAAGCTCAAAATACATTCTTTAGGGTTTATTTTTATTAATTCACTGTTTAAATCTCGTTTTAAATGTTTTAATTTTTTGTGTTTTACATAAAAATCTCCTGTAGATATGTCGCAATAAGCTAAATATATGTTCTTATGCTTTAATTTAAGGCTAGTTATATAATTATTTTCTTTTTTTTCAAGATAGTTTTCATCTATTAAAGTCCCTGGTGTGATTATTCTAGTTACCTCCCTTTTTGTTAACCCCGGCTTTGTGGTATCTCCAATCTGCTCACATAAAGCTACGCTTTGTCCCAACTTTACCAATTTTGCAACATATGTGTTTATGGAATGGTATGGGACTCCAGCCATAGGTATTTTGCCGTCACTTCCCCGGCTTCTAGATGTTAATGTTATGTTTAATAGTTCTGCCCCAATTTTTGCATCCTCAAAAAAAAGTTCGTAGAAATCTCCCAATCTAAAGAATAATAAATAGTTTTTGTATTTTTTTTTGATGCGGCAATATTGACGCATCATAGGAGTTTTGTATTTATTGCAGGACATACGGATATTTTACCACTAACTGGGGTTTTATCTTAAATAATCTTTAAGCCTTTTGCTTCTACTAGGGTGTCTTAATTTTCTTAGAGCTTTTGCTTCTATTTGTCTTATTCTTTCCCTAGTAACTCCAAAAACTTTACCTACTTCTTCTAGTGTTCTAGGTTGGTGGTCTGCAAGTCCAAATCTAAGCTCTAAAACTTTTTTTTCTCTAGGAGAAAGTGTTGCTAGTACTTCTTCAATATGTTTTTCTAATAATTCTTTTCCTGCGGCATCTTCAGGTTTTGCTCCTGTTAAATCTTGTACAAATTCTTTTAGTTTAGAATCTTTATCGTCCCCTACGGAAGCTTCTAAAGAAGTAGGTTCTATTGATATCTTCATTATTTCCCTTGCTTTACTTACATCTATTTTCATTTTTTTGGCTATTTCCTTAGCTGTAGGAGGCCTTTCTAATTTTTGTTCTAGTTCCCTTTGTACTTTTTTAAATTTACCAATGGTTTCTATCATATGCACTGGTATTCTTATTGTCCTTGCTTGATCTGCTATTGCTCTTGTAATTGCTTGCCTTATCCACCACGTAGCGTATGTAGAAAATTTATATCCTCTTCGCCAATCAAACTTTTCTACAGCTTTCATTAGTCCTATATTTCCCTCTTGTATTAAATCTAAAAAGGTTAGGCCCCTACCCATATATTTTTTAGCTATAGAAACAACTAGCCTTAAATTAGCATTTATTAACCTTTCTCGTGCTTTTGCATCTCCTTGTTCTATTTTTTGGGCAAGCTCAACTTCTTCCTCTGCAGATAAAAGATGTTCTTTACCTATCTCCCTTAAGTACATTCTTACCGGGTCTCCACTTATTGCTTTATCTAAGGATTCTTGTAATATTCCCGAATCATCTTCGGCTGCTTTTTGTAATTTTGTTACTACTTCATCCGTGTCTAGTACATCTATTTCTTCTTTCATAAGACGTTCGTATAATGTGTCTAGTAGTTCTAAATCTTCTTCAGCTTTAGGAAAGGCTTTAATTATGTCTTCTTGCAATATATATCCCTTTTCTTTACCTTTTTGTATAAGTTTTTTTATTTTCTCTTCCTTTTTTTCCTTTATAGGTTCTTTAACTAGTTTTTTTGCCATATCTTTGGGAATTTATTGGTTTAATTTGCTAAGTCTTTTCGTTAGTATTTTAACTTTTTTTTGCAATTTTACAAGTTTTTCGGTGTTGCCCTTTTTTTCTGCTTCTTTTATTTTAAGTATTACTTGGTTTAATCTTTGTCTTACCTGCTCTCTTTCTATTTTTTTAATAATTCTACTTATTATTGTTTTTTGTCCTTCTTTATTAATTTCAAAAGATTCCATATTTTGTAAAAATACTTCTTTTATAAACTTTTTGTATTTTGTTATTTTTAACAGTTTCTTTTTATTGTCGCCTGCTTGTTTTTTTTCTTCTAATATTTCTAATAGTTTGGGATTGTTTTTAAATACCTTAACAGCTTGTTTATAGAAGTTTTTAAAAACTGCTATATCTGACCACAGTAAATAGGACAATAAAACCTTTTTTGCAGGCTCTTGTTTTTTTTTCGTATAATCTTTTTCTTTAATATTAACCTTGTATATTTTGCTATATTCTCTATTTATAAGAGATTGTTCATCAATTCCCAATATTTCTGATAGTTTTTTAATGTAGTGTGCCTTAACTATAGAATCGGGTATTCTATTTATTTTAGGCATTAAAAATTCTACTATACGTTTTTTCCCAAAAGCGGTCTCCAATGATTCTTTAGATAAAATAAATTTAAAGTAATAGTCATATATTGGAATAGCTTCTTCAATTGCCTTATGTAGTATGTCTATGCTTTTTGTAGCAGCCTCATCTGGGTCTTTAGCGTTTTTTAATATAGCTATGTTAACTTCTAAATCTTCTCTTTGTGCTATTTCTATTCCTCTTAATGCAGCTTCATTACCTGCAATATCGTTATCAAAAAAAATAATAGTTTTTGGTGCATACCTTTTTAAAAGTTTTGCTTGTTCTATTGTAAATGCAGTTCCCTTTAAAGCCACAATATTTTTTATACCTTTTATATATGGAGTAATAACATCAAATTCACCCTCTACCACTATGCTAACCCTTTCTTTTTTTATTTCTGTTTTAGCTTTATTTAAGTTATAAATATATTTACTTTTTTTAAATAACGGAGTATTTTTAGTATTTATATATTTAGGAGTTTCATTATAAAGAGTTCTTCCTGAAAACCCTACAAGTTTATTTGTTTCATCATATAAAGGAAATATTATTCTTCCTCTGTAAGTGTCATAAAAGCCGTTTTTGCCTTGTTTAATTAATCCCAAAGTTTCTATTTTTTCTGTTTTATATCCCTTGGATTTTAAAAATCTATATAAGGTATCCCAATCTTTAGGTGCGTATCCTAAACCAAACTCTTCTATTTGTTTTTTTGTTAAACCTCTTTTTTTTAGGTATTTTCTAGCTTTTTCACCTGCTGGAAGTTTTTTAAGAATATATTGATAGAATTTTAAGGTAATTTTATTTATTTCTTCTAAATTATCTTTTTTAATATTTTTTGTTGTGTATTTAAAGTTTAGTTTAACTCCAACCTCTTCTGCTAGTTTTTTTATTGCATCTTTAAATTCTAATCCTTCCATTTCCTGTACGAATGTTATTACATCCCCAGCTTTTCCGCACCCAAAGCATTTAAATATTTGCAATTCTGGAGATACCATAAAAGACGGCGTTTTTTCACTATGAAAAGGACAAAGTCCTTTATAGTTTGTACCCGCTTTTTTTAAGTTTACATACCTTGATATATAATCAACAATATCTACTTTACCTTTAATTAATTCAATCTCCTTACTACTCATATACCTATTTTAACACGCAATTTACCTATGTTATGCAGCTTATTACTGTTTTTTAATTAGTACTCCCTCTTTTTCGTGATAGTCTATTTTTACTTTATCACCCTCCTTTATAGTTCCCTTTAGCAGTTCTTTGGCTATTTTAGTTTCTACCTCCGTTCTTATCTTTCTTTTAAGTTCTCTAGCACCAAATTCCGGAGCGTAACCTACTTTTGCTAACCAATCAATTACTTTTGGCGTAAAAACTACTTCTACCCCCTGTCCTCTAGCTGTTCTTTTTACTCTTTCTAATTGTAGTTTTACAATAGCCTTTATTTGTTCTTTTGTTAATGCGTGAAATACTATTATTTCATCAATTCTGTTTAAGAACTCCGGTCTAAACCTAGTGTTTAATATGCCCATTAGCTCTTCTTTTAGTTCTTGGTATGTCTTTTTTGTTTTTAGGTTTTGTTGGATTAAATTTGCTCCAATATTACTTGTTGCAATAATAATTGTGTTTGTAAAATCTACTACCCTACCTTTTCCATCTGTTAATCTACCGTCATCAAATACTTGAAGTAAAATATTATAAACTTCAGGATGAGCTTTTTCTATTTCATCTAAAAGTATTACACTATATGGGTTTCTTCTTACTTTTTCTGTTAGTTGTCCTCCTTCTTCGTAACCTATGTATCCTGGAGGAGCTCCTATAAGCCTCGCCACAGAGTGTTTTTCCATATATTCAGACATATCTATTCTTACTAGAGAATCCTCTGATCCAAATACAATCCAGGCTAATGCTTTAGCTAATTCTGTTTTACCTACACCGGTAGGACCTAAAAACATAAATGTTGCTATAGGTTTGTTAGCCTCTCTAAGCCCCGCCCTTGCTAATCTTATAGCATCTGATACAGCTTTAATTGCCTCCTCTTGCCCAATTACCTTTTCTTTAATCTTTTCTTCCATTTTTAAAAGTTTTTCTTTTTCTTCTTCTGTTAGCTCGGTAACAGGTATTCCTGTTATTTTAGATACTACTTCTGCTATATCCTCTTTTTTGACTTCCAAAATAGTTGTTCCTTTTTCTTTGTCACTTTGTTCTTTTATTTTACTTTTCTTTTTTTCTAAATTTTTGATTTCTTTTTCTATATCTTTTGCTTTATCAAATTGTTTTCTTGATGAATAGAATTCTTGTTCTCTCTTTAGTTTGTTTATTTCATCCTGTATTTTAATTAATTCCATTTCTGAGGAAGTGGTTTTTATTCTTACTCTTGCTGCCGCTTGGTCGATTAAATCAATGGCTTTATCGGGTAAAAACCTATTCGTTATATATCTATCACTAAATTCTGCTGCTGAAACTATTGCTTCATCTGTTATTTTAACTTTATGATGTGACTCATACTTATCTCTAAGCCCTCGTAGTATTTGAATTGTCTGTTCCACAGTAGCTTCAGGGACCATAATAGGTTGGAACCTTCTTTCTAGTGCGGCATCTTTTTCTATATGTTTTTGGTATTCGTTTAATGTAGTAGCCCCAATTAGATGAAGTTCTCCTCTAGACAAAGCTGGTTTTAGTATGTTTGCTACATCTAAACCTCCTTCTCCACCACTAGAACCTGCTCCCATAATAGTGTGTAGTTCGTCAATAAATATTATTAAGTTTTCTTTATTTGCTATAATCTCATCTAAGACTTTTTTTATTCTTTCTTCAAACTCTCCTCTATACTTGGATCCGGCGATTAAAGAATTTATACTCAATTCTACTACTCTTTTATCTTTTAATACTTCAGGAACTTCTTTTTTATGAATTTTTTGTGCCAGTCCCTCAACTATAGCTGTTTTACCTACTCCTGGTTCTCCTATTAGTACAGGATTGTTTTTGGTTCTTCTAGATAAAACTTCAATAGTTGTTTCTATTTGTTCTTGTCTTCCTATTACAGGATCTAATTTACCTTCTTCTGCCAATTTTGTTAAATCTCTAGAATATTTATCTAAAGTTGGGGTATTGCTTTTTGGTTCTACACGTCCTTCTTTTGCCCCTTTACCTACAAGTTTAATAGTTTGCTGTCTTAGGTTAGTAGGGGTTATACCGTGCATTTTTAAAACCTTTCCTGCTAAACCCTCTTCCTCAGATAGTGCTATAAGTAAGTGTTCTGGTCCAATATAGCTATGTCCCATTTCCCTGGCTATATGAAAAGATTTTTCTAAGACACTTTTTACTCGCGGAGTTACAGTTAGTTCTACCGCTTTGCCGCTTTCTACTTCTAGTGTCCCTTTTGGAGAATTTGCTTTTATATACCCTTTTAAATCTTCTAAATTTAATTTGAACTGTTTTAATATTTCTTTAACAACATCACTTTCTAAAATAGCCAGTAATAAATGTTCTGTATCTACTTCTCCTCTCTTAAATTCCAAAGCTTCTTGCCCGGCTTTTTGTATTAACTCTTTTGTGTGATTAGATAAAAAATCATCTATATTTACAGCACTTTGTCTAGGGAAGGGGTACCCAATTTGTGATGAGAAATCATCAAAGCCGCTGAAATTATTGAAAAAGTCCCCAAAAGGGTCCCTTCCAAAATAATTATTAAAATTAGAATTATCTCTTATCATAGTGTTCATTAAAATTATTTACTGCCAACATTTTAGCACTCAATTATATAGTTTGACAAGAATTAATTTAGAATTTTTATTAAGTGTTTTTCTAATGTTTCTAAACTTTGTTGTTTTTTTAATATCTGAAGATTTTTATTTAATAATTTATTTAATTTTTGAGGTTTATTAATTATATTTTTTAATTTATTTATAGCTCTATTTATTTCTTTTTTATGTACTTTTACTAAATTATCTTGTTTTACTTCATAGGTGTTCCCTAAGGATATTTGTTTAGTATTTAAGGGTTTTA
>CAYSYH010000001.1:0-52644 GCA_964435455.1 uncultured Candidatus Saccharibacteria bacterium | reverse complement strand
CCATGACAAAACTTTACGAACAAGACATAGAAAAATACTTGATAGAAATGCTGCAAAAGCAGGGCTATCGGTATTTTCACGGCTCGGAAATTGCGCCCTATACGGACGCCGGGCAGAGAGAGAATTTCTCATCGGTGGTGTTGGAAAAAGAGTTGCGCGAGTCTTTGCGTCGCATCAATCCCAATGTGCCGGAGTCGGCACGCGCTGAGGCGATGGTAAAGATTTTGAATTTGGGCGGAAGCGACGTGATGGCAAACAATGAAAAATTCCACAAAATGCTGACCGACGGCATCACGGTTGAGTATTTTGCAGACGGAGAGACAAAAAATGAATTGGTGAAATTGATTGATTTGGAAAATGTAGAAAACAATTCTTTCTGGGTGGTAAATCAGTTTGAGATAAAAGAAAATAACAATCATAAAATCCCCGATGTGGTGCTGTTTGTCAATGGCTTGCCATTGGTTTTGGTGGAGTTGAAAAATCCAGAAGATGAAAATGCCACTTTGGAAAAAGCTTACACTCAAATTCAAAATTACAAAGAGGCGGTGCCGAGCATTTTTTACTACAACGCCTTATGTGTGATTGGAGACGGAGCGGAGGCGCGAGTGTCGTCTTTGTCGGCGCCGTTTTCGCGATTTTTAGCATGGAAAAGACCAAAGGAAAGGCAAAAAGGACGAGAGCCGGAGTTGCAGGTGATGGCGGAGGAGATGATGAAAAAAGATGTACTTTTGCGTTTGATTCGTTTTAATACGGTCTTTGAGCGTGAGGAGGTAAAAGATGACAAGACGGGAATTATTAAGCAGGTGATTGTTAAAAAGGTGGCGGCTTATCATCAGTTTTACGCGGTGGAAAAATCAGTAAAAGAAACTTTGCGCGCTATTGAAAGCGACCACAAGGTGGGTGTGATTTGGCATACGCAGGGGAGCGGAAAATCATTGTCTATGGTTTTTTATGCCGGGCAGTTGATGGTACATCCAAAAATGAAAAATCCCACTTTGGTGATTTTGACCGATAGAAATGATTTGGACGACCAACTCTTTGCCACTTTTGGAAACTGTACTTCGCTGTTGCGAGAGAAGCCAAAACAAGCCAAAAGTCGGGCAGAGCTGAAAGAATTACTACGCGTTTCAGGTGGAGGCATTATTTTTACCACCATTCAAAAATTTTATCCGGAAGATGGCGGGCAGTTTGATGCTTTGACCGAGAGGAAAAATGTGGTGGTAATTGCCGATGAGGCGCACCGCAGTCAGTATGGTTTTAGGGCGCGAGAGGTGGAGACGGCAGATGGCGTGGAAACTCGCTACGGCAACGCCAAGCATTTGCGCGATGCCTTGCCCAACGCTTCTTTCATCGGCTTTACCGGAACACCGGTTGAGTTGGGCGACCGCAACACCAAAAAAGTTTTTGGAGAATATATTGATGTCTATGATATCAAGCAGGCGGTGGATGACGGAGCAACGGTGCCGATTTCCTATGAAGCGCGTTTAATCAAAGTAAAATTTGATGAGCAGACAGGAGAGAAAATAGATGAGGAAATTTCTGCAATTTCCAATGCCTTGCCGGAGCAATTAGAAAAAGCCAAGAAAAAAGTGGCACAAATTTCGGCAGTGGTGGGCGCACCGGAGCGTTTGCGAGAAATGGCGCAGGATATTGTCAGTCATTTTGAAGCAAGGCAAGAAGTTTTTGCCGGTAAAGGAATGATTGTGGCGATGACGCGAGAAATTGCGGTTGATTTGTATCAGCAGATTGTTGCTTTGCGTCCAGCTTGGCATAGTGATGACTTGATGAAAGGGAAAATCAAGGTGGTTATGACAAGCAGTAGTGATGACCCGGCAAAATTTCAACCGCACCACACCAACAAGAGCGACCGCTCCAAACTGGCGGCGCGCTTTAAGGATATCAATGATGAGTTGGATTTGGTGATTGTGCAGTCCATGTGGTTGACCGGTTTTGACGTGCCACCACTGCATACAATGTATATTGACAAGAGGATGCAAGGGGCAAATTTGATGCAGGCGATTGCGCGGGTCAACAGAGTGTATCGCGACAAGCCGGGCGGATTGATTGTTGACTACATCGGCATTGGGCAGGATTTGAAAAACGCTATGGCGGTTTATACCGAAAGTGGCGGCAAAGGGGAGGCGGTGAATGATATGGCGGAAGTGATTGCCGGCATGCGAGAGAAGTTTGAGGTGGTGGAGCAGATGTTTGCCAGCTTTGATTATGAAAAATATTTTCAAGTGGACACCAAAGAGAAGTTGCAGATTTTGCTGGATGCGGAGGATTTTGTTTTGCGCGATGAAGATGTGAAAAAGCGTTTTGTCTCGGAAGTAGGCAAGCTCTCTAAACTTTTTGCTATGGCAACTCCAAGCGCTGAAGCGGAGATGATCCGTGAAAAAATGGCATTTTTCCAAGCTGTTAAAGCGCGGATTGCCAAGTTTGGTACCGGCGGAATGAGAACTGATGCGCAGGTGCAAACAGCGGTGAGGCAAATTGTGGATGAAGCATTGTCTGCCGACGGGGTGATTGATATTTTTCAGGCCGCGGGCGTAGATAATCCTTCTTTGGATATTTTGTCAGAGGAGTTTTTGCTGGAAGTGAAAAATATGGAGCAAAAAAACTTGGCTTTTGAACTTTTGAGAAAGTTGCTCTCTGATGAATTGAAAGTGCGTAAACGAAAAAATCTGACACAGTCAAAAAAGTTTTCGGAAATGCTGGAGGAAGTTGTGCGCAAGTATCACAACAACCAAATCACCACGGCGCAGGTGATTGAGGAACTGTCAAACATTGCTCGCGAGATGAAGCTGGAAGATGGCAAAGCTAAAGAATTAGGGCTGACGGAGGAGGAATATGCTTTTTATACTATTTTAAAAGAAAATCAATCAACCACTTTTTTGCAAGATGAGGTGATGCGAGAGTTGATTCATCTTATCGTGGAGACAATCCGCAGAAACGCAACGGTGGACTGGGAAAGGCGCTCTGATGTGCGTGCCAAGTTGCGCGTGACGGTCAAAAAACTTCTGATGAAATATGGTTACCCGCCGGACTTGGCGCGGATAGAGGCCGACCGAGTTTTAAAGCAGGGGGAGCTTTTGGCAGATAGTTTTGTTATTGCAAATTAATATATTACTAAAACCTTGTTATAATAAGTTAAATAAGGTTTATAAAAAATTAATGGTTTTTGTTAAAAGATTTTTTAGTTTTAAGTTTTTTTTAATTGGCTTAGTTATTTTTTTAGTTATTGCGGTTTTAAGTTCTGATGAGCCGCAAAAGCCTGCAGATATACCTAAATACAAAGATGATGATACTAAACTAATACCAGCTACTATACACCAAAAAGGCTGGCAAACCCCTGTTAAGCTTGAGTTTAATGACGCAGGGTGGGAGGATTCGCCCTATATTACCCGAGATGGGAGTAAAATTTTATTTTTTTATCACCCTTACCCTAATTTACTAGACCCAAAAATTACAGAGCAAATAACAAACTACGTTGTATACAAACCCCAAGAGGCTATAAAAAAAGGTATTGATGGAAAGATTTATTACAGCAATAAACCATTTAAAACTAAAAGTGTACACCCTATATCTAAAAATAAAAAATACCCTACTACACAAACTGCACCGTATATATCCCTTGCAGGGGATCTTTACTATAACTCTACAAAAGAATCTTTTGTACAACAAAAAGATGTACCTGTTACTGTGTACAAAAACAATGTACGGCTTGATTTTGGCACCGGAAAAGACGAGGGAAACATTCACCTGTGCGAGCAAAGAGACGAAGCATGGTTTGATTGCCCAAATGATCAAAATATATGCGTTATGAAAAACGCAACAGCAAGTAATTTTAAGGGCAAGGTAGAACTAGCCCCGTACCCTATAAATGCTAAAAATAAAAATTCTGTGTCGGATTTTCAGCCCTTTCTTACCGATGATTGCAACACCTTGTACTTTACCTCAGACCGCAGTGGGGGGACTTTGGCAATTTACAAAACTACAAGGCAAAATGAACAAGGTACAAAATGGAGCAAACCCGTTAAGTTTATAACACACCCAGTAGGTGTGGCAGAAGTATCTATAACCGCAGATGGTACAGAAATGGTATTTGCACAATTATTTAAAAGAGACGACAAAAGTTTGGGGTTAGATATTTGGTATAGCAAAAAGGTAAATTAAAAAAGATTATTCAAATGGTCGGGGTTACAGGACTTGAACCTGTGACCTCTGCGTCCCAAACGCAGCGCGCTAGCCAACTGCGCCAAACCCCGATAAAATAAAATATTTTAATGGCGCGCCCGGTAGGATTCGAACCTACGACCTTTTCCTTAGAAGGGAACTGCTCTAGCCTCTGAGCTACGGGCGCCCTTTAGCAATGATTATTTTACCAAAATATACTTTATTTTTAAACAAAACTATAATAAAATCTTTTATAGACTTTTGCGGGTATCGTATAACGGCTATTACACCGCCTTGCCATGGCGGAAATAGGGGTTCAACTCCCCTTACCCGCTCCAAATAAATACTAGTATTACCCCTATGTAATTAGTTTATATAAAATTTAAAAAGGTTACTTGTAGCTTTGTAATGTTTTTAAAGAATTATTTAGTAATGTAGGTAATGTTTTAATATGGCTAGTAAAGGTTTTTAAGGGCTTTTGGGCTAAATTAGCAACTATATCTCCATTGCTTGTATATATGTTTGTTGTATGTAAATTGGCATAATATGTAGGTATTATTCCTTTGCTTACAAACTTAGATTCATTTTGAATCAACCCTTTAGTATTTGATAGCTTGTGCTGTAATTTAAAGTTTTTTAACTCTTTATAAACAAATTTTTGTGGATTTTTATTTTTATTAAATATTTGTGGAAATTGATATTTAATAAAAGGAATTCTATACATAATTGTAGGTCTTAATATAACTCTGTACTGACTTTTATAATTTGTTACTATATGTAATAAATCTAATTTGTGCTTTAAAATATGCTTTGAGCCTTTTTTAAACCCAGCTATTAAATATTTTTTATATTCTATTGGTTTTATAATTTTCCCGTTTAAAATAGGTAGGTTTTTTGTTTTTTGTTTCTTGATTAGCTTGTAAATAATCCCTAACTTTAAAAGACTTACTATACTTAATTTTAAAAGGAAAGTAATTTAAAGAATAATTTAAACTTATTAATATTTTTATAATTAAATCTTCCCATAAAGTAGGGTCTTTATATATCAATTTATTATTTTTAACATCTTTATATTTAGTGGTATGTGCAGGGTGTAAATCTCCAACTCTTAACAAATAAAAGGGATTAACATTTTTAACCTTAGATAAATTTTTTACATTACTTTATATTAATAGGATTTTTGGTTTTTTCCAAGAGTTGTTTTTTAAGCTACTACTTTAAAAATACCCTTTCTTGAAACTTACATAAATTTTAGTATAATTAATAAAGTGTTATACACTTATGAAACATAAAAAAGCAATAAATTCATTGCTAAACTCCAAAAACTTTATAAACTCATTAACTGAAACCCCTATATACATGAACATAAAAAAAAGTTGGAAACATGAAGTAGGTTTAACAACACAAAAAATTGTAAATAAAGTATTACTTTTTAAATATAAATTTGTTTTTAAAACTAGTTATTTGGTAATAATACCAATATTATTCTTTATTGTATCGTTAATGGGTATAACATCTTATGTTTACCTTAATTACAATCATTTTAATAAAAAGCAAGTAAAACCAACATATAATGTTTATGTGGCAAATCCTAAAAATATTTCTACCTATTCTGTAGAAGCAAAAACTACCGATGCAAGAGCAGAAAAGGTAAGGTTGTTTTTTTCTAAATATGGAGCCCCTTTGCAAGAATATGCCGATTTTATTGTACAAACAGCAGATAAATATGGCATAGATTGGCGATTAGTATCGGCAATAGGTTATTGTGAAGGTAATGGAGGTAAAAAAATACCAAAAGATTCGTATAATACATGGGGGTGGGCTGCAAGCGAATATGATTTAGCTAATAAAACAGGCAAATATAGACTTGGATCATGGGAAACTGCAATAGAAACAGTAACAAAAGGACTAAAAAAATATTATATTGATCAAGGCTTAGATACCCCAGAAAAGATAATGCCTAAATATGCTCCTCCAAGTGTTAAAAATGGCGGTTCTTGGGCAAGGTGCGTAAACTATTACCTTAAAGAAATACAAAATATGCAAACTCCCGAGTAATGGATTATTTTAAAGATATTTTAAAAAAAGTAGGTTTAATTTATGGGTTAATGCTTGTAAGTGCGGGTTTAATTTTTATTGCAGGTATTATAGCTTTACTCCAAACATTAATTAGATATTTATAATAACAGCCATAACCATGGCGCGCCCGGTAGGATTCGAACCCACAACCCCCTGGTCCGAAGCCAGGTGCTCTAGCCGTTGAGCCACGGGCGCTTTAATAGGAGTTATAAAATGGAGCGGGTAGCGGGAATTGAACCCGCATCTTCGCCTTGGAAGGGCGATATAATAGCCATTATACGATACCCGCGTATATATACTATATATATTAAGTTTAACAAATTTTAAAATAGTTTCTAGTTAAAAATTATCTCCTGCAATGAGCGGTAAAGATACAGACATGGTTTCGTAATAAATATTATTTGACACTAAATTATTTAAATAATCTTGTATTACTTTTATATCGGCTTTGTCCTTTTCTCTTTTTAATAGTTTTTTATAGAGTAATACTTTTTCTAAACTAACAAAATTATAACCTTTAAATTTAAATGAAGTATTTATTAATGTTTCGGTATCCCATAAAGTTTTATCTTCTAATCCTCCGGGCTTCCAAACATAAAAAACCTCTATTTTACCTTCAAAAAAGCTTAAACCTGTATTAGAAATTACCTTTTTTTTAAAAGTTGGATTATTTAATTTAGCTAGCTTATACCAATATTTAAGCCTAACCACAATATCCATATCTCTAAAAAAATATTTAAGTCCCAAAGGATACATAGGAAAGCTCCCAAAAATAGTAAAACTGTTTTTAGGTATACCTAAAAGTTTTATTTTTTGTAAAAAATAATCAAAAGGTTTTAAATTGGGCATAACCTATAATTACATTATATTTGTACCAGTAAATTTGGCAATAGATAATTATGCTATAATTTTTTTATGAAAGATTTTTGGTTTAATCTTAAAAAACCCTTTAGTGTTTTAGCACCTATGGAGGATGTTACAGATATTGCATTTAGGCAGGTTGTATATAAGGCAGGCAGACCCGATGTATTTTTTACCGAATTTACAAATGTAGAGGGCTTAAAATCTAAAAATGGGTATAAAGCTGTATCAAAAAGGCTAAAGTTTGAAAAAAAAGAAAAGCCTATAATAGCACAAATATGGGGCTTAACACCTCAAAACTATTACGAAGCTACAAAAGATATAATTAAAAGGGGTTTTGATGGCGTAGATATAAATATGGGGTGTCCCATTAAGAGTGTAATTAAAAAGGGCGCTTGTTCGGCATTAATAAATAACCATAAATTAGCTAGCCAAATAATAAAAGCAGTTAAGGATGCTAGCAAAAATAAAATAAGTGTGAGTGTAAAAACTAGAATAGGCTTTAATAAAGATCAAACTGTTGAATGGGTTCCATTTTTGTTAAAGCACAACATAAGCGCATTAACATTGCATGCAAGAACCGTTAAAGAGTTATCTAAAGTTCCGGCTAAATGGGAATCAATTAAAAAAGCGGTTGAAATACGCAACAGCTTAAAAGTAAAAACTGTAATAATTGGTAACGGGGACATTGATAGTACTGAAAAAATTAAAACTTATGCAAAAAAATATAAATGTGAGGGAATAATGGTAGGCCGAGGTATATTTAAAAATTTATTTATTTTTAATAAAAACAAAAATTTTGATGATTTAAATATTTATGAAAAGTTAGAATTTTTAGAGTATCATTTAAAATTATATTTAAAATATAAAGGAAACAAAGCGCCCATTTACCCAATAAGAAAATATTTTAAAATTTATATAAAAGGGTTTAAACAAGCAAGCTCTATTAGGCAGAATTTAATGCAAATTAACGATTATAATAAATTACACAATAAAATAAGAATATTAAAAAAACAATATGAGCAAAAGTAAAAGTTATTATTTAGGTAAGTTATTTTATTTTATAAAAAGGAGATTGCCAAAAATATTTGAATTTTTTAACAAAAATCTTATTTTTTCTATACTGATTAATTCTTGGATAAAATACTATAAAAATTATATAGAAATAAAAGAAGTAAAAAAAAGTAAAAAAAGCAAAGAAACAATAAACCCAATAATTACAAAAGAGCTTTAACTAAAGGAAAAACCCTTACTGTTATAAGTTATAAATGGAGGACCTAAATATTTTTCTATTAACGCAATATGGACCAAGTCTTTTTTTCTATTTAGCATTTTTTTATATAGTAAAACCTTTTCTAAGCGAACAAAACGTATTCCATCATACACTTCCGCAGAATCAATTAAACTATCGGTATGCCAAAGCCCTGGGGCCCAACCACTAAATATTTCAACATGCTCTTGAAAGTAAGAAACTTTTAAATACATATTATGATTATCTGGTACAGGTCTTTTAAACTTAGCGGCAATATACCAAGCTTTTCCTCTTGCAATTATATCTATATCTCTATCTATTTGCTTTAAGCCATGTGGAAACATTGGGCCACTTCCAAATACAGCAAAATCGTCTTTGGGCATACCTAAGCTTTTAACTAGTTCTAATAATTTGTTGTAATGTAATTTTTTTCCCATAAAATTTAAAAAAACCTTAAAAGGGTAACACACATATATAGTTATGTCAATTATTCATTTAACAAAAAGCTATGATTTTAGGTATATTTTTATTATAATACTTTTAGTATTTAATTAATCCTAACTTGCCCATGAGTTCTATAACGTCTTTGTCACAATCAACTCCTTTAAAAATTGCTATTAATGGTTTTGGTAGAATAGGCAGGCAATTTTTTAAAGTTGCTTTTGATAACCCTAATATACAAATTATAGCTATCAACGATTTGCAAGATATAAATGCTTTAGCATACCTTTTAAAATATGATACTGTTTATGGTAGATATAAAAAACAAGTAAAAGTTAAAGATGAGAATTTTTTAATAGATGGCACTAAAGTAAAATTTTATAGCAATCCTAAACCACAAGATTTACCATGGAAGGACTTAAATATTGATGTAGTAGTAGAATCTACAGGTTTTTTTACTACTTACAAAAAAGCTTCGGCGCACTTGCAAGCGGGGGCAAAAAGAGTAGTAATTAGCGCGCCCGCTAAAGATGAACAAACACCTACAGCAACACCAAATAACAAAATAAGCCATGTAGCTGATTCTAAAATAACTAGCAATGGTTCCTGCACAACTAATGCAGCTACACCAGTTACATCTGTTTTAGAGCTTACAGTTGGAGTTAAATGTGCCTTATTAAATACTGTTCATGGGTATACCTCCACACAATCTTTAGTAGATAAGCCTAATACAAAAGATTTTAGAAGAGGCAGAGCAGCAGCTCAAAATTTAATACCAACAACAAGTGGCGCGGCTATATCTGTAACTAAAGTTTTTCCAAGTTTAGCAGGCAATATGGACGCTATGGCTATTAGGGTTCCTGTAGTATCGGGGAGTATTTTAGATTATACTTTTGTATCTAAAAAGCCTACATCTAAAGAAGAACTAAATAACATTTTTAAAGAATATAGCCAAAAAAAAGAGTGGAAGGGTATTTTAGGTGTAACGCAAGACCCTATAGTATCCACAGATATATTAAAAAACCCAAATGGAGCCGTTGTAGATTTAAGTATGACTAAGGTTATTAATAATACCTTATGTAAACTACTTGTTTGGTACGATAACGAATGGGGATATGTAAACATGTTATTAAAACATATACTACAAATAGGAGCTTTAATGTCTTAATTAAAGTTTAAAAAAGTAGTAAAATAACCCCATATGAAGAAAAAAATATTTATTGTTTTAGGATTAACTGTAAGTATTGCTACAGTTTTGTTTTTTACCAAAGGATACCGCAAAAGCGTTAAGGTAAAGTTAATTAACCCTAAAGAAAAAACGCTAGAAAAAACAATAAACGCCACCGGTTTTTTAGATAAAAACAATACATTAAAATTATCGTTTACAACCTCGGGGACTTTAAAAAATATATTAGTTAAAGAGGGAGATAAAGTAAAAAAAGGACAACCACTTGCTTATTTAAATTCTTATTCGTTATACAACAAAATACAAGCTTTAAAAAAAACCATCGATCAAATAGCATTACAAAAAAAAATATATATAGAAACATATCAAAATAATTTAGAAGGAGCAGGCGGAAGGGAAAGGTACGAACTTAACTTAAAAGAATACGACAAAAAAATAGAAAAAGCCAAACTAGATTACTTAGCAAGCTCCGCTGATTTAAACAATTATTCTATTTTTGCACCTAATAGCGGGACGATTTTAAAAGTTTATAAAAAACAAGGGGAATCTATAAACACAGGGGAGCCTATTTTACTTTTACAGGGGTCGGGGGACTTATTTTTTAATGCCTTAATTGACGAAGAAGACCTAGGATATTTAAAAATGCAGGATGACGCATTAATTACTTTAGATGCAGTACCTAATAAAAATTACAATGCAAAGGTTTTTTATATATCAAATTTTATAAATAAAGATTCTAAAACTGCAGAAGTCCATTTGCAATTTAATAAAAATCACAATGAGTTACTTTATGGAATGTCTGGAGAAGCTGAAATTAAAGTTGACCAGTTTAAAGCAAAAAATGCTTTAAGGTTTGATCAAGTTTTTACCGATGAAGCAGGAAATTCATATATTTGGATAGTACAAAATCAAAAAGTAAAAAAATTCCCAGTGGACATAGTTTATGAGGGAAATTTATATGTAGCCCTTAAGCAAGATTTAAAAGGTTTAAAAATTGTGGAACCTTTAGATACAAAAAAAACCTTAAAAGAAGGTTTAAGGGTTAAGATAGTTAATAATGAATAAAAAGCCCCTAATTTACGCAAAAAATATTTATAAAATATATAACCTTGCAGAAAAGCTAACTATTAAAGCTTTAAAAGGTGTATCCATAAAAATTTATCAAGGAGAGTTTGTTTCTATCGTAGGTAAATCTGGTTCAGGAAAGTCTACATTAATGCATTTACTTGGATTTTTAGATACGCCAACAAAAGGGAAAATTTATTTAAAAGGTAAAGATATTAGCTATTTTACAGAATCTAAATTGGCTAAAATACGTAATAAGGAGGTAGGTTTTGTATTTCAGTCTTTTAACCTTTTAGAAAGGGCAACAGCCTTAGAAAATGTAATATTACCTTTAATGTATTCGGATATACCAAAAAAAGATTGGAAGCTTAGGGCTTTAGAAAAGCTAAAAATTGTTGGGTTAGAATCTAGAATAAACAATAAATCTAATGAATTATCAGGTGGACAAAAACAAAGGGTGGCTATAGCAAGAGCTTTGGTTAATAACCCTAGTATAATACTTGCAGACGAACCTACAGGAAACTTAGACACCAAAACAGGTAAGCAAATTATAAAGTTGTTTAAAAACTTACATAAAATGGGAAAAACAATTATTTTGGTCACACACGATAACGATTTAGCAAATATTGCAAAAAGAAAAATAACAATTTTAGATGGAAAAATTATAAATGAATAAAACTATTTTATTTGAAGTATCTATAAAATCTTTAATGCGTAACAAACTAAGACTCTTTTTGACTACTTTGGGGGTTATTATTGGGGTTTTTGCTGTAATTACACTTGTGGCATTAGGTAAAGGTTTACAAAATTATATACAAGAACAATTTGAGCAATTAGGGAGCAATTTAGTATTTGTAAGCCCGGGAAAGGTAAGTTTTGGAAGGGACCCCGCAGAAACATATACTAAAAATAAGTTAAAAGCAAAGCACATAAAAACTATCCAAACATATGCAAAAGATTATGTTGCAACAATAACACCGTGGGTTAGCTTGGGTGAAAATTTAAGGTATAAAAATAAAACTTATTATGCCAGTATTAACGGGCTAAACTCTGATGGTATACAAATATTTAACTACAATATTAAAAAGGGTAGGGCATTTACAAAAAATGAGGTAAAAAATAGGCGTAGGGTAATAATATTAGGGCCTAAAGCCACACAAGAACTTTTTTATAATACTACACCCATAGGTAAAAAAGTAATTTTAGGAGGTAAAAAATTTACAGTAATAGGAGTATTTGAGGAAAAAGGGCAAAATTATGATAATAGTGTATTAATACCTTATTCCACGGCTTTAGATGTATTTGACTTAAAAAATATATCAGGTATTACAATTAAAGTTAAAAAAAATGTAGATTTTTTAGTTGCACAAAAAGTTATAGCTAAAGCATTACAAAGGGAGTTAAAAAAAGATGAATTTACTGTTTTATCGCAGAGTGATATTTTAAAAAAGATACAGAATATACTTAAAATATTAACTATAACTTTGGGTGCTATTGCAGGGATATCATTGTTAGTAGGCGGAATTGGAATAATGAATATTATGTATGTATCGGTTACAGAACGAACCCGCGAGATAGGGCTGCGCAAAGCAGTAGGGGCTACACCTTTAGATATTGCTTTGCAATTTTTAACAGAATCTATACTTATTAGCTCTTTAGGTGGGTTAATAGGTTTATTTTTAGGTTGGGCAGCATCATTAATACCTAGAGCATATATACATACGCAAGTTCCATGGTGGGCAATTATTTTAGCTTTGGGGTTTTCCATTTTAGTGGGTATTGTTTTTGGTACTGCACCAGCTTTAAAAGCAGCAAAAAAAGACCCAATAGAGGCGCTAAGGTACGAATAATTAATTAAATCTTTTTATATGTGTAGCAATTTTTACCCGATTTTTTAGAACTATATAAAAGCTTATCGGCAATATCTTTTAAAGTAAGCAAATCAATATTTAATTTTTTAGAGATATCTACAATACCTATAGAAAGGCCTACTTTATACCCTCTATTAAAAGGTGCGCTTTTTAAGTCATCTAATATATCTTGCATTCTCCTTTTTAATATGTTCTCTTTTAAGCTATTTCCTACTATTAAGGCAAACTCATCTCCGCCTATACGGTAAAGGCGGTCTCTAGAACGTATATGTTTTTTTATTAGCTCTACTATATTTTGTAAAACTACGTCCCCTGCATCGTGCCCAAAAGTATCATTTATTTTTTTAAAGTTATCTAAATCTAGGTAAACTATTTGAAACGGTTCCTTTTTTTGAACTATATCTTTAACGTCTCTCTCAAATGTTTTTTTGTTAAAACACCCGGTTAAAAAATCTTTATGCAATTCATCATATAAGGAACTTTGAATTTCTTTGCTGTGGGTTAAGTCGGTAGTAATTATGATAACTTTATCAGTAACTCCTTTTTTATTTAATAAAGGTATGTACCGTACTCTATAATATTTTTTATTTACTGTACTAAAATCAAACCAGCCTTTAAATTCTTGGGGCACCCCCTTAAAAGCAGCATCTATATTGGGTTTAATTTTTGTAGAAAAGGTTTTTAAACTCCAGTTATCTTTTAAACTAGAACCAATAATTTCTTCGGTTTTGTAGCCTTTTTCGGTTATGTACGTAGGGCTTACATAAATATATATATAATTTTTATCCACTATAGATATAAATGTTTTATTAATTTTAGAATGTAAGTTTTCCATTACTTAATATATTTTGTGTAAATTTTAGGGGTTCTTAAGCTATAAACTACGTTATTTGTAGCTTACAAAACCAATTAAAAGTATCATTTATTTTGAATTATGTCAATAATTTCTTTCACAACCAACGGCTAGCATTGCATTTTTCGCCTCAATTGGAGTAATTTCTTCCCCTCCTGGGGTATCTTCACCTTGAGCAACAACTAATGCAGCAACCAATGCATCTCTACCATTAGGGGAGATTCCATTATAACACTCCTCCACCCTATACCTATAACCTTTGGGGATGTCACCTAAATTAACCCCATTACACCCACCTAATCCAAAAGCTAAAGCTATAAATAAACTAAACTTTAATAAATCTGAAATAATCCTTTCTGCTGCATAATTTAGAATTAATTGATTCCATAAGTAACTAAAGTAAATTAGTACTTTAATATATATCAATATTTAAGCAAATATAAGTAACATTTCAAGAGTTTTTTTAAGCTATGGTATAATTACTGCATTAAATTTTAAACTAAAATGAAAAAAGAACTAATTAAAAAGCCAAAAAAAGAAAAACATGTTATAGTAACAATGGACTCAACCAAATTAAAGCCATTGTATGACCATGCTTTAGAACACTTTAAGGACAGTGTTGATGTACCAGGATTTAGAAAGGGTAAAGTTCCTAAAGAGGTATTAAAAACTAAGGTAGATAAAAAAAAGCTAGATAACGTAGTTTTAAACCATTTATATCCAGATTTAGTACAACAAATTATAAAAGAATTTAAAATTGTCCCTGTAATGCAGCCAAAATTAAAAATAGACTATATTTCAGAAGAAAAGGGGCTAAAAATTACTTTTATTTTTGTAGAAAGACCAAATGTAAAATTACCTGATTATAAAAAAATAGCAAAAAAATCTTATAAAAATTTTGAAAAAGATGAAAAAGCAAAATCAATTATTACAGCAAAAAATATAAAAGAGGCAGAACAAAAAGCAAAAGAAAACCCTAAAGATTTAAACCAGCATCAGCCAAAAGACCAAAGGCTACTTGCAAACATTTACGACGCAATTATAAAAGAATCTAAAATAGAATTACCAGATATTATGGTAAATGAGGAAACTAACCGACTTTTACAAGGTTTTTTAACACAACTGGCTAAAATGAATATTAAGCTAGAAGATTTTTTAGCGCACACTAAAACAACTATACAAAAAGTACAGGAAGATTATAAACAACAGGCAATTAAAAATTTAAAGTTAGAGTTTATACTTAGTGAAATAAGTAAAAAAGAAAAATTAAAAGTTACTGACAAAGAAATACAAGATGTAATAAAAGCGGTACCTGATGAAAACTATAAAAAACACTTGCAAAAACCAGAACAAAAGTATTATATTGAAAGTACCTTACTAAAAAATAAAGTGGCAAACAAACTTTTAGACTATAGCGGGTTTAATAAACAAAATACAAAAAAAAGTGTTAAAAAATAATATGAATACAAAAAATAAAAATAAATTTAATAACAATAAAAGCAACCAATTAATCCCTTATGTTATAGAAAAAACAGACAGGGGAGAGAGAAGTTACGACATTTATAGCAGATTATTAAAAGATAGGATTATATTTTTAACCGGAGCTATAGATGCACCAACAGCAAATACTATAGTAGCTCAATTGTTGTTTTTACAAAGTGAAGATAGCAAAAAAGATATTAGCTTATATATAAACAGCCCCGGTGGATCTATAAGTGCAGGAATGGCCATTTACGATACTATGCAACTTATAAAGCCAGACGTATCTACAATTTGTGTAGGTGTAGCAGCTAGTATGGGGGCAATATTACTTTCGGGCGGCGCAAAAGGCAAAAGGCACATATTAGAGCATTCGGAAGTAATGTTACATCAACCATTAATAAGTGGTCTGCCAAGAACGCAAGCTACCGATTTAGAAATAACTACCAGAGAACTTGTAAGATCAAGAGATATGCTTGTAAATATTTTGGTTAAAAACACAAAACAAAAAGAGGCGAAAATAAGAAAGGATATAGATAGAGATTTTTGGTTACACGGAAAAGAGGCTGTAAACTACGGAATAGTAGATTCTATAATTAGTTAAATTGTACCAACAATTTTATTTATAGCACAAGCCACTTTTTTGTTAGTACTTTTGTGCTTAATTGTAAATTTTTCTAACTTTCTAAAATTTAAATAAAAGGTTTTTTTATTATTAATTAAACTTTTTATTATGGGTAAATATTGCTTGGGTTTAGGTGCATACCAAGCAAATTTATTTTTTATAGCAAAATCTACATTTGCCTTTTCTTGACCAGGAACATAACTTATTAAAATTAAAGGCTTATTTAAATAAAGAACCTCAAACAAAAAGTTAGGACCCGCCTTTCCTATTATTAAATTTGAATTATATATATAATCTTCCATATTTTTTATGTAAGGTATTAAAATGATTCTATTTTTATACTGTTTAATCTTATTTTTTATAGCTTTAATATAATTGAAGTTATTTCCACAATTTATAATTAAATGGCTTTTTTTATATAATTTATGTTTTATAAAATTATTTATAAAATTTAAATAAACACTTTTTTTACCAGAAGAAGCACTTAAAAAAATTAAAAAACTTTTGTTTTTTATATGATGCAATTTTTTAATGTTTTTAAAATTTGCAGCATCTTTAAAAAAAGGTTCTCTTATAGACCAACCAGTAAAAAATATATTTTTTTTATTTATACCATTTTTTATTAAAATTTTTTTTGCGGTATTTGTAGGGCACAAATAATAAACATTATTTTTTGCTCCATACCAGGCTTTATGTATAGCAAAAGGGTCAGCTATGTGGACAACTATTTTAAACTTCAGATTTAACTTTTTTTTGATTCTTACTAGTGATCCTATAACAATAGGGTTATTGCTAATAACTAAATACGGATTTTGAGTTTTTAAAAATCTTTTTAGTTTTTTACTAGGGTAAAATATAGAAATTAAGTAATAACCTAAAGAGTTATTGGTCAAAACCCAAATAATGTTCCAAATTATGGGTAAATTACCTGTAAAAATATTATTGTGAATATAAGCAAAATTTAAGGGATTAGGAAAATGTGTTATTATTTTATATTTATTAGGAAAGTACTTGTTTAAGGAATTAATTACAGATTGAGTTAACGACAAATGCCCACCACCTGTTTTGGCAGTCAAAATAATTATTTTTTTCATTTATATTACATAATATCAAACTAAAAACATACTTGAAATAAAAAAGTAAATGATATAATGTTTTGTGTAAATATATTCTAAGAGTCCGTAGCTCAGTTGGTTAGAGCGCCGCAGTGACATTGCGGAGGCCAGAGGTTCAAATCCTCTCGGACTCACCATAAAAAACATTAATTAGCATCATGTTTTTTAATGCGAGGGTTTGTATAGTTAAATATTTTAATAATAGTTATAGAATAACTAAATAATTTTTAAATTAGCAACAACAGAAACGTTAAATAAATAAAATATTGACATAAATAACAATTATAGTAAAAAGTAGTATAATATGATTGAAATTGGTGAATACACCCAAGGTAATGTGCTCTTTTTTATGCTAGGGTTAATTAGTACATTTGGTCCAGTAGAAGCATTGAATCTTTTATTAAAAATAAAAAACTACGAGGAGGTAGGTAAGTTTGCATGGCTACCTTTTGTAGGAGTTATGGTAGCCTTGGGGTTGAGCGAACTAGGCATGCCTATACAAGATAGCGAAGCCTTAATACCTTTGGCTGTAGGAATGTCTTTAGGTTTTTTGGAATCTTACAGGCGACACGTTAACGAATAAATAAGGTAAGTTTAGTAAAAATAATACTTCCTTATAAATTTTGACATAAATAGCATTGTATAGTATATTTTAAAATACTATGAGTCCAGAAACAGCTGCTTACCCTTTTTTAGGGTTTTTAATATCGGCAGGGATAAACGGCGCAGCTGCAGCTCTTGCTGAAGGAGTTTTTGGAGTTGATCCTAAAAATTTAGAAACAGCGCGCAATATAGGACGTAGAGTTTGTTTCTTTTTTATACCCCCTATTATTTTAGTTTTAGGGATGGTAGATAAACTACCGCAAAATATGTCTGAAATAAACATTATGGCTGTTTCTGCCGGTGTAGGGCTAGGGTTTTGGGGGCTAAGAACACCAAAAGAAAGCAAAGACTATTAGGAAGGTAATGCACAATAAAAAGCTTCACTAAAAATAATCTTAATAATAAAAATCTCAACAAAAGTAAAAATTATAAATATCAAATACCTGCATTTTAGGTATAAATTTAATTTATAAATAAAACTTTATTTTAATATTATATTAATTTAGACTAGAATTAGAGTGTTTAGGTTTTAAGTATTTATTTTAATAAACACAGCATACTAACTAATGAGTACTAAAAAAACTATAAAAGAATTACCAAAAATATTAAGACCAAGGGAAAAGCTGCAAAAATATGGAATACAAAAACTTAACAATAAGGAACTATTAGCACTAATATTAAGCAGTGGAACTAAAAATAATAACGTGCTCCATGTAGCCCAAAAAGTTTTAAAAAAACTAAAAAAATCTGATTTAAATAAACCACTAAATATGGAATTATTTAAAGGTATAAAAGGGGTAGGAGAGGTTAAAGCAGGAAAGATAATAGCCTCTTTAGAATTAGCAAAAAGATTAATTAATAAACAAGAAGAGTTACAAAATTTTCACACTCCAAGAGATATTTATAATAGATTAACACACATTAAAAATAGCAAAAAGGAACATTTTATAGTTTTTTATCTAGATGTAAAAAACAATGAATTAGCAATGGAAACAATTAGTATAGGTACTTTAACACAGTCATTAGTACACCCACGTGAGGTTTTTGAGCCTGCAATTAAATATTTAGCTTGTAAAATTATAATAGCACATAATCATCCTTCGGGAATAGTAAAACCATCTTATGAAGATATAAATGTAACTAAAAAACTACAAAAAGCTGGCAAAATACTAGGTATTAAACTTATTGATCATATAATAGTTGGAAAAACAAACTATTTTAGCTTTAAAGAGGAAGGGCTAATATAACAAATGATAAAATACAAAATTATATCAACCAAAAAAAGAATAAAAAAAGTAACCTTAACAATTAGTCCTGCCGGAATCTTAATAGTAAAAACACCTATAAATATAAATAAAAAGTATATAAATAGATTAATTGAAAAACATTATACTTGGATACAAAAACAATCTAACAAAAATAAGAAAATATATAAAGAATATAAAAAAAATATCTATTATATTTTTGGGAATCCCTATAAGCTTAAAACTAAAAAATATAGCAAAAAAAGAACATATGTTATTGTAGATTATGACAACAACATTGTTAATTTATATTATAACAAAAACATAACTAACCAAAATATAAAAAAGAGTATAAAAAAAGAGTATAAAAAAATAGCACAAAGCTATTTTATGCAAAAAATAAGCATTTATTCTAAAGTTATGGGCCTAAAACCCAATAAGGTTTTTATTAAAAGCCAAAAATCTTTATGGGGTAGTTGCTCTGCAAAAAATAACATTAACTTAAACTTAAGACTTTTGGTTTATAAAAAAGAAGTAATTGATTATGTTATAATTCATGAACTTGCTCATATAAAACATAAAAACCATAAAAAAGAATTTTGGGAACTAGTGGCGACGTACTGCCCTTATTACAAACAAGCTAAAAAAGAATTAAATAATAAATTATTAAAGCTATATGCAGAAAAAATTTAAGGAATGGGGTACAGAAATAATACTATCTATATTTGTAATAATAGGTTTAATTTATATACTTATACCACAAAATAAAACAACAAAAACTCTACCTAAAACAACTTTTGATTTATTAAGTAAAAAAATACAAAATAAAAAATGTGTTATTAAAATGCCAAAAAATAATACAACAATACAAGTTGTGGGGCATAACAACGGTTTACAATTTATAAATAATAAAATAAAGATATTATATTTTAAAAAAACATTATATATAAAAAATAATAAAGACAAACTAGGTTTAAAAATTGATGTAAATTTAAAAAACCAAAATAAAGTAATATCCTTATTGGGTTTTAGTAACCCCATAAAACCAAACGATTGCAAAAAAAATAGTAAACCTTTTTTTAAAAATGAGAATTTAATAAAAAATTATATCAACATAACCCCTTTTATAAAGTAAAAAATAAGTGTATAACTATATTATGCAAAGATATTCAAAACTTTTTGGAAAGTCGGTAAAAACGCAAAGTTCTAAAAAATTCTCAAGTAAAAATGCATCATTATTGATTCAAGCTGGTTATGTTTACCAAGTTATGTCTGGAGTATATGCTTTACTACCGTTAGGCCTTAAAGTAGTAAAAAAAATAGAAAATATTGTAAGGGAAGAAATGGATAAAATAGGACAAGAACTCTTATTAACCTCCTTAGCCCCAAAGGAAACTTGGCAAAAAACAGGAAGGTATGAAACTTTAGATGTTCTATTTAAAGTAGTTCCTGCAAATAAGGAATCGGAAATAAAGCACAACTTAGAATATGTTTTAAACCCTACACATGAAGACTTATTAACAGATTTGGCTAAAAAATATGTTGTAAGCTATAAAGAGCTTCCTTTTGCAGTTTATCAAATACAAACTAAATTTAGGAACGAACCAAGAGCTAAATCAGGAATGTTAAGAACAAGAGAATTTATAATGAAAGATTTATATAGCTTTCATACAAGCAAAAAAGATTTAATGAAATATTATGAAAAGGCTAAAAAAGCTTATTGGAACATATATAGCAAATTAGGATTAAAAAATTTAACATATATAACAGCAGCAAGCGGAGGAGATTTTACAGATAATTACTCGCATGAATTTCAGGTAAAATGCAAAAATGGCGAAGATACAATTTTTTATGCTAAAAGTACTAATGAAGCTTTTAATAAAGAGATTGCGCCCTCAAAATCTTTAAACGTAAAAACAGATAAAATTAAAAAAGCAAAAAGACTAGTTAAAACCCCTAATATAACAACGGTTAAAGATTTAGCAAAATTCTTAAATATTCCTATAAATAATACAATAAAAACCTTAATTTATTATACCGATAGAGGCTTTGTAGCAGCAGCTGTTAGAGGAGACTACGAGGTGAATGAACTAAAATTAAAGAAGATATTAAAGGTAAAAATTATTAGGCTGGCTACAGAAAAAGAAGTAAAAAAACTAACAGGATCAAAAATAGGATACGCAGGGTTAATAAACCTACCAAAAGAAATTAAAATTATTGTAGATGAATCTACAAAGGAACTTGTAAATTTTGAACTAGGGGCAAATAAACAAGGATATCACTATATAAATGTAAACTGGGGAGTAGATTTACCAAAACCCAAAGATTTTTACGATATTAAAATTGCAAAAAAAGGTGATTTATATCCCAAAACTAGAGAACCTTATCAAGTATTTAAAGCTAGCGAAGCAGGTAATATATTTCCGCTAGAAACTAAATTTTCTAAAGCTTTAAATTATTATTACAGCGATAAACATGGCAACCAAAAGTTAGTTTATATGGGAAGTTACGGCATAGGGATAACAAGGCTTATGGGAATAATTGCAGAAATTTTTAATGATGAAAAAGGGCTTGTATGGCCTAAAAAAATAGCTCCTTATGACATTTATTTTATTACTCTGGAACAAGATTTTAAAGAACAAGCTAAAAATATAATATACAAGTTAGAAAGGGCAGGGTTAGACGTGCTTTGGGATGATAGAAAAACTGCAAGCGCCGGTGAAAAATTAAAAAATGCAGATATTCTAGGGCTTCCTGTAAGAATAGTTTTAAGCAAGAGGAGCTTACAAAAGGGTGGGGTAGAGGTTAAATTTAGAAATTTAAAAACTAAAGAAGAAGAAAAAATAATAAATTTAAATGATTTAACATCTTTTTTAAAAAACTGGAAATCCAAATAGCAAAACAAAAATTAATTACGCTTATTCTAAACTTGAGTATATTTAATTTTTTAATTACAATTAAAAAGCAACTGCCTTTTTTAAATAGAACTATAGAATGAATTTTAGCGTAAAAAAAGCATCTTTACTTTTAGTTAGTCTAATATTCTTGATAGGTGCTTTGCAAAACATACAATATATAAATTTAGATAACTTACTAGAAATAAAAACTTATATAAAAATTAGCATATTTTTTGTTTTTTTATCTTTAAGCTTAGGTGTATTTTCACTAATTAATTTAGATGGAGACTTTTTAAATCTTTTTTATATTTTGCCTATATTCTTTTTTTTATTTTCAGTTACTTTATTTACAGATATATCTTTTTGGTCTTTAAAATTTTTATTTTTTTTATTTCTTATAATTCCCTTTATAGCCAGCTATGCAAAAATGCTAAAAACAGAAGAAACTTATTTAAAAATACCCCTATTTAGTTTTTTTATTAGTATAAATACTTTATTAGCCTTATCAATATCCGCTATTATATCTTTAACTTTTTATACTCAAATAGATTTAACACCTAATAATAAAACTGTAAAAAAGTACGTAAATAAAATAATAGATATAGCAGGGGATAAAGCTTTAAAAATAACTGATAAATCAGATGTTAATATTAATCAGGTAGATTTAGATCCCTATAGCGACAAAAAAATTTTAAAGGATTTAGTAAAAAAATATGGAATTAACTTTCAGAGTAATCCAGCTATTGCATTGTTAAACACTTCTAAAACTCCTACGTTAAATAAACTAAAAGAAAAAGCATTAGAAAATACTAAAAAAAGCATGAGGGAAGAAATTTACCTATATATTGAGAGTTTTAAGATACCTATTAAAATATTTTTAGCAATTACAATATTTGGATATCTTAGCTTTGGTCTTAAACTCGTGTCATCAGCAACTACCTTAATAAATTATTTGTTCTTTAATTTACTTATATCTACAGGCTTTATTTATAAAGAAAAACAAAATAAAAGCGTTATAAGATACTCTTTTAATCATTCGGAAAATACTAGTAAATCAAATCTGGTTGAGACTCAAAGTATTTCAAAGATAACGAATCTTTAACATTAAAATCGCCTACAGCGACTCTTTGTAAACTTCCTACAACCGCAGAAGTTTTGAGAAATTCACCTAAATCCCTTGCTAAAGATCTGACGTAATAGCCCTTTCCTGTTTTAAGCCATAAATCTACGTAGGGCAAAGAGTTTCTTAAAATATAAAGTTTTTTTTTGTAATCTAAACCATTAATATCTTGTAAATAGTCTTTTTTAGGATTTTGATTTTTAAAGTCCAGTATTTTGTAGTTGTATAATATTACCTTTTTACTAGGAATTTTTGTAGTTTTATTCTTACGTGCAATCTTATATAAAGGATCCCCTTTAACTTTTACTGCGGAATAAAATGGCACTTTTTGGGGATGTTCACCTAGTTTAGAATCTAAATATCTTTTAATATTGTTTGTTGATATAGGTTTTTTTAGTGGTACATATTTTAAAGGTCCTTCTAAGTCTAAGGTAGGGGAGTACAACCCAAAAAAAATTCTAACCTTATATTCTTTGGGCAAACCCATATAATAACTTTGCTTTTTTGTGTGAGATCCAACTAAAACCAATAAGACCCCTGTTGCTAAAGGGTCTAAGGTGCCTGCATGCCCAAATTTTTTAAATTTATATATTTTTTGCAATTTATTTAGTACATCTCTACTTGTCCAATTTAAAGGTTTATTAACGTTTAAAACACAAGGTCTTATTACTGGCATATATTGTAAAGTATATAATAATTTTTAGTGTAAAACATCTTTATTTAAACTATAATAATATAAAGGGCCGTTAGCTCAGCTGGATAGAGCGCTACATTCGCATTGTAGAGGTCGGGGGTTCAAATCCCCCACGGTCCACCATATATTTTTTAAGGATTTTTTATAATTTTGTACAAATATAATTATTACATTATAATTATACAAGTTTAAGCCGGGATGCTGAAACTGGTAGACAGGCCGGTCTCAAAAACCGGTGTCCTTTGGACGTGTGGGTTCGACTCCCACTCCCGGCACCATTTAATGCCTGTTAAAATAATACATTATATCTGCACCTAAAAACAAATTACCATAGCAAAAGCAAGTAAATATAAGAAAGGTCGGGCAATAATTTAGTTGACGTACCCCTCCCCCGTATGGTATCATTAATTTATGACTAAAAAAACTAAACTAAAAGCTATAAAAAGATTAAAAATAATTGAAGGACAAATTAGAGGTTTGCAAAAAATGATTAACAAAGATACATATTGCGTAGATATTATTAACCAAACACTTGCAGTTAAAAAAGCATTATCTAGCGTAGAGGATATTTTATTAGAGGATCATTTATCAACATGTGTCATTAAAAATGTAAGAGGTCAAAACAACCCAACAACTTTAAAGGAAATATTAGAACTTTATAAATTAGCTAAAAATAAATAATATGCATAACCACAATAAACAAGTATGCTGTAATGATAACCCTCATACCCACACTAGCGGACATGGTATGCATGGTACTCCCCAAGAATTTTTAAAGCGATTTTGGGTTGTAACTTTTTTACTAATACCATTGCTTTTTACCAATCAAAAAATAGCAAGTATATTAAGCTTACCCCCTGTTATATCAAGTAAATATGTGGCTTTTAGTATTGCTACCCTTATTTTTGTAATAGGATGGGTCTTTTTTCAACATGCTTGGATGGAAATAAAATCTAAAACATATGGAATGATGACATTGGTGTCTATAGCTGTAGGGGCAGGGTACCTCTTTTCGGTGGCAGCCACCTTTATACCATCCATAAATACAAACTTTTATTTAGAAATATCAACATTAATATGGGTTTTACTGTTTGGGCATTATTTAGAAGCAAAATCAGGTTCGGCAGCAGGAAACGCTCTTATGGAAGTAGAAAAGCTATTACCTAAAAAAGCTCATAAAATAATAAACAAAGGTAAAATTGAAGATACCAACATAAGCAATTTAAAAATTGGAGATATAGTATTAGTAAAACCCGAAGAAAAAGTTCCAGCAGATGGTGTAATTATAGAGGGAACAGCAAATTTGAATGAATCACACATAACAGGAGAATCTAAACCAGTTAAAAAAGGTAAAGATAATACTATCAATGCGGGATCTATTGTTTTAGATTCTTCTATAACTATAAAATTAACAAAAGTAGGAGAAAATTCTACAATTGGGCAAATTAAAAAATTAATTGAAAAAGCCCAATCAACAAAACCTAAATCACAAAAAATTGCAGACAAGGCTGCATCAATTTTAACTTTTAGTGCAGCTACTACCGCATTAGTAACATTGTTAATTTGGACACTAATTATAGGTAAACCTTTTGTGTTTGCTATAACTTTAGCAATTACAGTTTTAGTAATTGCATGCCCTCACGCATTAGGTTTAGCAATACCTACAGTTACAACCATAACTACATCTTTGGCAGTAAAAAATGGTTTGTTTATCAAAAATTTAGAAAAAATAGAAGTTCTAAAGAAAGTTAATATGGTAGTTTTTGATAAAACAGGGACATTAACTAAAGGTGAATTTGGCATAACAGATATAATATCGGTTAATAAAAAGTTAAAGAAAGAAGAAATTTTAAAAATAGCAGCTGCATTAGAGCAGCATTCAGCACATATTATAGCAATGTCTATATTAAAATACGCAAAAAATAAAAATTTAAAAATACCTAGAATAAAAAACTTTAAAAACATTGAAGGTAAAGGAGTAACCGCAACAATACAAGGAAAAGAATATTTTATAGGCAACAAAGCTTTACTAAAAGAGTTAGGAATAAGTACACAAAATATTGAAAATAAATTTAAAGGAAAAACTTTGGTGTTTGTTGCAAATAAAGATCAGCTATTAGGAGTTATAGCATTATCAGATAAAATAAAAAAAGAAGCAAAAAAGGCTATACAAAAATTGCATAGTTTGGGAATTAAAACAGCTATGCTTACAGGAGATAACAAAGAAGTAGCGCAATTGGTTGCAAAAGAGCTAAATATAGACACATACTTTGCAAATGTTTTGCCTAAAGATAAATATAAATACATAAAAAAACTACAAAGCAAAGGCTATGTTGTTTTAATGGTAGGAGATGGAGTAAATGATGCACCTGCATTAACCCAGGCTAATGTGGGAGTAGCCATAGGAGCTGGAACAGATGTAGCAGTTGAAGCGGGAGACATTGTTTTAACACAAAGTAATCCTTTAGATGTTGTTAAATTAATAATTTTGTCTAAAAAAGTTTATAAAAAAATGATACAAAATCTTATTTGGGCTTTGGGGTATAACATTATAGCAATTCCAGCAGCTGCTGGGGCTTTTGCACCATTTGGAATCTTTTTAAGACCCGAAATAGGAGCTTTAGTAATGAGCCTTTCTACAGTTATAGTAGTAGCTAACGCCCTAACACTAAAAAAAATAAACTTAAAAATATAATAATGTATAAACCACTTTTTTGCTATTATTAGGTAAGTACTCAATAAACTATATACCTAAATGACTAATTTTATTAGTTCTATAAAAGAATCCCTTAGTTATATTAATATATTATCAAAAGGGCAAAGATTTTTAGTTATAACTTATTTTTTAATAGCATCCCTAAGGTACGCTGTTCATTTTGTAGCAGTTTACTATTCGTCACAATTTTTAAACGATGTAATTTATATATTTAATAACCCTTATAAAAAATGGCCCTTAAACAATTTAGGTATGTGGTTATTAGTTATGTTTTTTTAGGGACATTATCAAATCTATTTATGTATTTATCAAAAAAAATGTATATGTATATTACGTTAAGTACAAATTTGCTAAGAATAAAGAAAATTGCAACTTTAGATATTGCTTATTTGGAATCACCAAAATACCAGGACTTAATAACCATAACTGGAGAAAATTTACATAAAGTATACTCTTATATAGAAAGTTTTGCACAAACTTTTTTTACAAGATTAACCATAATAACTGCTGCTATACTCATACTAAAGTTTAATATATATATTTTTTTAATAATGCTAATTACATTTATTCCCCAAATGTATATAAATTCTAAATATAATAAAGATATTTGGAGAATCTGGAGTGCTAAAAGTTTTTAAAAAAGAGATTTTTACACAACTAGAAATTATTTAACAGACAAATATTTTTTATATAAAGTGAAAATCTATAAATTACAAAACTATTTAATAAAACACTTGTCTAAAACTTATAGAATGTTTTTAAAAAACATATTAAAAAGAGATAAGGAAAAAACAAACATGAATTTGCTCTCATCAATTATATATACTTTAGGAAACGGTATAAGTATAATATTAATTGTTAAGCAAACATTAAAACTAGGTAAAAATATAGGTACATTTAATTTTTATTTTAGGCAAATAACAATATTATCTGAAAACTTATATAATTTTTCACTAAAATATTCAACATATAAAGACAATTTAATTTACACAAGAAAATTTAAAGAATTATTAGATTTAAAGCCCAAAATTAAAAATGGTACAGTTAAATTAAAATACAATAAACCACTAATAATAGAATTTAAAAATGTTTGGTTTAGATATCCTGCAAACAAAAAATACACTTTAAAAAATATAAATCTAGTTATTAGACCAAAAGAAAAAGTTGCCTTTATAGGAGAAAATGGGGCAGGAAAAACAACATTAATAAAACTACTAATGAGAATTTATAACCCAACAAAAGGTAAAATATTATTAAATGGAATAGATATTAAGGAAATAGATTATAACGGCCTATGGGAAAACATTGCATTATTAACCCAAAACTATAACAGATACCATTTTACAGTAGAAAAAAATATAAAAATGGGACGCATAACAAAAAGCAACAAAAAAGAAATAATTAAAGCTGCAAAACAAGCTCAAGCAGATGATTTTATACAAAGATTACCAAACAAATATAATTAGATATTAGATACCCAATTTAAAAAAGGCACAGATTTAAGTATGGGACAATGGCAAAAAATTGCCTTAGCAAGGGCTTTTTATAGGAATGCACAGATTGTTATATTAGATGAGCCAACAAGCGCTATAGATCCAAAAAGCGAATATTTAATATTTAACAATTTATTTAAACATACTAAAAACAAAACAGTTTTAGTTATTAGTCATAGATTTAGTACGGTACGTAATACACAAAGAATTTATGTATTAAAAAATGGAGAGATTGTAGAACAAGGTACTCACAAACAATTAATAAAGCTAAATGGCATATACAAAGAAGCCTTTTTACTACAAAAAAAAGGTTTTGATAAAATTTAATTACGAACGCTTGTACTAAGATTATTCCACCAGTCACTTGGGTTAGAATTAAGTAGTAATTTACCTAGTTTTTTGGCACTCTTTGTTTTTAACATTAAATATTGAGCATTTTTATTTGTATCCTTGCCTTTTAACCAAACTTGGGCTTCTTTGTTACCTTGTAAGGCATATTCTTTTAATAAAAGTATTTGGTCTAATAAATCGGCGTCTTTTGCTATAAGAGATTCCTTTGTTTCCCTTTTAACATATTCGGTAATAAAATTAAATATATTCCTAAAGAAAGGCAAAGGGCTTAACTGATCATGTAATATTTGTTTTTCAAAAACTTTTACATACCTTTTATGTACCCAGTTTTGATCTCCACTTCTGGATTCAGGCACATCGTGAAATAAACACATTAGCAAAACCTTTTGTATATTGGCTTTTTCTAATTCAGCTAAAAAATAGCCTATAATACTAACCCTAAATGTATGTGAAGCTATATTGTCAGACAAATCATTAGTTAATAAGTTTTGTCGGTGGGATCTGGCTACTTTGCGCAATGTGCCCAATTCGTAAAAAAAATTTACTAAGGATTTAGTTTGATTTTTAGTCATAGTAAATAAAGTATATACCAAAAAACATTATAGGTTAACGATATACTATTATAAATTTACTTGCCCAAAAGGATTAAAGGTGTTATATTTTATTTAGTGATTAAACTAAATATTTTGCACATCATTTTAAACACACAAACTACAACCCCCTTGCGGGGTAGATGTATTAATGAGTAACTTATATATTAGGTATTTTCCACATAAACACTTAAAGTTGCCAAATTTAATTATATATTATGGAACAAGATAAGGAATTATTTAAAATCAGACATTCTACAGCACATTTATTAGCATACGCTGTTAAAAAATTATATCCAAAAGTTAAAATAGCTATAGGTCCGGTAATAGATAATGGCTTTTATTATGATTTTGATTTTGGAACCCAGACTATTGGGGAAAAAGATTTAAAAAATATAGAAGAACAAATGCAAAAAATTAAAAAGGAGAATATAAAATTTAAACAAAGTTGGGTAACAGTAGAAGAAGCAAAAAAAATATTTAAAGAAGAGCCATATAAATTAGAAATTATTGATGAAATAAAACAAGGCAAAAGAGATGATTTTGGAAAGAAAAATCAAGTAAGTTTATACACAGTTGGAGAATTTATAGACCTTTGTAAAGGCCCACACGTAAAAGAACTGGGTAAAATTGGAGCGTTTAAACTATTAAAAATAGCTGGAGCTTATTGGAAGGGGGATGAAAAAAACAAAATGCTTACAAGAATTTATGGAACAGCATTTAAAAATAAAGAGGACTTAAAAAAATATTTAGAATTATTAGAAGAAGCAAAAAGAAGAGACCACAAAAAATTAGGGAAACAATTAGATTTATTTACTTTTTCAGAAAAAGTTGGACCAGGGATACCATTATGGCCTCCAAAAGGAGCAATGGTAAGGATTTTGTTGGACAATTTTGTATGGGATTTAAGAAAACAAAAAGGATATAAGAGAGTAGAAATACCTCATATAAAAAAAAAAAATTTATACAAAACCAGCGGGCATTGGAAAAAATTTGCAGATGAATTATTTAAAATAAAAACAAGAGAGGGTAAAACTTTTGTTTTAAAGCCCATGAATTGCCCACACCACACACAAATATTTGCGCGCAAAGAACATAGCTATAGAGAAATGCCCCAAAGATATGCCAACACTACTATGGTTTATAGAGACGAGCAAACAGGAGAGCTATCGGGTTTAAGTAGGGTCATAAGTATAACTCAAGATGATGCCCACGTGTTTTGTAGGAACAATCAAGTAAAACAAGAAATTGAAATAATTTGGGATATTATACAAAACTTTTACAAACCTTTTAATTTACCAATAAAAGTTAGGCTTAGTTTTCACGATCCAAAAAAGCCACAAGAATATTTAGGAGATGCTTATCTTTGGAAAAAAACCGAGCAAGAAATAAGATTAATAGCAAAAGAAAAAGGTATAGAATACTATGAAGCACCGGGAGAGGCAGCTTTTTATGGACCAAAATTGGATTTTATAGCAACAGATTCTTTAGGGAGAGAATGGCAAGTAGCTACTATTCAATTAGATAGAAACATGCCAAATAGATTTGGGTTATATTGTATAAATGAAAAGGGGGAAAAGGAAGAAGTTGTAATGTTACATGCTGCAATTATGGGATCAATTGAGAGATTTTTAGGCATATTAATTGAGCATTTAGAGGGGAACTTTCCTGTATGGCTTTCCCCAATACAAGTTATAGTAATACCTGTTTCAGATAAAAGCTTAAATTATGCAAAAAGTATTTATAAGGAACTAATAGAAAAAGATTTTAGAATAGAACTTGATGATAAAAACGAAACAGTAAGTAAAAAGATTAAAAGAGCTCAAGAACAAAAAGTACCCTATATGTTAATAGTAGGTGAAAAAGAAGAACAGGAAAAAACTGTAAGTGTAAGAACAAGGCAAGGAAACCAAATAAATAACATAAGAATTAATGAGTTTATTAATAAGATTACCCCGCTTATAGATAAAAAATCCATGGAACTATAAAGTAATAAATTAAAAATAATAAATTTATGGCTCACTATAAAAACAAAAAAAAGAAGTTTAAACAAAAAAGATATGTATATAATGAATATATAAAATTCCCTAAAGTTAGAGTGGTTTCGGAGCAAGGCAACCTGGGGATAATGGATACAACACAAGCTTTAAAAATTGCCAAAGAACAAGAAAAAGATTTGATACTAATTGCAGAAAAAGCAACCCCACCAGTATGTAAAATAATTGAGCTGAACAAGTTTAAATATCAGGAACAACAAAAAGAACACAAAGCTAAAGTTAAATCTAAAAAACAAAAACTCAAAGAGTTTAGAGTTAGCGTTAATATAAGCCCTCACGACTTAGATATACGTTTAAAAAGAGCTAGACAATTTTTAGAGAATAAAGACAAAGTTAGGTTTACATTACGTTTTAAAGGTAGAGAAATAGTGCATCCAGAACTGGGGTACGATAGGCTAAACCAAATATTAAAAGAATTAGAGGATATAGCAAAAGCAGAAGATAGCATTAAAAAACAAGGGCGTAGTTTAGTGGTAACACTTATACCTAAATAGGGTAACCTATAATATATAGCTATTGACAATTTATAAAGGGGATTTTAAAATTTAAATATGTTTTTAACATTAGAGTCATTAAATCAAAACGGCCCTGGAATACTAAATAGAGTAATAGAATTTGCCACACAAATAGGGGAGGGGATGGTTGATTTTTTCAATAAAAACCCTTTACAGGAGCCGCTTCCACAGGTGGCCCAAAAAGCTGTAGAGGTTTTATCTAATTCACCAGAAGGATTATTAATAACAGGCATAGTAGCTATGTTACTAGGTATAGGAATAGGAAAACTATTAGGAGAATATATAAAAACTAAATAATATTGATTAGAAAAATTAAAAAACAAATTAATCCATAATTATAAATATCTATTGCTTTACAAAGTAATTAATATAAGTAAAATATTAATGTATGAAAATGAAAACACATAAAGGAACAGCAAAAAGAATAAAAAAATCTAAAAAAGGAAAACTTTTAAAAGGGAAGGTAAATGCTAGTCATTTAAAGGCAAAAGTAGATGTATCTAAAAAATTTAAACAAAAAAGATTTACACAAATAAATACTAAAGGATATATTAAAAAAATAAAAAAATTATTGGGAATGTAATATGCCAAGAGTAAAAACAGGTTTTACAAGGAGAAAAAGACATAAAAAAATCTTAAAAGCCAATAAAGGTTTTTGGGGAGCTAGAGGAAAGCTATATCGTATAGCACACGAAGCCTTTATAAGATCAGGTGAGCATGCATTTAGAGGTAGAAAAGAAAGAAAAAGGCAAATGAGAAGGCTTTGGATTGTAAGAATAAATGCAGGTTTAAACAATTTAGAGGTAAAATACAATAAATTTATACAAAACCTTAATAAATCAAAAATACAACTAAACAGAAAAAGTTTAGCTGAATTAGCCTTTAACGATTTTGAAACATTTAAACAGGTGGTTAAAAAGGTGATTAAGTAAATAAACATTTTTTTAACCACCTAAAAGGCAGCTTTAAAAGCTGCCTTTTTTAATTTATAAGTGTATAAGTTATAATAAGATTAATGAATAAAAAAGAGGTTATTATTAATTTAAAAAAGGAATTAAAAGATATACAAGTTGGGCAAGTTAAAAGGTTAAAAACCATAAGATTAAAATATTTGGGAAAGTCTGGAATAATTAATAAAATAGCCCAAGAAATAAAAAACATTAATCCCAAGGACCGCCCTAAGTTTGGTAAAGAGTTGAATGAACTAAAAAGCAGAGTAACAGAACTTTTAAATTTGGCTGAACAAAAAATTAATAAAAAGGAGACTCCACTAGATATATCCTTAGAAAAAAAGTTTTTTAAAAAAGGTTCCTTGCATCCAACAACACACTCTATATTTCAAATAGAAGATATATTAAGAAAAATAGGATTTGTAAGAAAAACTTACAGAGAGACAGAAGATGATTGGCACCCTTTTGAAGCCTTAAATATGCCTAAAGACCATCCAGCAAGAGATGAATGGGAAACATTTTTTATAGAGGGAGGATATATTTTAACCCCCCATACCTCAAGTGGACAAATTAGAGAAATGGAAAAAAATAAACCTCCTATAAAAATGCTTAACATAGCCAAATGTTATAGAAGGCAAGCAAGTCCTAAACACTCTCCAATGTTTTATCAATTTGAAGGTTTATATATAGATAAAAGCGTTACTATAGCTCATTTAAAAGGAACATTAGATTACTTTATTAAAGGATTTTTAGGTATAAATAGAACTACCCGAATAAGGCCTTACCACTTTAGATTTACAGAACCTAGTTTTGAGGTAGATGTTTCGTGCAATAAATGTAAGGGGAAAGGATGCAAGTTATGTAAGGCAGGTTGGTTAGAAATAGGAGGAGCAGGGATGGTACACCCTAATGTATTAAGGAATGTAGGCATAGATACAAAAGTATATAATGGATTTGCATTTGGCTTTGGTGTAGAAAGGCCTTATATGATGAAGGGAGATATTAATATACCCGATATTAGAATGTTTTATACACCTAATTTAGACTTTTTAAATAAATTTTAAATATGAATATACTAGTACCTCAAAATTGGTTAAAAGAAATAGTAAAAACAAATAAAAATATCAGCGATATTGCCAACTTACTTACATTGCGAAGTTCCAGCGTAGAGTATATAAAAAATATAGAGGGTGATTTTGTGTTAGATATAGAGATAACACCAAATAGGGGAGACAATTTGTCTATTTTAGGAATAGCAAGAGAATTAACAGCTATTTTAAAGGCTGAAAAGCAAAAGGTAATTTTTAATAACCCATTAAAAGATGTATATACAGAAAACTTTGCAAATAAAGATTTATTAAAGGTACAAATTGAGAATCCTAAACTGTCACCACGTTTCACAGCATGTGTAATAGAAAACATAACTATTAAAGAATCTCCCCAAATTATTAAACAAAGGTTAAAGCAAGTAGGAATAAGGCCTATAAATAATATAGTGGATTTAACAAATTACATAATGATAGAAACAGGACAACCTATGCATGCGTTTGACTACGATAGTATAAAAGGTTCTGTAATGAAAGTAAGAGAATCTAAAGAAGGAGAAAGTATTATTACATTAGATGGAGCAAAAAGAGTATTACCCAAAGGTTCTATAGTTATAGAAGATAGTGAAAAAATTATAGATTTATGTGGAATTATGGGAGGAGCTAATTCACAGATAAAACCGGACACCAAAAGAGTAGTTTTATTTACGCAAATATATGATCCTAAAAAAATAAGAAAAACAAGCTTAAAATTAAATCATAGGACAGAAGCTGCTTTAAGGTTTGAAAAATCCATAGACAGAGAGTTACCACCAAAAGCATTACTAAGATCTTTAAAATTATTGAAACAACAAACTAATTTTAAAATAGCTAGCAAGCTGTATGATATAAATACTATAAAACCTAAAAACAGTTTAGTAACGTTAACCTACCAAAAACTTTACTTATATGCCAATCAGAAAATAGAAAAGCAAATAGTTAAAAACATATTAAAAGCTTTACAATTTGAGATTATAAAACAAGGTAAAAATTTTATAACGGTAAAAGTTCCTAGTTTTAGAGAACAAGATGTATCTATAGAAGAAGACTTAATAGAAGAGGTAATTAGAATTTATGGGTACGAAAAAATTGATTTAAAATTACCTCCTAATTTTTATAAAAAAGAACAGTTTAGCAAAAAACCTACAGTAGAAAGGCTTACAAAAATGTACCTAAGTAATGCTGGTTTTAATGAAGTTATAACTTATACAATGGTACCAAAAAAATATGTTGACTTAAAAAAGGCAGTTAAAATAATTAATCCTTTAGGTAAAGAGATGTCTTATATACGCACAAGTTTGGAACCAAGTTTAAACCAAACGCTAGAGTTAAATAAAAAATATAAAGAAATAAATATTTATGAAGTAGGAAAAATATATTTAAAGAACAACAAAAAGCTTCCTACCGAAAAGGAATACCTCGCATTACTTAGTTCGGGAAATGAAGGAATATATAAAATTAAAGATATACTTAAAAACTTATTTAAAGTATTAAATATAGACAACTACACCTTTAAATACCCTAACAAAAGACAAATAAATATATACATTAATAATAAAAAATGTGGATTTATAACAGTTAAGCCTAAATACACATATGCCCAAATTAGGTACAAGCACTTAGTTAAAGCATACAAAAGCTATCCTACTATAAGGTTTAACCCTCCATATGCAATAATTAAAGAAGATTTAACAATACATATAAATTTAGATGACTTAGCTGGAGATATTATAAATAAAATTAGTAGAGCAAATAAATATATAACTAAAGTGGAAATAAAAGATGATTATAACAAAGGTAAAAATAGAGCTTTAACAATAACAATTTATTACCAAAACCCAAAAAGAAACTTAACAGCCAATGAAATGACAGAGATAAGAAATAGTGTAATTAACTATATAGAATCAGTATTAAAAAAACCTGTAGATAGACCTAATAAATAATTTTAGTCGTCATCCTCTCCATAATCACTTTTTTTAGTAGGTGGGTAAAACTTTTTAAATTCATCTTTGTCTTTTGGGTAGTTTTCTTTTACCCATTTATCTACAGCTTCTTGCCATTCTGGTAAAAGTGCTGTTAGCTTTATGTATTCTTTCTTTTTTGTTTTTTTATCTTCTTTACATTTTTTATTTGCTAATTTTCCATCTTTTTTGCAAATTTCTAATTCTACTACCATAGGGCTACGTACCACAGGCTCGGTACCTTTAATAAAATATTCCCAACGCTTATCCTCTAAACCTTCAGCAGGCTTTCCTCCAGTTATAGTACCCACTTCTACACGCACTACATTTTTGGGCTTTTCAAACTTGCTAACTTTTTCGTCATCTAAAAATAAAGATATAGATCTTCTCCAAATAGGTGCTGCCCCAGTAATACCACTGGCTAAATTTGGATTCATAGGTGAATTATCATTATTACCAGCCCATACACCAACAACTATATTAGGAGTAAAACCAATTGTCCAGTTATCTCGTATATCGTCTGTAGTACCAGTTTTTACTGCAACCTGGTGTTTTTTAAATTCTAAAGCATTTCCAGGGCCAAATGCTAAGTACCTAGCAAAATTATCACTTAATACGTCTGACATTATAAAAGATATGCCCTCATCCAAAACTTTAATAGGGGACTGCACATTTTTAGAATCTTCAATAATATTCCCCTTATTATCTTTTATTTCTTTAATATAAATAGGATCTACATAATAACCTTTACTAGCAAAAACTGCATATGCATTTGTCATTTCAATCAAAGATATTTCTCCTCCTCCCAGTGCTAAAGACAAACCATAAAATTTGTTGGGGTTTAAGCTTTTTATCCCAAAATCTTGTGCTGTTTCAAGTAAGGAAGGAATACCTACAAGTTTTAGCATTTTTACTGCAGGTATATTTATGGAATTACCTAAAGCATATCTAAACTGCACGGGACCTCTAAACTTACCATCATAATTTTTAGGAGAGTAAGGTTTACTTGCGCTATCTGGCGGGGGGAATGTAGTAGGAACATCCATAAAAACTGTAGAAGCTGTATACCCTTGCTTTAAACCTGTAGCATATACCAAAGGTTTAATGCTAGAACCTGGTTGTCTAGTAGGAGAAGTAGCTACATTAAACTGACCGCCGTTTTCAGAATCAAAATAATCACGGGATCCAACCATTACTAAGATCTCTCTTGTTTTTGGATCTATAACCATAACCGCAGCATTCCCCACATTTAGATATTCTGCCTTTTTTAATTCTTCCTGGACTATATTTTGAACTTCTTCTTGTTTTTTTAAATCTAAAGTTGTAATTACCTCTAATCCTGAATTTTTAATAAAATCTTCACCATACTTTTCATATAGTTTATCTAAAACATAAAAAACAAAATGAGGAGCCTTTATATTAGTTTTTGAACCTTTAAACTGTAATTTATATTTAATAGCTTGATCGTATTCTTCTTGTGTAATATATTCCCTTTTTCCTTCTTTATTTATCCACCCATTTTCCTTCATTAGCTTTAAAACATATTTTTGCCGTTGTATACCTAGATCTGGAGTTTTACCAAAGGGTGAATATGCCGTAGGCCTTTGGGGCAAACCGGCTAAAAAGGCAGATTCTGCTAAATTTAAATCTGAAGCAGATTTACCAAAATAAAATTGTGATGCGGCTTCAATACCATAGGCCGTGGATCCGTAGGGTATCTCATTTAAGTACCATTCTAAAATCACATCTTTATCATATTTATTTTCTATTTGCATAGAAAGTATAAGCTCTTTAATTTTTCTTGTTATAGTCCTTTCTTTAGAAAGTAATGCATTTTTAGTTAATTGTTGAGTTAATGTGCTACCTCCTTGTAAACCAGACCCCAAAGAAGTATAGATAGTAGCACGTAAAATACCTAAAGGATCAAAACCTTTATGCTTGTAAAAATCTCCATCTTCGGCAGAAAGAGTTGCATATATAACATAAGGAGAAACATCATTTAAAGTTACTAATGTTCTATCTACATTTTCAAATACATCGTATAAAAGTATTTTATTTCTGTCATATATTTTTGTACTTTGAGTAACTTTACGATTTGTAAGTTTGTCGGGAGAAGGTACTTTATAACTAAAATAAGCAAAAGTTCCTAAAATTGCTACAGAGCTTAATATACCTAAATATACACCTATAATGCTAAAAACAGCCAATATTTTAAACAATATTATTTTTTTGGGTAATTTTTTACGTTGCATAATACATATTAAATTATATCACATCTTAATATTCAATATTTAAAAAATCAGCATAAATATTAGAGATTTTAAAATTAACCCTTGCAATAAAATAAATATATAATAAACTATAGGGTATAAGTTTTAATATATAAAATATAAAATGAAAGCTAAAAAACTTTTAAAAATAACTACTTCAACCTTATTAATTTTTTTGACTACAGTTTTTTTTAATACAGCTAAAATACAAGCTAGTAACTATTACCAAAAGCTTGTTAAAAATTATGATTATTCAAATTCTCCTGATTGGATAACTGGAGAAATTTATACTTATGATTTTTTATATTACATAAGGCTGGATACTAAAACTAAAATAGTATATGCTGATTTAAGAATAGTTGATAAACAAAATAATATTAAACCCCAGTATTTTGGCGTATTTTATTCCCCTGTTGGAGAAGCTAAACCAAACCCTAATATACCTCCTAAATATTTTCATGCAAAACTAATAAAAACAAGTAGTTTTGGTTACTACAAAGCAGATAAAGAAATAAAATTAGATCCCACAGGGTGCTTTACTATATATAAGAAAATGAAAAATAATCCCAAACCTATTTTGGTAGGTACAAGCTGTTACAAAGAAAATATAATTGTAAAAGGTAAAAATTTAATACTGAGTGCACCAGGAAATAACCTAGAAATAAGATTTGATTATACTGGTAATAAAAACACAGTTATTCTATTAGCAACACCATTGTTTAAAGGTGGTGTACCAAAAAACTGGGGGGTTTATAAATTAACTAGAGTACATTACATAACAAACGACTGGAGAACATCTAGCTTGAGAGATTTTAAGAATGTAAGCTATAAAATTAAATGGGTTAGAGGGCATAATCAAAATAAAGAATTACTAAAAGTAGTTTGTGGTGAAAAGCAAGATTTTAGATTTAAGCCATATTTACATAGAACTTTTAATTCAGTATTGCCAAATGGCGGTTCTTTTATAGCATACTCAACCAAAAATCCAAAAGAATGTTCTTTTACCACCAAAAAGTATAATTATTTACAATATGGTTTTTTTAGCCACAGCCCAATGATAGTACCAACTAAAAAGCAAATTAACAAAAAACCTATTATAATTACAAGTAGATTAAAGGATGCAGTACTATATGCACCATATAAAGAAGTTATAGAAGCAAGAGATAAAGATGGAGACATGATGAATATAAAAGTACATGGATTACCAAAAGGATTATACGCTACAAAAACATCTAATTACAAAGGAAGAGCCACAACAACAATTAAGGGAGCAGTAAAAAACTCAAAACTTAATGCTCTATACACATTAAAGGTAGTAGTAACTGATTCTAAAGGGGGAGTAGATATAAAGTTTTTAAAACTTAGAGTTACGGGCAAATTTATAGGTAAGCCAATACCGGTAAAACCAAAACCAATAAAAATACCATATAAAAGGCTAAAGCCTATTAATATTAATGGTAAAAAATATATACCAGGAATTGATGGTTAATTAAAATTTAATTATGAATAACGAGCTGGTTGAAGTTGTAACTAGCCAAGGGGAATTTGTTATACTATTAACACTATTAACTGTATGCTCAATTGCTTTTGGCTATACTGGTTCATTACTAAAAAGCAAAGAAGAAAAAGAAGAAGTAGAGAATAAAACAGATACTTTGTACACAAGTTTATTTTTATTAGAATCCGTTATTAATACAGATCGGTTACCAGTCTTATTATGCTTTTTAATTGGCTTGGGAATCTTTTTTGGCAGGCAATTAGCAAGGTATACCCAAAACTAAGTTTAAATGATAAAATTTGTACATTATGAATATTGAAGAAAAAGTAAAGATAATTACACAAAATTTAGATGAAGTAATTGGCAAAGAAGAAATTAAAGAAATATTAAAATCGAATACATCTATAAATCATTATATAGGTTTTGAAATATCAGGAAAGCTACACATAGGGAGCGGTTTTATGACAGCATATAAAATTAGAGATTTGCAAAAAGCAGGTATTAATACAACAATTTTTTTAGCAGATTGGCATACTATTATTAACGATAAATTGGGAGGAAATAAGACTAACATAAGAGATATAGGAATTCCTTACTTTATAGAAGCTTTTAAAGCAGTATTAAAAGCTGTGGGTGCCAACCCATCTCAAACAAAATTTGTAACAGGCTCTCAGTTATACCACAATAATGACACTTTTTGGGAAAACTTAATAGACATAGCTAAAAATGTAAATCTTTCAAGAGTAAAAAGAAGCATAGATATACTAGGAAGAAGCGAGGGAGAAAGTATTGATTTTGCAAAGCTAATTTATCCTATAATGCAAGTGGATGATATATTTGCTTTAAATGCTCATTTTGCCCATGCAGGAATGGACCAACGTAAAGCACACGTTATAGCTAGAGATACAGCTTTAAAAATTAAGGTAAATCCTTTAATTTTAAATAATAAAAAACTAAAACCAATAGCTTTACACCATCACTTGCTTTTAGGGTTAACACCTCCTCCAAAATGGCCAATAGACAAAAAGACAAGCATTAGAGAATTATGGGCTAGTTTAAAAATGAGCAAATCTAAACCAGGTAGTGCAATATTTGTAACAGATACACCAGAGGAAATAAAAGATAAGATAAAAAAAGCTTTTTGCCCCGAGGGAGAAATAGAGTTTAATCCAATAATAGATTGGGTAAACCATTTGTTTTTTAAACAAATTAAAAATTTCAAATTAAAAATAAAAAGAAAAGATATATATGGAGGAAATGTAGTTTATGAAAACTTTGATACACTTAAAAAAGACTTTGAAAACAAAAAATTACACCCTATGGATTTAAAAAATGCTGTAGCACAAGAAGTAATAAAATTGCTAGAACCAGTTAGAGAGCACTTTAGCAAAAAAGAACCAAAAAAGATAAAAGAAGCTATGGATAAGTTAAAAATTACACGGTAATATATGTTAACTTTTTTTAGAAAACACAGAAAACTTACAATTATAGTATTATCACTAGGGTCTTTGGCAATGATAGCATTGTCAATACTTCCTTATATTTTATAGCTGGAATTTATTATAATAACCTTATATAATTTAAGTTATTAAAACCTGGGGTAGCTCAATTGGTAGAGCAGTGGTCTGTAAAACCATTGGTTGCTGGTTCGAGTCCGGCCCCCAGGACCATTTTTTAAACATATGTATTACCCTACAGATCCAATAAATATTTTAAAAGGAGTAGGGGAGAGAATAGAAAAAAACTTAAAACGTGAGAATATTAAAACTATAGGTGATCTGATAAATTATTTTCCCTTTAGATACGAGGATTTAAGTAAAATAACAAACACCTCCAATATAGAAGAAAATATTAAGGTAGTATTAAAAGGAAGGTTTAAAAAAATAAAACTATTTAGGACCAAGTATGGGAAACAAATGGTACGCGCCATATTTACCGATAATGAAGGAAGCATAGAAATACTTTGGTTTAACACTACATATATTTTAAACCAAATAAAAGATAATAAAGATTATATGCTAACAGGTAAAGTTACTAGATTTGGGAGTAAGTTAAATATAGTTAACCCTCAAATTGAGGTATCTGGAGAAACTACCATACATTCAGGAAGAATTGTTCCAGTGTACTTTAATATAAATTTTTTATCAATGAAAACCTTACGAAAATTAATGTTAGAGGCTTTAGAAAATATAGAAATTGAGGATTTTTTAGAAAACAATGAATTAAATAATTATTTAAGTTTAAAAGAGGCTTATAAATGCTTACACTTCCCCGAAAATATAGAACAAGTAGAAAAGGCTAGAGATAGAATTGCTTTAAATGAGGTTATACATATAAAATTACATTCAATAAAACAAAAAAAGCTACAACAGGAACTATCTACTAATTTTAAAATTAGTAAGGACTTCCATAAAATATTTGAAAACAAAATACCCTTTAAACTCACCAAAGACCAAAAAAAATCCATTAATACCATAGTAAAGCAGTTAAAAACAAATGTTCCTATGAATATACTACTAAGTGGAGATGTGGGAAGTGGAAAAACTATTGTAGCAATATCGGCAAGCCACACAGTAGTTAAAAATAAAGGGAAAGTATTATACTTAGCACCAACAGTAGTATTAGCAAAACAAATATACAAAGAATTTAAAAAATATTTAGGAAAAACTATAAACATAGAAATAGCCACAGCCTTTGAAAAGCCAAAAACCAATAAATGGGATATATTAATAGGAACACATGCATTGTTTAATATTCCAAATATATCTGAAAAAATTAATTTTGTGATTATAGATGAGCAACATAAATTTGGAGTAAAACAGAGAGCAAAAATTATAGAAGCAAAAAATCCACCACACGTATTAACTATGACAGCTACACCTATACCACGTTCCTTAGCCCTTACTTATTTTGATGAATTAGAATTATGCCAAATTAAAACAAAACCAAAAGGAAGAAAAAAAATAATTACAAAAGTTTTAAGCAAAAAAAGAAAAGACGATTTTTTACAATGGCTAAAGGAAGAATTGAAAAAGGGTGTAAAAGCATATTACATAGTTCCTTTTATAAAAAAGAGTTTAATACCTAATTTTGAAAATGTTAAATCAATTGAAGAAATGGAACCAATACTTAAAAAAAAGTTGGGAGAAAACTTTATTACAGTGCTACACGGAAAGATGAAGGATGAAGAAAAAAATAAGATTTTGGAAAACTTTAAAAGTAAAAAATCAGGTGTTTTACTTTCTACACAAGTGGTGGAAGTTGGTATAGATATAAAAGATGCAACTATTATTGCCATAGAAAGTGCTGAGAGATTTGGCCTAGCTAGCTTACATCAATTAAGGGGCAGAGTAGGGAGAAGCAAATTAAAAAGTTTTTGTTTTTTAATACCTTCTACCAATAACTTTTTAAATGTTAAAAGATTAAAACACATGGAAAAAGAAAATGATGGATTTAAATTAGCTTTGTTGGATTTAGAAGAAAGAGGAGGAGGAGAATTTTTTGGAATACGCCAATCGGGAGAGATTGATTTAAAATTTGTAAGTTTCTCAAACAAAAAACTAATAAAGACAGCTGCTAAAATTGCCAATACAATATATAATGATAAAGAAAAATTAAAAAAATATAGCCAAAATTATTTTACTAGAGATTTTTTTAATATTAAAGATAATTAAATAAAAAATGTTAAAAATTACAGCAGGCAAATTTAAAAGGTCTAATTTAAAAGTTTCATCCAGCGCTAAGCCAGTTAAAAACATAGTTAAACAATCTGTATTTAGTGTATTACAAGAATATTTAAAAGGTGCAAAAGTACTGGATTTGTTTGCGGGAAGCGGTGCTTTAGGAATAGAAGCACTTAGCAGAGGGGCTGATTTTGCTGTATTTGTTGAGCAAGACTACGATGCGGTTAACACTATAAAAGAAAATCTAATAAATTTAAATTTGGACGAAAGAGCCGAAATAGAACCAAAAGATGTTTTAAAATTCTTAGGTGAAACTAGCGCTATATATGATATTGTTTTTGCAGACCCTCCTTATGATTTACCTATAAAACATTTTTTAAAAACAGTACATCTAGCAACAAATCCAAAAGGTATTTTTGTTTTATTTCATAGCAGAAAAGAAAAAAATATAGAAGTACCAGAATTTAAAAAAGTTAAAAATAAATGCTTTGGTAAAACTTGCTATACTATTTTTTTAAAAGAAAATATTTAATCAATTTATAAAATCGTTGCTATTAAAAACCCTATTTAGTATACTTATGCTGTTAAATTAATAATTAAATATGGCAGAACCAAAAAAGAAAACAAGTAAAAGAAGAAAAGGATTTAGAAGACAACACCATAAAGTAAAGGCTATACAACTTAAGAAATGTTCTAAATGTGGTAATGCAGTAAAACCACATACTGTTTGTAAATCTTGCGGAACATATAATAAGTAAATGAAAAAAATTACCGATCCTAGGCATCAAGCCAGAAGATTAGCGTTAGCATACTTATATGGCTATTTAATTAGCAAAAAACCTCAAGAAAAAAAAGAACTAAAAAAAATTTTAAAAATAGATAAATATGATAAAGATATATTTAATTTATTAAGCACAAACTATATAAAACATAAAGATAAGCTAGAAAAATTGTCTAAAAGATACCTTAATACTTGGCCTAAAGATCAATTATTAGAAATAGATGTAATTATAATAAATTTAGCAATATTAGAATCTATTCTTTTAAAAAAAGCTCCATATAAAGTATGTGTTGACGAAGCTGTAGAACTAGCAAAAGAATTTAGCACCGAAAAATCGGGCAAGTTTGTAAATGGAGTACTAGCGAACCTTATTAAAGAAAAAATAATTAAACAAAATGGATAAAAAAAAGCTCAAAAATTCTTTAAATATAAAAAGAATAAATAACATAAACCTCTTTATAACAGCATTTACACATAGGTCATACTTAAACGAATCAGATCAAAAAAATATTGAATCTAATGAAAGATTAGAATTTTTAGGAGATGCTGTTTTACAGTTTATATCTACAGAATTTTTATACAATAAGTTTAAATACCTTAAAGAGGGGGTTTTAACAGCTTATAGATCAGCATTAGTAAATACTCAATCTTTAGCAGAAGAATCTAAAAGATTAGGTTTTGGTGAATTTTTAAGACTATCTAAAGGAGAAGAGCTAAACAAGGGTAGGGATAATACTTATATTTTAGCAAATACTTTTGAAGCTGTACTAGGCGCATTGTACTTGGATCAAGGCTTAAAAAAAACAAAAGAATTTTTAAATCAAAATCTTTTATACAAGATAGATAAAATAATTAAAGAAAAATCATATAAAGATAAAAAATCTATGTTTCAAGAAACGGTGCAAGAAAGAGAGGGTATAACCCCAAACTATAAAGTATTACGTGAGTGGGGACCAGATCACAATAAACAATTTGAAGTAGCCGTATTTATAGGTAAAAAACAAGTAGCCAAAGGCAAAGGTAGCTCAAAACAAAAGGCAGAAATAAATGCGGCAGAAAATGCATTAAAAGTTTATTTAAAACAAAATAAAGCATTGAAAACATAGCTCTATAACGGTATACTTTAAACCGCTTTTAAATTATTATTAAAATTGATATGTTAAAAATAAGATTACTAAAAAAAGGAAGAAAAAATGCACCCTCTTATAGAATAGTAGTAGCTGAATCATCTAAACCAAGAGATGGAAAGCATATAGAAGCAATAGGTTTTTATAATCCTTCATATAACCCGGTTTTATTTAAATATGATGAAAAAAAGTACAAATATTGGGTATCAAAAGGAGCACAACCAACACAAGCAGTAAAGGACTTAATTGCAGGAAAATATGAATTTAAAAAATATGAACCTAAAGATAAAAACGAAGAGCAAGAAAACCAATCTAAAGAAGAGGGGGAAAAAGAAAATAATGAACAATCTAAAGAAAATAATAAAGAAGAACAACCTAAAAATGAAGAAGAACCAAAAAAATAAAGTAGTAAGTTAATATAAAAAAATGCAATACAATTACAAAGAACCTTTAGAATATATTTTAAAGCTTTTAGTTAATCACCCAGAAGATTTAGAAGTAACCCAAGAAGAAGATAATACAGTAGTAAACTTATATGTAAAAGCTAATAAGGAAGATTACGGAATTATTATAGGAAAAGGTGGACAAAGAATTAAAAATATTAAAAATATATTAACTGTAAAAGCAGTTAAAGACGGAGTAAAAATAAATATTTATGTAGATGAAGAAAGTAGAAAAGATAAAGAAAATACCCAAAAAGAGGAATAAACAAAAAATATCTTTAAGATCTAAAAAAAATATAACTTTTAATATAGTTACAGCGTTTCCCAACTTATTTGATTGCTTTATTAAAGAATCTTTAATAAAAAAAGCAATGGAAAAGAAAATCCTTAAAATAAATATAATAAATTTAAGAGAATATGGAATAGGAAAGCATAAAAAAATAGATGATACAATATATGGTGGAGGAGCAGGAATGCTTTTAAGGCCAGATGTTATAAATAGGGCAATTAGGAAAGTCACAAACAGCTATAAAATAGCACTATCTCCAAAAGGAGAACAATACACACAAAAAACAGCTAAAGAATTAACTAGTAGAAAAAATATAACCTTAATTTGTGGTAGGTACGAAGGTTTTGATACAAGAACGTTAAAAGAAATGGATAAAGTTATAACAATAGGCCCTTATATTACAATGGGAGGGGAAATACCTGCTATGGTAATTATAGAAAGCGTATCTAGACTTATTCAAGGAGTACTAGGCAATATTGAATCTATTAAAGAGGAATCTTTTACAGATGAAGGATATTTAGAATATCCTTTATATACAAAACCATATAATTATAAAGGTAAAAAAGTCCCTAAAATATTATTATCCGGAAACCATAAAAAAATTAAAGAATGGAGAAATAGACACAAAAAAAAGATTAATTAAAAGTATTTATTGTAGTCCTTCTTGTTTTAACAAGTCTAAAAGTACTTGCGTAGTATCTCCCTTTTCAGCCTCTACATCTTGTTCATTTTGAGAAGAATTAGAACTAGAACCCCCATTAGTAACTCCTAAATCTTTTGTTTCTACACCTGTCTCTAAGCTATTTATTTCAAAAAAATTTGATTCGCCAGATTTAGAAGAGTCAGTTTTAGAGTTTGAGGTATTATTATCAGAACCTTGTAAAAAGGGATTGTTTTTACCTATAACAACATTGCTAGTATCTATATCTATATATTCCATATTTTCTAATTTACTTATAATAGGTAAATATTTATCTAACTCTATATCTTGTGAATTTGTTTTAGAAAAATCTTTGTAATAAGAGCGTGCTAATACCTTTACACTTAAAATATCCCTATTAGTCTTAGCTTTTTTGAGATTGTTATCTTTTTTAAGATTATAATTAAAGCTTAATACATCAATTAGCCTGCGAGAATTCTCTAAAGACTTAATAAATTTTAAAGCATCTTCAAATCTTCCTGATACAATTACATTTACCTTAAAGGAGTCATATTGCTCGTCATCTTCTAAAGTGCTTTTTTTACTTTTAGATTTGGTAGTGGATTTTGTATTAGAATTAGCCATATTTTTAGAATTTGCAGTTTTATCTAAAGATTTGGCATAATCACTATATTCTAAACCAGCATAACTTAGGGTAGAAATTTTAACTGCACTGTTTTTTGCCATTTTTTGAATCATAGACATTACAATAGGTATATCATCTTCAGCAGGAACAGCCTCTAAAGTTAATGAATTATTCTCTTGTATACTACCTGCCAAGCTTTTTGCTTTTTGCAATTGGGATATTTTTTTATTTAAACGTTGCATCTTTAAATTTTCTACCTTAATAAGTTCGAGGTTTTTTTGATGTTTTTTATAAAAAGCATAGGTTGTAAAATAAGAAAACACCAAAGAGCCTAAAATAATCCCAAAACCAATTAACAATGTAGCGTAAGAAGATAATTTAGAAATAGCAACTGGTGCTTTTTTATGGTTACCTTTATTTGAATCAACTGTTTTTTCTTTAGGCTGATTAATTTCCATAATTATTCTCCTAAAATTAAATTTTTATCTGTGTCCAAAGAAATTTTAAATGTTGCTGTAGATTCTCCCTCTCTAACACTTACCTCCAATATTTTGGGTTTAGAAAACAAATTATCAGGCTTTGCTACTAAACCAAGCATATAATCTTGTAAAACAGTTGTACTTGAGGCCACACCACTTATAGAAGTATCAAATTTTCCGTCAAATTCTTTTACGGACACACCAGTTACAACTACACCAGCCTTAGACCTTAGCTTTATTTCGTCCATTATCCTTGAATAATATGTACGATTTTTTAAAATATTATCAATGTAAGATAATCTAGAAGTAAGAATAGCTCCTTTTTTTGCAACATCTTCTAATTGTTTTATTTCATCCTGTTTTTTTGCAACATTTCTTTTTAATGAAGTTAACTTACGGTTAGAAGAGGAAAGTATATAACTTATAAATGCAAATGAGGCAAAGGATACAATAAGAATAAAAAAAGAAAAATATAAAAACCTCTTATATTGGTTCTTTAATGACCTTTCTTTTAATACCTCCGAAGGAATAAGGTTTATTTTATTTGAATCAGGCATTACGTTTATTTTAAAATTAAAAATCTACTTTTGCAATAATTAATTATTTTTTTAAAGCTAAACCTAAAGCTACAGAATAAAGAGGAGCAAAGGATTCTAATTCGGACATTCTATCTTTATACTTACCTAAAGATGTAATAGTGTTCCAAGGATTTGCTATTTGTACTTCTACACTTAAAAAATTTGCAGCATTTACAATTATTCCTGGCACTAAAGCACCGCCACCAGTTAAAATAATACGTCTTACCAAAGAATTTGGATTTTCTTTTTCATAATAGGCAATAGCTCTTTTTACCTCATCTAATATAATTGAAAGGATAGGCATTGTAGCATTTTTCAGTTTACCTTCTAATTTATCGGATAAAAACCCATAAGTTTTAACATATTCTTCTGCTTGAACAGATTCTAAGGATAATTCTTGAGATGCAGATTTTACAAAAGCACTAAAACCTGTTGAGAGTGTGCGAATAAATCTTATAGAAAAATCGGAATAAATAGAAATATTTGTAGATTTGTGGCCTATATCTACAATTAAAGTTGTAGGTTCTTCAGAATCTTCTGATAGCAAAGAACGGGAAACAGCTAAAGCTTCCGGTTCTAAAGCATTAACCCTTAATCCAGATTCGGTAGCTATATCTAGTATTTTTTTTGTTAGGGATTTTGGAGCCACTACAACCAAAACACTAGTACCCTCCACTTCATTATATTTAGGTAATATTTGATACGTTTGGCTTGCTTCTTCAAGGGGGATGGGAGAAAGACCCTCCATTTGAAGCTTTATAGCGTTTTCTAACTCTTTGTCTTTTAAAGAAGGAAACTTTAAAATTGTAGTATAGATTAACGTTTGAGGAACACTAATATTGACAGATTTGCCTAAAAAATTATTTTGCATAACAAAATCAGTTAAAAAGTTAATAGATCTCTCCATATCTTCTTTTGAAGAGGACATTAATTTTATATCTTTAGAACTTGCTTTAGCTATAGAAATAAGTTCGGATTTACTTTTATCAGATTTTAATTCTACTGCTTTTATTAAACTTGTTCCAAAATCTAATCCTAATATATTCATAGGCAGGGTATTATTAACACGCTACTATTATACAGTTGAGTAGGTGAATTAATCAACTACTTGCTCCCAATACAAATTTTTATCCACTAAATAAGTTGCTTTAAAAAACGAAGAGGGGTTTACCTGAATAATTTCAGAAGATCCTAAAGTTCTATCGGTATTTCTGGTAAAATTTAAATTTTGTCCTATTAAAGAACCATTTATAGTTAATGCCGAAGCTAAGTTTGCATTTTGGGCAGTATATATTTCATTTGTAGAAATTAAAGTTACATCTACATTAGTAACATCATTTGCAATATAAATATTTCCGTTTACTAAATAAGTTACAAAAGAGTCTGTAGAGGTTATATTTTTATTTATATCTAAATCTCCATCTATAAAAACTAGTTGTTCTGTACTATTGTAAGAAAGCTCAGAGTTTAATGAATAGTTAGAATCTAAAATAAATACTCCATTTTGATTATTTAAAGAAGTTATTGTAGTAGCAGTATTTTCGTATATTTTAAAAAATCTGGCATATAAATCATTTAAATATGGAGCTGTATAAGATTCTACAAAAATGTTAGATGTAGAGCTTATATCATTAATATTAGAACCCGAAACAGAAGCCCCCCAAACACTATCTTCTGTACCTATTCCCATATTAATTATATCTAAACGAGCATAAACATCTCCATTTTTGGTTACTATATAAGGACCATTTATACATATTTCATGGGTGCCTATATTTCCTGCTTGGTCACGTACATAAAAATTTATACGTTTACAATTTATCCAGTTAGTATCACAATAATCTATTACAGGAGTAGAAACTTGGCCAGAAGTAGCACCATCTGAATAATTTATATTTAAGTTTAAGTAGGAACCAGAATTAAAATTCCCAGCACAATTTGCATAATCGTCATAATACCCATTTGTAAAACCATCAACTGCATAGTTAAAAATAGGCTGAGGCACGGCTTCTAGTTTACTTGTGGAATCAGAAACATTTATTCTACTAGCAAATTTTTGGGTACTTACTTCATTAAAAGTTTCAAAATCCGAAAAGGAAGGTTCTATAGTATCCACTTTTATAATACTTTGCTTTGTAGTTTCAACATTACCAGCCCCATCTACTGCATAAAAATCCACGGTATTTATACCCTCCTGATTTAAATTAAATTGCGCTTGAGTGTTTTCTCCAGCCATAGAAATATAAGCATCATCAATACTTAAATGTCCTATACCTTTAATTCCCATACGCATATAAAGATAAGCCCCCGAATCAGAAGTACTTACAAAAGTACCACTTATTTCTTTATAATTAAATTTTAAATCTATATCTTCTACATGTACTAATACCGTTTCTACCCCATTTTTCACACTAACTATTTCATAAAAACCATTATCTAACCAAGAGGTAACAGATCTAATATAAAATCGGTATGTATATGTTTTTAAAGGAACAGCCTCTAAATAAGCGGTATTTTGCCAATAGGCATCACCCCACCAACTTAAACTTATTATTCCTGCACCATATAATCCAGTCCTTTTAAAAAGAGAAGATTTATAACCTACGGAAAATGATGGAGCCACGAAGGACCAATTGGATATGTATCCATTTTCAAAAGAAGGATTTTGTATAAGATTTAACCCATTATTAAAAGATAAATTATTCCAGGTTCCTCCATTTATCCTCCAATAAATATTAGATATTCCGCTCTCACTATCTTGTGAAGAAATAGTAACCTCCGGATAAGAGATAAACCAACTATTAGCTCCATTTGGAAATGAGGGATTTGTAGTTAAAGTAGATATTGGAGGAGTTGTGTCTGCCGCTAGGACCATAGCGGTAAAACTAAAATAAAATAATAAAATTAAAAATAAATAAAATTTATTTTTCAACATAAACAGTGCCACTTAAAACAACTGAGACTGATTTATAAGATATAGTGTAATCATACTGCCCTTTTTTTTCAAAAAGTCTAAAGAAATCTTCATTAGAGTACAAAAGGTAATTAGAATTTAAATCAGGAATTTTAAGATATAAGGAATAAGCTCCTTTATTTACAAACCTTAGTATATCTCCTTCTTTTATATAAATTTTTTTAGGTATTATATTTTTTGTATTTAGAGTAACTGTATAAACTTGACCATTAGATTTATTTAAATCTTCGTATGTAACACCTTTAAAAGTATCTTGCACAAAAATAGATACAGGCCTTTGATAATCTTTAAAAAAAGGATAGGCGAGAAAAATAAATAAAAAAAAACCTATAAAAGGTGGAGCTAAAAAATTTAATACTTTTTTTTTAGTATAACTTTTTTTTACCATTAGTAGGGCAGGGTAGCACTAATCAATACTTAAGGTACTTAATGAATATTTGCTAATCTTATATATACTTGGGTTAAAAAAATTATCTATAAAGTAAACGGATGGACTAAACTTAACTTGTTCTATAGGAGTTTCATTATTATCAAAACGTACTCTCCCAAAAAGTATAGAATTTAAGGAATAAAGGCCCCCAACAACATTTAAAGTTTTATCGTTATCTAAATTGCTAGAACTTTTGATATTTATGTTACCCTTAGAAAGTATTACAGCTTTAATATTCTCAACATCACTTGATATATCTACAGATCCCATAACAAGTATTATTGGAATATAAGTTTTAGTAAAATCAGAATTTATAGATAAATTGCCATTTACTAAGTAAACCCCGGAATTAGAGGAATTGATATCATTTAAAGAATTTATTACAGTTAATTGTGAAATTACATTAGAATTGTCTAAAATTTGTGAAAGTAATTTTAAATTTTGATTATTAATATATACTTTTGAAGAACTTAATTTATCTTCTTCAGTAGGCTTATGTACATTATTTTTATTTGATAAAACTCCAGCTTTAACAAAAGAACTTGAACTTAAAAATACATTACCATCATATACATCAGAAAATATGGAAGAGCTAGCATGTAAATTACCCCCAACAGCATTAAACCAGCTATTTGTTTTTTCTGGGGCTAGTATCATTACAACACTTTTTCTGTTACCAGCATTAGGAGACTGTATACTTAAAGTGGAATTTGGCTTATCTCCGTTATAAGTTTTCCAACAACGTACAGACTTATTGTTAAAATAGGGATTATTGACAAACAAAGGAGTAAATGTGTAATTAGTATTAGGAGCTGTAGTATAAGGGGTAAGTTTTGAGCTAGATAAAGTTATAGAATTATTAGATATATCAGAGCTAATTTCCATATTAAAAGATGATGTAATTTGTATAAAATTATTTGGATTGCTAGCGTATTCATCGCAATAAAATTGATTACTTTTTTGGCCTGTACCTTTGTATTCTACATACTTAAAATCAATAAAAGAGGCTCCTAACACATCAACGGCAGCTTCTGCGGGTTTAACGGTGGCATTTACATTGCTAACCACTGTAGCAGATAAGTTGCAATTCCCCGAATTTAAACCTTGTATACTTATATCTCTGCTTTCTTTAACACCATCAGTAAGGTTTAACTGAAGTGTAGAAGAATTGTTAGAATTAAAATAAGACTCAATTATATTTGAGGGGTTGCATGATAAACCAATAGTTACAGTACCCGAAAAATTACTTGGGTCTATATAAAGTGTAGGGTTTTTGGTAGCACCAACAGAAAGGCCATAAGACGACTTATCAAAATTTAAATCTATAGAGGCGGATGGTTGATTATTACCCAAAGAAATATTTGTAGAACAAGAAGCCAACTTTGTATTTTGAGAATTATAAATATCAAAACCAACTATATCAGAACTTACAAGACTAGAATTGCTATAAACAGCTGTATAATTAGAAATAGTATTTGAACTTAAAGGACAGTTTTGCGGTAGAGAAGTATCACAATTATAATCAGT